>CAMYZO010000024.1 GCA_947303855.1 uncultured Prevotellaceae bacterium
TGTCGGAAAACGGCTGCAAAGTTACGACTTATTTTTGAATTACCAAAACTTTTCGGAGTTTTTTTTAGTAATTTCTCAATTTTTCCTTAAATTTCTGCAGTTGTGCCCTCATAGAGTCGACACAGAGGTCGATACTTTCCTCAAATGAGTCGGTAGTCTTCTCCACAAAAAGGGTGGTGCCGGGGACGGCCACAGACAGGCTCGCTTCCTTGTTCTGGGCGGTAGCAGGCTTCACAACTTTCAATTGCACCTCTACTTTCTGTATGTCTTCAAATGATTTTTCCAACTTGGCGACCTTCTTTTCGATGAACGCCTCTAACTTCTCGGTGGCGTCGAAGTGAATCGACTGAATCTTAATTTCCATAGTTACCTCCTATTTTTTAATAGTTATTAATTAAGGTTATGCCCTGGGATGGGCTTCATTGTAAACTCGTTTCAACTGCTCAAACGTGGTGTGCGTGTAGATCTCTGTCGTTTCAAGGCTTTCATGCCCCAGCAACTTCTTCACGCTTTCCAGTCCGGCACCGTTGTTCAGCATGGCTGTGGCAAAGGTATGCCTCAACACATGGGGCGAACGTTTCTTCAGCGTAGTTACCTCTGAGAGATATCTGCGTACCAGGCCCTGAACATGACTGCGACTGATGCGCTCGCCTCTCTTGTTGAGGAACAGAGCCGTCGTCTGCCGCTCTACCTCCTGGTCGCGCAGCTCCAGATAGTGCTGCAACAGTGCGGCCAACTCCTCACCAAAGGGTATCACCCGCTGCTTGTCGCGCTTGCCGGTAACCTTCAACTGCAGGGCATCCAGATCGACATCCTCGTCATCAAGCCCTACCAGCTCTGCCAGGCGGATACCCGTCTCATAGAACAGAATAATAATGGTACGCGCACGTACATCTTTATAATCGTCTGCCCAATGCCGGTCGTCAAGCAGCTCGTCCATATCCTTCTCACGCACAAACTGCGGCAGCGGCTTGTCCTTCTTAGGACCGGTTACCGCATGAGCAGGATCCTTGGCCACCAGATGCCGCGACAGAGCGTATCGGTAGAACGTTCTGACACCACTGAGCGCAAGGTTGACGGTAGTGGCTTTCTTGCCCTCGTCCATCAGGTGCTCTACCCAGCCTCTTACGACATCTGTATCTGCCGTTTGCAACGAAAGACAATCGTCCACCCCCTGAATATACGTCTCAAAGTCACGTAGACTCTCTTCGTATAACTGCACCGTCCGAGGGCTTCTGTTCCGCTCGTAGCGCAGATAATTCAGGAACTGGTCGATCATCATAAGCGTTGCCATTCAGTTTAAGGTAAATCGTTCAGGTTCGGCCATTTATGAAACTTGTTTCATCACGGCTTTCACCTATTTACGATTTTCGGCAACGAATTTACGGAAATTTATTGAATCCACCAAATTTTCGGGGAACTTTTTTATTCCTCGTTCGTGCGGAGCTGCTGTACGTAGATGGCGTGCTCCATCTTCAGGCGCTTCAGAACAGAGGGCTTGTCGAACTGCTGGCGGCGACGGAGTTCCTTCACGACACCAGTCTTTTCAAACTTTCTCTTAAACTTCTTGAGAGCCTTCTCGATGTTCTCACCTTCTTTTACAGGTACGATAATCATTTTGTTTTTGCTTTAATTTTTAATTGTTAAACTTAGTGCTTCGGACCAGGGGTCACGAAAAGCGGCTGCAAAGTTACGACTTTTTTACAGAACGACCAAATATTTAGGCAAAAAAAGCTATTTTTCTTACTATCAGGAGACTATCACGACGCCAAAGGAGCCGTTGCATCACGCAACCAGGCCTGTTCAGCGGCGTCAAGATGGGGCGACAAGCGGTCGTAGACCATGCGGTGGTAGTCGTCAAGCCACTGTCGCTCCTCCTGCGTCAGCATGCTGACGATGATAGGTGTCTTGTCAATAGGACAGAGCGTCAACGGCTCAAAGCCGAGGAACTCACCAAACTCCGTCGTCATGTAAGGCACAATGAGCAGCGTGTTCTCCGTGCGTGCGCCGCAACGCCCCTCAAGATAGATGCCTGGCTCGTCGGTGATGGTCATGCCGGCAACCAGCGGGGCCGGCTTCCACTCCATACGGAACTGATGAGGTCCCTCATGCACAGAGAGATAAGTACCTACGCCATGGCCCGTGCCATGCAGGTAGTTCAGCCCCTGGCGCCACATGTCCTTGCGTGCCAGGATGTCGATCTGAGTGCCGCTGGCACCGCTGGGAAACTTACACAGTTCTATCTGTATGTGGCCCTTCAGCACCAGCGTGTAGACTGTCTTCTCCTCATCTGTCAGCGGTCCGAGGGCGATGGTGCGGGTGATGTCTGTCGTACCATCCATATACTGAGCACCGCTGTCAAGGAGCAGCAGCCCATGCGGCTGCAAGGGGATGTCCGTCTCGGCCGTCGGCTCGTAATGGACGATGGCGCCATGGGTGCCATAGCCGGCAATGGTGTCGAACGAGATATCGCGAAACAAGGGCTGCTCGGCGCGCAGCGATGTCAGTTTCTTGTCAACGGACACCTCAGAAAGGGTGCTGATAGCTGATTTCCCGATATAGTCGGAGAGCCACGTCAGAAACTTCACCAGGGCGATGCCATCTTTCAGCATCGCCGACCTAAAACCCGCTATTTCCGTCGCGTTCTTCACCGTTTTCATGCGCTTCACCGGCGACTCAGCCTCAACGATATGGTTTGCTCCTCCCCCACTCCACAACTCTTTGTTTCTTACCATCTGATAGAGTGTGTAGTTCACCTCGTCAGGGTCCAACAGGATATTATACTCAAAATAGTCTTTCAGTCCACGGCCGATATTCTCATAGTCGTCAATGCCGATGCCTTCTGCCCTCAGGTAGTCTTCCACCTCTGGCGTCAGCTTTTTCCGGTTGACGAACAAGGTGACTGCGGTGGACGACAGAAGCAGGTAACTGACAAACACTGGCGTACAATGCACATCAGTACCACGCAGGTTCAGCGTCCAGGCGATATCATCGAGCGACGCCATCAGCATACCGTCGGCATGCTGCTGGCGTAGAGCCTTGCGGATGCGGTCAATCTTAGAGCCCACCCCCTCGCCGGCGTATGTCAGGGGAAACAGTTCTACGGGATGATCGGGAATCGGCGGACGGTCGTTCCATATCAGCCGCAGGGGGTCCAGATTGGTACGCAGCGTCAGTCCGCCCTCGTTACGAAGGTCGGCTATCAGCTCCTTCACGGCGTTGGCCGAACTGCATGTGCCGTCGATGCCCACCTCGGTAGACGGAGACCGTGAGGCGGATAACTGGGAATGTATCCACTGGGCAATGGTGGGTGTCCCCTCTATCTTCAGCTTCATCAGCTGGAACTCCGTGCCACGCAACTGCTCTTCGGCAGCGATGAAGTAACGGCTGTCCGTCCACAGGGCCGCACTGTCCATGGTGACGACGGCGGTTCCGGCAGACCCGTTGAAGCCTGAAATCCATTCACGTCCCTTCCAATGGTCGGGCACATACTCTCCCTGATGGGGGTCGGTACTGGGGAAGATGAACGCTGCGAGGTGCTCGCGCTGCATCACCTCTCTCAGTTTTTCTAAACGTTGGCTGATATGACTCATAGTTTCGTAGTGTTTTCTATCGTTAGCCGCCGATGACGACTTTCAGTCCATAGGACTGCAGCTGCCGGGCACAGCGCTGCTGTACCTCCTCGGCAGGCACGGCCATAGGCATCGCCTCAGGATTATAGCGGCTCCACATGCGGCAGTGCTTGTCGCGCCCCACGTCATGGTAGGGCAGCAGGTGGACTTGCAGAGGACGCTGCAGCGAGGCGAGGAAGCGGGCGGTGAGTTCGATATTTTCCTCATCGGTGTTAACACCCTCTATCAGCGGGATGCGCATCCAGAACGGTGTCGTGAGACCGGCCAGCAGACGGATATTTTGTAGAATCAGTTCATTGCCAACACCCGTATAGCGGCGGTGCTTATCGCTATCCATCAGCTTCAGGTCGACCAGCAGCAGCTCACACTCGGCGGCAACAGCTCTGACGGTCTCCGCCGAGGCATAAAGGGTGGTGTCCACCGTGCGGTGCAGTCCGCGCCGTCCCAGTTCGCAGAGCAGCGCCAGCGTGTAGTCGCCGTGCATCAGCGGCTCGCCGCCACAGAGGGTCACACCGCCGCCACTGTCCTCCATGATGACGCGTTCCTTCTCGATTTCTGCCATCAGTTCATCGTCAGCATACTCACGACCGCACATCTCCAGGGCCTTCGTGGGACACTCATCGGTACATCTGCCGCAGAGGGTGCAGTCGTTGCCGGTAGGCACGATGCCGTCGGCAGTCAGCAGGAGCGCCTGTTGCGGACAGACTTCGACACACGTCTGACAGCCGATGCACTTCGACTGCTTGTACAGTTTTTGCCGCCCCGGACTCCAACTCTCGGGGTTATGGCACCACACGCAGTGCAGCGGACAGCCCTTCATGAAGATGGTTGTCCGTATGCCAGGACCGTCGTTGATGGCGTAGCGTTTGATATCGAAGATAAGCGGCACCAATTTTTTATTTACGATTTACGATTTACGATTTTCTATTTACGATTTTCAATTCACAATTCTCAATTTTCAATTATCAATTCTCAATATGTCTCGTTCTCGGTGCGGGCGATAATCTCGTTCTGCAGTTGGGCGGTCATGTCGTTAAAGTAGTCGCTATAGCCCGCCACACGCACCAGCAGGTCGCGGTATTCGTCAGGATGCTGCTGGGCATCGTGCAAGGTGGCGGTGTCGATGATATTAAACTGGATATGATGACCGCCAAGCTTGAAATAGGTGCGGATGAGCGAGGCCAGTTTCTTCTGATCCTCCTCGCGCTTCAGTAGCTGCGGCACAAAGCGCACGTTGAGCAGCGTGCCGCCGCTCTTCGTCTGGTCGAGTTTTCCGAGCGACTTGATGACCGCCGTCGGACCGTGGGTGTCGCTGCCGTGAGCCGGCGATGTGCCGTCGCTGATGGCAAAGTGAGCCATGCGGCCATTGGGCGTAGCGCCACAGACGCTGCCGAAGTAGTTATGACAGGTTGTCGACAGCATGTTGAGGTGGGTCTGTCCGCCACGGGTGTTAGGATGTCCCTCTATGGCCTTCACCAGGTCGTCATAGACCTGTAAGGCAATGCTGTCAGCATACGCGTCGTCGTTGCCGAAGAAGGGGGTGTGGTTACGGATATACTGCCGCATCTTCTCCTCCCCTTCCCAGTTGGCGGCACAGGCCTTCAGAATGTCGTCCATAGTGTATCTGCCATCCTCGAAGACATGCTTCTTCAGCGTCGTGAAGCAGTCGGTAATCGTACCAAGACCGGTACACTGTATATAGGTGGTGTTGTAACGCGCCCCACCGCTGTAGTAATCCTTACCTTTTTCTATGCAGTCGTCGATATAGAGACTGAGGAACGTGGCGAGCGCATAGAGCGAGAACATGCGCTCGATGTAGTTGTTCATCGACAGCTTCAGGTTGACGAAATACTCCATCTGCCGGTGCCAGGCATCGTAAAGTTCATCAAAGGTCTTGAACTGCCGCGGATCGCCCGTCTTCAGGCCCAGCAGTTTGCCGGTCTCAGGGTCAACGCCGTTGTTCAGCGTTATCTCCAGAATCTTCGGCGTGTTCAGATAGCCCGTCAGCAGATAGGCCTCCTTGCCAAAGGCCCCCACCTCGATGCAGCCTGAGCAGCCACCCTCACGGGCATCGCCAATGGTCTTGCCGGCGCGCACCATCTCCTTGACGTAGACATCGGGGTTGAAGATACTGGGATAGCCATGACCCTGACGGATGACCTTGATTCCCTCAAGCAGGAACGCGTCGGGGGTATTCTCAGCGATGTGGATGCTGAGTCCGGGCTGCAGTTCGTGCAGTTCTTCCTGAATCTCAAGAATCATGTACGACAGGTCGTTGACGGCACTGTTACCCTCGCGGTCTACACCGCCTATATTGATATTGGTGAAGTCATTATACGTGCCGCTCTCCAAAGCCGTCACGCCCACCTTCGGCGGTGCGGGCTGGTTGTTGAACTTAATCCACAGGCACGACAGGAGTTCCTTGGCCTTGTCGCGTGTCAGCGTACCGCCGGCCAGGCCCTTCTGGTAGAACGGCCACAGGTGCTGGTCAATATGTCCGGGATTCATTGAGTCCCAACCGTTCAGTTCGGTCACGGTGCCAAGGTGTACGAACCAGTACATCTGGATAGCCTCCCACAGGTCGCGGGGAGCATGGGCGGGCACCCAGTGGCAGACGTCCGCAATCTTCAGCAGCTCGTCCCTACGCTGCGCGTCAGCCTCTTTAGCCGCCATTTGCTCAGCCAGAAGGGCATGACGCTCGGCAAAAAGGATGGCAGCATCACACGAGATAGCCATAGCTTCCAGTTCTTGCTGTTTGTCGGTAGCCTCAGGGTCGTCTATATAGTCGAGGCTTGCTATCTTCTTCTCAATACGGGCCTTCACGTCGAGCAAGCCCTCATGGTACATTTTGCCGTCCATAGCCGTATGCCCGGCAGCGCGTTGCTCCATAAACTCGGTAAAGACACCTGCATGGTATGCCTCCTCCCACTCTTTCGATACGTGATTGAAGATACGCTCACGCTGCGTCCTGCCTTTCCAATAGGGGATAACCTCACGCTCGTAGGTATCGATATCGTCCTGCGAGATATTGTATGGCTGCAACTCACGTTCGTTCAGTGTATGAAGATCCTCAACGGAGTGGCAGGTCAGTTCGGGGAATGTAGGCACAGCCTTGGGCTTGGGGCCTCGCTCCCCTACTATCAGCTCGTCAGCGCCGATATAAATGGCTTTCTGCTTGCAGATTTCATAGAAATTGCGGGCGCGCATCACGGGTGTCGGCATCGTGCCATAATACTCTTTATAGAAAGCGGTCTCTATCAGGGCACGCTCAATGCTCAGCGTGGTGGGGGTGTCCATATTCTGCTGCCGCAGCCGCTTGATGCGGTCGTTCATGCCCCCGTTGTTCTCGGGGTGCTTAATACTATAATTCATCCTATTTCCCTTTTTACTTTTTTACCTTTTTTCCTTTTTACCTTTTACTTTTCCCTTCCTTCGCCGCATAGACCTCCTCTATGCTCATGGGTTTCTTGATGGTGCCAAGCAGACGGGCACCGGTGGGAGTCATCACGTAGTTCAACTCATTACGCAGACCGGTAAAGTCGCGCCAGGCATGAAGCTTATCGTAACAGATGAAGTCCTCAAAGCGGTGCTCGGCCTGCCATTGGTCCATCAGTTCCGGAATGAAGTAGATGCCTGGTTCGATGGTAAAGACAAACCCCGGCTCCAACGGACGGGCAAGGCGCAATGACTTGAACCCGAACAGCGTGCTCTTCACCTGATTCTCCGCGTAGCCGACATACTGCTCGCCAAGGTTCTCCATGTCGTGAACGTCAAGGCCAACCATGTGTCCCAGTCCACAGGGAAAGAACAGGGCGTAGGCTCCTGTCGCAGCAGCCTCAGCCGGGTCGCCTTTCATCAGTCCGAGCGCCTTCATGCCCTCGGCTATCTTCGTGGCAGCAGCCAGATGGGCCTCACGGAACGGCACTCCGGGTAGCAGCCTGTCGACAGCAGCCCAGAAGCTGGCCAGGTGTATCTCGTAGACAGCCTCCTGACGGGCAGAAAACCGCTCGCCGACGGGCATCGACGACGACAGGTCGCCGGCATAGTGCAACCAGGTCTCGGCACCTGCATCAAGCAGGAAGATGTCGCCCTCCTTCAAGTCATGGATAAACCCATGGTTGTGGAGCACCTGCCCTTTGACGGTGGCGATGGTGGGGAAAGCCAGGGCATTGCCGTGACGGCAGGCCACCTCTTCGACAGCGGCGGCCACCTGCGACTCATGGATGCCGGGGCGAACGGTACGGTAGGCAGCCAGATGCATCTCCGTGCTCAGGTCTACGCTCTCTTCTATCAGCCGTATTTCCTCTTCGCTCTTATGGTTGCGCTGTCTGACAATGGCCTTCACCAGCGGCAGAGAGGCCTGCGCCGCCTGTGCGGCAGGCTCGATACCGAGCAGTTCCCACAGCCACACCTGGTGGTCGCCACGGTAGGGCGGCAGGTAGTGTACGGGCTGTCCCTTGGCCGCCGCCTTGCCGACATAGTCCTTCAGACTGCTCAGCGGCAGCGTCCTGGTGATGCCCACCACCTCTGCTTTCTCTTTTAGCGTCGGCTGGGTGCCGGTCCACACGATGTCATCGATGGTCAGTTCGTTGCCGAAGATGATTTCTGCATCTTTATCGATATCAATGACGGCGGCCAGTCCGCTATAGTCCAGGCCGAAATAATAGAGGAAGGTGGAGTCCTGGCGGAAGCGGTAAGTATTGTCGGCATAGTTCATGCCTACCTCGGCGTTGCCTAGGAAGAGCAGCAGTCCGCCGCCCATCTCCCGCTTCAGTTCCGCCCGTCGCTGCCTATAGGTATCCTTACTGATTGGCATATTTCGAAATATTGTTTATCTTGGGATGCTTACTGATTTGCAGCGAGGTCTGGGGGAAGTACTCTGAGAGCAGCTGGTACAGGTCGGGGTCGAATTCCTTCAGTTCCTCACGGGTGTTACACCAGTTATGCTTACCGTCGGCACGCGGCGTCTCAGCGTTGACGTTAAACCAGTCCTGGACCGCCTCAGCCAGATATTCCTCCTTGTCAGTCTCGCGGTAGGTACCGGACAGCAGTCCCTTTGCCTTGGCGGCCTCGTAGCAGGTCTTCAGGCGCGAGTCGAAATCGGGCACGGCAAGCATCAGTCCAATCAGATGGATGCTATGTGCAAACTCATGGATGAGAATGTCCTCGGCATGATACTTGTCTATCTGGTAGGCCAGCACATTTTCCTCAGCGCAACTGGTCAGCGGCAGTTCCAGGTCACCACCCAGTCCACGGGCCCGCAGGTCCCAGTTCAAGGTGGTATCGCTGGCCAGATGGCGGTGCTCGGGAATGTCTGTCGTTCCCTCATAGCGCGCCATGATGGCCACACGGGTGCCCCGGCCAATCATTGAGTCAAGCACGGCCGCCGGCAGCATCGACGTCATGGCATACAGCGTGCGATGGGCCGCCACAAAGGCTGAGTCGGGCACACGCCACGACGACACCAGGGGAATGCCGTTCACATCAACATATTTCGTATAGAACTTGTCATAACCCAGGGAGTCAGGTACGGCCGTCACCACACAAGCCGGCACGTTGAGCACTTCATCACTGGCAACATCGGCTGCTGCCGTCTTCTTGTCCTGGCACGCCACACACAGCAGCAGCGCAGCAGCAAGAGCAGTAAGTTGTTTCATCAGTAGTTACGGTTTGATTGTTTCAAGACCACAAAGGTACGAATATCTTTTAGAAAAACGCCGCTATTAACGGCTTTTAACGCGCCGCAGGCCGCACGCCCCGACGGTTTTGTCACATCGACTTTGCAAAGGAGCGGAACAATATATTAATCTCTGTTAACGCATAGGTTTTTATGGAACTTTTTTTGTATCTTTGCGGCACAAAAAGAACTATTAGATTATTAATATTTTTAGATTATGGCAACATTAACAAACGACAAACTGGTCATCGTCGGTGCAGCCGGCATGATTGGATCGAACATGGCACAGTGCGCCCTGATGATGGGGCTGACAACGGAACTCTGTCTTTACGACGTCTTTTCGCCTGAGGGCGTAGCCGAGGAGATGCGCCAGAGTGGCTTCGACAACGTGAACATCGTGGCTACTACCGACGCCGAGGAGGCTTTCAAGAACGCCAAATACATCATCTCTTCAGGCGGTGCTCCCCGCAAGGCCGGTATGACACGTGAAGACCTGCTGGCCGGCAACTGCAAGATTGCCGAGGAGCTGGGACAGAACATCAAGAAGTACTGCCCTGACGTGAAGCACGTCGTCATCATCTTCAACCCCGCCGACCTCACTGGCCTGGTGACGCTGCTCTACAGCGGTTTGAAGCCCGGACAGGTGACCACACTGGCAGGTCTGGACACCACCCGTCTGCAGTCGGCCCTGGCCAAGAAGTTCGGTGTCATGCAGAACCAGATTAAGGGCTGTGCTACCTACGGTGGCCACGGCGAGCAGATGGCCGTCTTCGGCAGTCATGTCGAGATTGCCGGCCGCAAGCTGACCGACATCATCGGCACCGACGAGTTCCCCGCCGAGGAGTGGGAGCAGATGAAGACCGACGTGACCAAGGGCGGCGCCAAGATTATTGAGCTGCGCGGACGTTCAAGCTTCCAGAGTCCCTCATACCTCAGCGTCGAGATGATTCGTGCCGCCATGGGCGGTGAGCCGTTCCGCTTCCCCGTAGGCACCTACGTGAAGACCGACAAGTACGACCACATCATGATGGCCATGAAGACCACCATGACTGCTGAGGGTGCTAAGTTCGAGGTTCCTCAGGGTACTGCCGAGGAGAACGCCAAGCTGGATCAGAGCTACGAGCACCTGTGCAAGATGCGCGACGAGCTGGTGACGCTGAACATCGTGCCGCCCATCTCGGAGTGGAGCAAGATTAACCCCAACCTGTAGTCAATTCATAATTGACAATTCACAATTGACAATTCACAATTGACAATTGATTATGGCTTTGATTAAAAGTTATCGCGGTCTCGCTCCCAAATGGGGGCGAGACTGTTATTTCAGCGAGAACGCCACCATCGTCGGCGACGTGACGATGGGCGACAAGTGCTCCGTTTGGTTCAATGCCGTGGTGCGCGGCGACGTGGCTCCCATCACCATCGGCAACTGCACCAACATCCAGGACGGTTCCTGCGTCCACGTCACCCATGAGACAGGGCCGACGCACATCGGCTCGTATGTCACCATAGGGCACAACGTTACCGTCCATGCCTGCACCATCCACGACAACGCGCTGATAGGTATGGGCAGTACCCTGCTCGACGGCTGCGAGGTGGGCGAAGGCAGCATTGTGGCCGCCGGGGCTCTGGTGCTGCAGAACACCAAGATACCGGCCGGCGAGATTTGGGGCGGCGTACCGGCCAAGTACCTCAAGCCTGTCCGTCCGGGACAGACGGACAACGCCAAGCACTATGTGGAATATTCCAAGTTCTATTTAAACGAAAAGTGAGGCCTCAGGGGTCTCACTTTTCAGTTCTTATGGTAGCCACGACATACTCTGACTGCGTGCCGATGCGGAACTTGCCGCCCCAGATGCCTATGCCGCTGGAGACATAGTAGCGGGTGTTACCGCGCTGATGACTGCCCCAGGAGCATTCATAGACGTGGTCGGTAATCCATGAGATGGGCCACACCTGACCGCGGTGCGTATGTCCGCTCAGCTGGAAGTCGACACCGGCCTGCTCTGCCCGTTCGAGGTTGTAGGGCTGGTGGTCTAAGACGATAGAGAAAGCCTCCCCCTGCCCCCTCCTGTAGAGGGGGGTCTCAGATACCAGTTCCTGAAGGGGGTTGCGGCGCATGTTGGTACGGTCGTCACGACCTGTGATGACCAGGCAGGAGTCGATGACGGCGCTCTCGTCGATAAGCAGGTGGATACCGGCATCACGGTAGAACTGCTGCGCCTCTGGCGAACCGGCATAATACTCATGGTTGCCTAAGCAGGCATAGACCGGCGCCTGCAGCCGGTGAAACTCCTCTGCCATGCGCTCCTCGACGATAGGACGCAAGGGGCCGTCGATGATGTCGCCGGCAATGAGTACCAGGTCGGGGTGCTCTGCGTTCACCAGGTCAACCCAACGGGCCAGTTCCTTGCGTGGGTTGTGGTAGCCTATGTGCAGGTCGCTCAGCATCACCACCCGGTAGTCCTTGGCAAGTTGCTTCTTCGTGGTCAGCTCCAAGGCTACGCGTACCTTATTTTTATAATGGATATTACCATAGAGGAAAATGCCATAGATAAACACGAGGATGACAGCCGAGGTGATGCCGTTCTGGTAGAGCCAGGAGCGGGGCACAAGATGGACGAGGCGCCCGAAGTCGAGCACGAGGAACAGCAAGACCAGGTAGAGCATGATGAAGACGCTGCTGGTGCTGACCTCATAACAGGTCTGGGCTACCGGCAGTGGCAGCGCGTCGAAGCGCCGGCCGAAGTTAAGGAACAGCATCAGGAACGAGCCTATCAGCAAGCCGATAATCAGGCTGCGCCACAGCGGATGCAGCGGCAGGAGCGTCCACAGATGCCAAGAAAGATAAGCGCCGCCCAATAAGGGCAGCGCCATAAAAAGGATCATCCACATCGTTTAGAGGGCGAACTTATAGCCGACGGTAAACGAAACGACGTTGTTCTTGCTGTCCTTGTCACTACCGTCCTTGTTCACCTTGGTAAGTCCTAAGTTATAACGGAGGTCAAGGACGATGGGCACCTTGAACTGGTAAGACACGCCAATGGGAATAGATAGGTCAAACTTCTCGCACTGGTCTTTCATATCCATATCCGTTTCTGCCTTGGTATTAATGCCTGCCGAACTGGCCTCAGCAGTTGCCTTTATCTTGGCATTGGTCAAAAAGCCAAACTGCAAACCGGCCTTTACGGCAAAGCCTTCAAACAGATAGACATTGGCTGTTACGGGAACAGTAATATAACCAAGTTCAAACTTGCTATCCTTCAAGTCAAAAGCGCCCTTCACCGAAAGGTCTTCCCAAGCACTGCCCTGAAGAGAGTAGTTAAGACCGGCAGCAACACTGAACATGTTAGTCAGCTGATATTCAGCCTCAGCTCCAATGACAAAACCTGCCATAGGCGTCTTGTCAAGCTCATAGCCCTGTGCAAGAGTCAACTTTGGCATATTAGACAACCAGGTAGCCTGACCACCCATCTTCGGCTGGATAGAGAATGTACCCGGCTCAAACTGTGCTTTTGCACTTGCTACAGCCACCAGCATGGCGGCCATCAACATAATCTTTTTCATACGCTTAAAATTTAAATACTGTTATCACTGTTAATGAAATACTGTTTTCAGAATAGTATCAGTAGCACCGGCCTTGCCTTTCACATAGCTGCCGGCGGCCACCCCGCTCCTCGTCATGCTTTCTGCGTCGGCCAAGAAGCCGTCCATCACACGGGCGAAGTCCTCATAGCCGCCAATCTCCAAGCCACCACCACAAGCCTTCAGCTCCTGAGCCTCCTGGAATTTCTGGTTCTCCGGGCCAAAGATGACGGGCTTACCCCATACGGCAGCCTCTACCGTGTTATGGATGCTAACGCCAAAGCCACCACCGATATAGGTCACGGTGCCGTAGCGATAGATGCTTGAGAGCAATCCGAAGCAGTTGATTATCAGAACCTCATAAGTAGAGAGGGGAGCTGTCGCCTGCCCTGCCTCGGTATAGCGCACCACCTTACGGCCCTGCAACAGCTTTTCTATCTGCTGCAGATGGTCTTCGCCGATAACGTGCGGTGCAATGATGAGCTTCCAGTCACGATGCTCATTGAAATAGCGCAAGAAGATGTCCTCGTCGGGAGGCCATGACGAACCGGCAACAAACACCTGCGGACCATCGCCAAGGAATTGCTCCACGACAGACAGCTGCTTAGCCTGATTCTTGATTTGCAGCACACGGTCGAAACGGGTATCGCCCGTGATGGAAACATCGGTGATGCCGAGCGTGGCCAGCAGGTCACGGCTCTGCTCGTTCTGCACGAAGAAGCGGGTGAAGCACTTCAGCACACGCCCGTACTGACGGCCATACCACTTGAAGAACACCTGGTCTGGCCGGAAGATACTGCTCACGCTGTAGGTGGGCACGCCACGGTGCTTCAGGATGTGCAGGTAGTTATACCAGAACTCGTACTTGATGAAGAACGCCATCACCGGTCTGACCGTCCGCAGGAACCGGCGGGCGTTGGTGATGGTGTCGAGCGGCAGATAGCAGATGATGTCGGCCCCCTCGTAGTTCTTGCGCACCTCATAGCCTGAGGGCGAGAAGAACGTCAGCAGAATCTTATACTCCGGGTGCTCACGGCGCAACTGCTCCATCAGCGGCCGTCCCTGTTCAAACTCGCCCAGAGAGGCGGCATGGAACCACACGTACCTGGCTTCTGGGTCTACCTTCTCGCGCAGGATACGGAAAGCCTCACGCTCGCCGCGCCACATCTTGCGCACCTTCTCGTTGAAAAGGCTGTAGACGGCCACGCCGAACAGGTAGAGGTATATAACTATGTTGTATATCATCAGCCTAACACTTCGATGGCCCGTTTCATTCTCGCAATGGTTTCCTCCTTGCCCAGAAAGGCCGAGATGTCGAACATGCCAGGGCCCTTACCCTCGCCTACCAGCGTCAGTCGCCAGGCGTTCATGATGTTGCCCAGCTTATACTCCTTCTGCTCTATCCACCGGTGTACCGTCTGCTCCTGGTTCTCCAGCGAGAAGTCGTCGAGAGCCTCTAATACGCCTATCAGTTCGGTCAGCTGCTGTGCCGAACCCGGCTCTCCCCCCTCGGGGGAGGTGGAGGGGGCTTTCCAGCGCTTCTTGGCGGTCTTCTCGTCATACGCCGTGGGAGCCACAAAGAAGAACGAGCACAGGGGCCACAGTTCCTTGACGAACGATACGCGGTCTTTCATCATCTCGCAGACCTTCGTCACGCGCTCCAGCGTCTCCTGCGGACAGTGCTGCTGCACCTCGGGCAGCCACAGCTCGGCTATCTCGGCGGCCGACTTCTTCAGGATATACTCATGGTTAAACCAGATGCCCTTGTCGTAGGCAAACTTCGCACCGGCTTTCGAGCACTTCGTAATATCGAACAGCGGTACCAGCTCGTCCAGTGTGAAGAGCTCCTGCTCCGTGCCGGGGTTCCAGCCCAGCAGGGCCAGGAAGTTGATGACGGCCTCGGGGAAGTAGCCGTCCTCGCGGTAGCCGCGGCTCACGTCGCCCGTCTTGGGGTCGTGCCACTCTAACGGGAACACGGGGAAGCCCAGACGGTCGCCGTCGCGCTTCGACAGCTTACCCTTGCCGTCGGGCTTCAACAGCAGCGGCAGATGGGCAAACTGCGGCATGGTGTCGGCCCAGCCAAAAGCCTCGTAGAGCAGCACATGGAGCGGTGCGCTGGGCAGCCACTCCTCGCCACGGATAACATGGGTGATCTCCATCAGATGGTCATCCACAATGTTGGCCAGATGATAGGTCGGCAGCTGGTCGGCACTCTTGAAGAGCACCTTGTCGTCCATAATATCTGTCTTGACGCGCACCTCACCACGGATGAGGTCGTTGACAAGCACCTCGCGGCCGGCCTCAATCTTGAAGCGCACAACATACTGCTTGCCGTCGGCAATCAGCTGCTCCACCTCGTCCTTAGGCAGGGTCAGCGAGTTGCGCATCTGGCTGCGGGTGTGCGAGTCGTACTGGAAATTCTGTATCTCCTGGCGCTTCTGCTCCAGTTCTTCGGGTGTGTCGAAGGCAATGTATGCCTTGTCGGCGTCTAACAGCTGCTGCACGTACTTCTTGTAGATATCGCGGCGCTCGCTCTGGCGGTACGGACCCTTGTCGCCACCGAAGGATACACCCTCGTCGAACTTGATGCCTAACCAGCGGAACGACTCAATGATATACTCCTCGGCACCGGGAACAAAACGGGTGCTGTCGGTATCTTCAATACGGAACACCAGGTCGCCGCCATGCTGCTTGGCAAACAGGTAATTATACAGGGCGGTACGCACACCGCCGATGTGCAAAGCCCCGGTGGGACTGGGGGCAAAACGCACTCTTACTCTTCTTTCTGACATGTCTTCTCACAATTTTTGTGTGCAAAGTTACAAAATATTTAGGAATTACGAATAAAATGTGGAAAAAAAGAACTAAATTTGCAGGCGCACAGACAATTCACGAATAACAATGAACAAGCAAATAGTAGAGAACACATACTGGCGCAACCTGCTCATCAAAGTGTCGCTGGTGGCCGCCACCGTCTCGCTGATCGTGTGGGCCATGCCCCGCGACAGCAGCACTAACTTTAAGATAGAGAAAGGTAAGCCATGGCGCTACAGCGACTTTACGGCTCCCTTCGACTTTCCCATCTACAAGAGCGAAGAGCTGGTGCAGAAGGAACGCGACAGCCTGCTCAAGGAGTTTGAGCCTTACTACAACTTCGACAAGCAGGTGGAGCCTGCCCAAATGAAGCAGTTCCGCCAGGATTATGCCAACGGCATACCGGGGGTGCCTGCCCAGGACATGGAGATTATCATAGCCCGGCTGCACCAGTTCTACTCACAGGGCATCATGAACTCCTCCGAGTATAACGAGCTACGGGCCGATACGACGAAAATCATACGCATCGTCAACGGCAAGAACGCCACGAGCATAGCCATCAGCAAAATCTACTCTACCGTAGGGGCCTACGAGCAGCTGTTCCTCGACCCCAGGCTCGCCGAGTATAAGGCCCTGCTGATGAAATGCAGCCTGAACGACTATATCATGGCCAACCTGACATACGACAAGAGCAGGAGCGATGCCGCACAGGAGGATTTGTTGGCAAGCATACCGCTGGCCAACGGTGTAGCCCAGCGCGGACAGAAAATCATTGACCGCGGCGACATCGTCGACGAGCGGACCTACAACATCCTGGAGTCGTTCTTCCGCGAGAATGAGCGACGCCAGAAAGACGACACCAAACTGAGCTACATCATCCTGGGCGAAATCATCTATGTGGGCATACTCATCATCTGCTTCACCATCTACCTCACGCTGTTCCGCAAGGACTACTTCGAGAAGCCGCGCTCGCTGATGATGATCTACTCGCTCATCCTGCTGTTCTCAGTGGCGGCATCGCTCATGGTGAGCCACAACGTGCTGCACATCTACATCATTCCCTTTGCCATGGTGCCCATCTTCGTCCGCGTGTTCATGGACTCACGGACAGCCTTCATGGCTCACACCGTCATGGTGCTCATCTGCGCTGCCATGCTGCAACATCCCCTGGAGTTCATTGCCGTTGAGGAAGTGGCCGGACTGGTGGCCATCTTCTCGCTGCGCGAACTGTCGAGCCGGTCGCAGCTGTTCTGGACGGCCGTGCTGGTGACAACGGCCAGCGCACTGACGCATCTGGCACTGACCTGGATACGCTCCGGCGACATCATCAAGATTGACTTCAACGAGTTCAACTACTTGTTCATCAACGGACTGGTGCTGTTCTGCTCCTACCCGCTGCTGTACATCATTGAGAAGGCATTCAACTTCACATCGAACATCACACTCATTGAACTCAGCGACATGAACAAGGAACTGCTGCGACGCATGAGCGAGGTGGCTCCCGGCACCTTCCAGCACTCCATTCAGGTGGGCAACCTGGCTGCCGAGATTGCCAACAAGATTGGCGGCAAGAGCCAGCTGGTGCGCACGGGCGCCCTTTACCACGACATCGGCAAGATGCAGAACCCCATCTACTTCACCGAAAACCAGGCGGGCATGAACCCGCATGAGGGCATGGCTTATGTTGACAGCGCACAGATGCTTATCAGCCACGTCACCGAGGGACTGAAACTGGCCGAGAAATATAATCTGCCACAGGTCATCCGCGAGTTTATTGCTACGCACCATGGACTGGGCAAGACGAAGTACTTCTACATCAAGCAGAAAAACGAGTTCCCCGACGAGCCTGTCGACGACCTGCAGTTCACCTACCCCGGCCCCAATCCCTCGACCAAGGAGCAGGCCATACTCATGATGGCCGACGCCGTAGAGGCCGCCTCACGCTCACTGCCCGACTATACAGAACAGAGCATACGCGAACTGGTGAACCGCATCGTGGACTCCCAGACGGAAGAGGGCTACTTCCGCGACTGCCCCATCACTTTCCGCGACCTGCAGTATGCCAAGACGGTGCTCATCGAGAAGCTCAAAACCATCTACCACACCCGCATCAGTTACCCCGAACTGAAGAAGTAACTTAAATAATGTACGCAAAGACGCGAAGAACGCAAAGAATAATTTGTCGCCACACAGATAAGAACTTTGCGTCTTAGCGTCTTTGCGTACCAACCAAATTCTGCACAAATCTATGCGGTTTGTGCAATAATTAAATTCCGTTAAGATAATAAACGTTAATACTGTGTGCGAAAACAGCCCCTTTTACGCTAATCTGCGTACCTTTGCAGCCAGTTTTTTAACTTGTTTTTAGGAAATGAATAATTTTAAAGCAGTTTTAGCCAGCGCGATGCTGGCAGCTACCACAACCAGTGCCACCGCCGGTGGAATACTGACTAACACCAACCAGAGTATTGACTTCCTGCGTAACCCCGCCCGCGATGCCTCCATCGCACTCGACGGCGTCTACTCCAACCCTGCCGGCGTAGCCTTCATGCCCGAAGGATTCCATGTAGGCTTCAACTGGCAGTACGCCCACCAGACGCGCACCATCACATCGACCAACGACTTCTTCAAGACAGGCAGGAAAAACCACGGACAGGCCACCAAGACCTTCGAGGGCACTGCCGACGCACCATGCATACCGTCGCTGCAGGCTGCCTATAACAAAGGCGACTGGAGCATACAGTTCAACTTCTCAGTGCCCGGAGGCGGCGGCAAGTGCCAGTATGCCGACGGACTGGGCTCCTTCGAGAGCGTCGTAGGCAACATCGCCAACCAGCTCAAGCCCTTCGGCGCACAGGGCTACGACATGGACGGCTTCATGGAAGGACGGCAGTACTACTTCGGTGTACAGCTGGGAACAGCCTACAAAATCAACGAGAAGCTGGCCGTCTACGGCGGACTGCGACTGCTCTACGGCACCGCTACCTACAAGGCCAAGATCAGTAATATCATGGTGAACGTCGGCGAAGGTCTCTACGCGCCTTTCGGCAACTTCCTCCAGTCGGCTGCCACAACTGTCGACAATAACCTGGAAATGGTAGATGCCGGCATGGCACAGTATGAGGCTGCCGGAGCCACCGCCGCCCCACAGTATGCCGAACTTGCGGCCACCAAGACCCAGCTGGAGGGTGCCAAGCAGAGCATCAGCAGCCTGCAGAAGTACTCACAGGGCGTCAACCTGCTGTGCAACCAGACCAGCTACGGCGTCGCTCCAGTCATCGGCGTCGACTATAAGCTGAACGACCGCTTCAACTTCGCTGCTAAGTACGAGTTCAAGACGCAGATCCGCATGAAGAACGAATCGACCGTCAATGAGGCCAGCGAGATAAGCGCCGTCAACAAGTTCCGCGACGGCGAGGAGGTGAACGAGGACGCCCCGGCCATGCTCACCGTCGGCGCTCAGTGGAGCCCCATCAGCGAGGTGCGCCTGAGCCTGGGCTGGCACCACTACTTTGACAAGGAGGCCAGCTGGTATGACAATGCCCAGGACAAGCTCGACCATAACAGCAACGAGTTCCTGGCCGGCGCTGAATGGGACGTCACCGACCGCCTCACCGTCTCGCTCGGCGGACAGCTGACACGCTACTGACTGACCGACGACTACATGAACGACATGTCGTTCGTGGTCAACAGCAACAGCATCGGCCTGGGCTTCAACTACAAGGCTACTGACAAGCTGACGCTGAAGGCCAGCTACTTCCAGACGATGTACGACACCTACGACCGCGTAACGTCGACCACACCGCTGGTCAGCGACTCGTTCACCCGCACCAACCGCGTACTGGGCGTAGGCTGCCAGGTAGATTTGTAACCGCAACAACCAACAGACTTCATGAAGGCTCGCCGGCTGGCGAGCCTTTTTCTGTGCTACGTAAACCTTTTTGTTCGTTTTCAGCATTTTTTTACCCAAAAGTTCTGCAAACCCGTTTTTTATTCGTACCTTTGCAGCCGATTTAACAAAATAATAGGAAAAAATGAACAAAAAGATTGTTGCCCTGCTACTGATGGGGGCTGCCCTGACCACGGCAAACGCCGGTGGTCTGATGACTAACACCAACTACCACGTTGCCTTCGACCGCATGATGGCCCGAGGCGCCTCTATGGAGATTGACGCCGCCTACTCTAACCCCGCCGGACTGGCCTGGGGCTACGAGGGCTTCCAACTGTCGCTCGACTTCCAGAAGCCCTGGCAGAACCGTGATATAGAATATGGTGGAACCACCTTCGTAGGCAAGGCATCGGCACCCATCGTGCCGGCACTCTTCGCCAGCTACAAGCAAGACCGCTGGGCCGTATCGACCATGATAGGTATTGTGGGCAGCGGTGGCTTCGTAAAATACGACAATGGCGTACCCATGTTCAACGTACTGATGGGCAGCCTGCTGAATGCCAATGGCTTTGCGCCGGGCAGCTACCAGCTGGACTCAGAGATGAAGGGCAAGCAGTATATCTATGGCGGACAGGTGAACTTCACCTACAAGCTGACCGACTGCCTGGCTGCTGCCGTGGGCCTGCGCGCCAACTACTACGACGGTTACTACCGCGGCCATGTCATTGCCGACAACCACGCCCAGTTGGGCAGGCTGGCAAGTCTGCTGCTTGACGTAGACCAGAAGGGCTGGGGCTTTACGCCGCTTGTCAGTGCCAGCTTCCACAAAGGCCCGCTCACGGTCACGACACGCTATGAGTTCCGCACGAAGATAGAGACTGAGAACGAGACCAACATCTTAGAGGCCGGACTGGGGGCCAACCTCATAAAGGCGATGATGGCGCAGGACCCCAATGCTGCAGCCAAGATGGCAGCCCTCAAGGGACAGCTCGACGGCTACACGGCTGCTTACGCCGACGGAGCCAAGACGCGCTACGACATGCCAGCACTGCTCACGGTGGCCGTGGGCTATGAGATTACGCCAAAACTGCGTGCCACTGCCGAGTACCATTTCTTCGACGATAAGAACGCCAAGATGAGCGGCAACCGCCAGGACGAACTGACTCACGGCACGCACGAGGTGCAGTTGGGTGCCGAGTACGACATCAACGACAAGTTCACCGTCAGCCTGGGCGGTCAGCGCACCGATTACGGTCTGAGCGACAACTACCAGCAGGACACCTCGTTTGCCTGCGACAGCTACAGCGTAGGACTGGGTGGCGCCTGGAACATCAACGAGAAGGTACGCCTGAATGCCGGCTACTTCATCACGCTTTACAGCGACTACAACAAGACCGCCAGCTACGGCCCGGAGACCTTCTCGCGCACGAACAACGTCATTGGTCTGGGGGTCGATTTCAAGTTCTAAGGGAAAAAAACAAGTAGCACCTCTAGCACCCGACACTTATCTGCTTGATTACCAGCATGCTACAAGACCGGCAACCTAGCACCTAACCCTCACCCGAAGTCACACCTAAGCCACACGACCGACATTTTTTAATATACGCAAAGACGCGAAGCACACAAAAAAATCCCGGCCTCTCACGAAAAAATCCAGTGTGGAAATTTTCGTCAGAGGCCGGGAGACTTTTGGATACCACCTTAGCGGGAGGCCACTTTGGGTGCTACTTTGGGTGGCACCTCGGGGCACTACCTGACACCCAAAACCCCTATTGATTTTCAAGCAGTTAAGTGCCGGGTGCTAGAGGTGTCACTTCTTTTCCTGTTTGCCTGTATAATTAGTCCTGGATGAGGCACTCACCCGTCATGTCTGACGGCTGCTCCAGACCCATGATGTGCAGGATGCTGGGTGCCACGTCGGCCAGACGGCCGTCCTTCACCGTAGCCGAGTTGTTGTTGGTCACGTAGATGAAGGGCACGGGGTTCAGCGAGTGAGCCGTGTTGGGCGTGCCGTCGGCATTGATGGCGTTGTCGGCATTGCCGTGGTCGGCAATGATGATGGCCTCGTAGTCGTTGGCCTTGGCAGCCTCAATCACCTCACGCACGCAGTTGTCGACAGCCCACACAGCCTTGGCAATGGCGTTGTAGACACCTGTGTGGCCCACCATGTCGCCATTGGCGAAGTTGACCACGATGAAGTCATACTCCTGCGTCTGAATGGCTCCTACCAGCTTGTCTTTCACCTCGTAGGCACTCATCTCTGGCTTCAGATCGTAGGTGGCCACCTTGGGGCTGGGCACCAGGATGCGGTCCTCGCCCTCGTAGGGAGCCTCGCGTCCGCCGTTGAAGAAGAAGGTGACGTGGGCATATTTCTCGGTCTCGGCGGTGTGCAGCTGTTTCTTGCCCTGACGGCTCAGATACTCGCCCAGCGTGTTCTCCACGTTCTCCTTGGGGAAGAGGATGTGTACGCCCTGGAACGAAGCGTCGTACGGCGTCATGCAGTAGTACTGCAGTCCGGGGATGGTCTTCATGCCCTGTTCCGGCATGTCCTGCTGTGTCAGCGCGATGGTCATCTCCTTGGCGCGGTCGTTGCGGAAGTTGATGAAGATGACGACGTCGCCCTCTTCAATGCAGCCGTTCACACTGGCGTTATGGATTGGCTTGATGAACTCGTCGGTGACACCCTCGTCATAGCTCTCCTGCATGGCCTGCACCATGTCGGTGGCCTGCTTGCCGGTACCGTTGACAATGAGGTCGTAGCCCTCCTTAACACGCTCCCAGCGCTTGTCGCGGTCCATGGCGTAGAAGCGGCCCACAATGCTGGCGATGGCAGCGTCGTTGTCGGCACATACCTTCGTCACCTGCTCAATAAAGCCCTTGCCCGACTTCGGGTCGGTGTCGCGGCCGTCCATGTAGCAGTGAACAAACAGCTGGTTCTTCAGACCGTAGGCCTTGCCTATCTCAATGAGTTTGAACAGGTGATCGAGGCTGGAGTGTACGCCACCGTCGGAGCAGAGGCCCATGAGGTGCAGCTTCTTGCCCTGCTCCTTGGCATAGCTGTAGGCAGCCTTCACCTGCGGGTTCTCCATGATGCTGCCGTCCTTGCAGGCGCGGTTAATCTTCACCAGGTCCTGGTAGACGATGCGTCCGGCACCGATATTGAGATGGCCCACCTCAGAGTTGCCCATCTGTCCGTCGGGCAGACCCACGTCCTCGCCGCTGGCCTGCAGCTGTGAGTGAGCGCTGGTGGCTGTTAAGAGATCAAGATACGGGGTTGGCGTGTTGAAAATCACGTCACCTTTACCATGCTTGCCGATTCCCCATCCGTCGAGAATCATCAATAGAGCTTTCTTTGCCATAATTCTGAAAATATTAAAGTACCTTAATTTGGGTGCAAAGTTACGTCTTTTTTTTGAATTATTGCTATCTTTGCATGATTAAATCTTAATATGAACAAACATGAAACGTCATTTTCTTTTTATCGCTGCTGTTTTGACAAGTCTGCTTGTCAATGCACAGTCGCAGGGAGCGGTTATGGAACAGAAGAATCAAACCAGACTTGAGGCTACCAACATCGACAAGGTGCTGGAAGCCATGACACTTGAAGAGAAAGCCCAACTACTGGTGGGCGGTGGTAACGATAGCTTTGTGGGGTCCGGCGCCATGCTGGGACACCAGGAGAAACTGGTGGCCGGTGCCGCCGGTACTACGGTAGGCATACCCCGGCTCGGCATTCCCGAGACTTGCGTGGCCGACGGCCCTGCCGGTGTTCACATAGACCGTCAGCGCAAGAACGATGCCAACGACTATGCCGCCACCGGATTCCCCGTTGGCACCTGCCTGGCATCGACGTGGAACACGGAGCTGGTGCGCCAGGTGGGCGAGGCCATCGGCAACGAGACGCTGGAGTATGGCGTCGACGTCATCTTGGGACCCGGCATGAACCTTCACCGTTCGCCGCTCTGCGGCCGCAATTTCGAGTACTACTCTGAAGACCCCTTCGTCACCGGTGCCATCGGTGCCGCCATGGTGCAGGGCATCCAGAGTCAGGGTGTAGGCGTGTCGGCCAAGCACTTTGCCGTGAACTCACAGGAGAGCGACCGCACACGGGTTGACGAGCGCGTCAGCCAGCGTGCCCTGCGCGAGCTCTACCTGCGCGGCTTCGAGAAGATGGTACGCGAGTCGCAGCCCTGGACACTCATGTCGGCTTACAACCTTGTCAACGGCGAGTTTGCCCAGGGCAACAAGGACCTGCTGACCACCGTGCTGCGCCAGGAATGGGGCTTCCAGGGCATCGTCATGACCGACTGGATAGGCAAGCGCGACCGTCTGCCAACTGAGCGTGAGGTGGCTGCCGGCAATGACCTGATGATGCCCGGCTACCCCGCACAGGTAGACGATATCGTGAAGGCAGTAAAGGACGGACGGCTCGACATCAAGGATGTTGACCGCAACGTGCGCCGCATGCTGGAGTATATTGTCAAGACCCCACGCTTCAAGGGCTTCAAGTACACCAGCAAGCCCGACATGAAGGCACATGCACAGATAACGCGCCAGAGTTCGGCTGAGGGCATGGTGCTACTGAAGAACAACCCCCACCCAGCCTCCCCGAGGGGAGGAGAGCCGCAGCTGACGCTCCCCCTCGGGGGAGTCGGAGAGGGGTTAACCGTTGCCCTCTTCGGCGTCAACAGCTACGACTTCCTGTCGGGCGGTCTTGGGTCAGGTGCTGTCAATGTGCCCTATGTGGTTGATATGGTGACGGGACTGAAGAACATCGGCGTCAGGACCACCCCGCTGCTGACGGAAATCTACCAGAGCTACGTGCCATACGCCCGTGCCAAGCTGAAGGCCGACAAGAACCCCATGATGTGGTTCCTTGACCAGGGACAGCCGAAACTTGACGAGATAGAGATTACCGACAGATGCGTGCAGCATGAGATTGAGGAGGCCGATGCCGCCATCGTGACTATCGGCCGCCAGGCCGGTGAGGGTATGGACCGCCAGATTGACGGCGAGTTCAATCTCTCGCAGCAGGAGCAGGACATGATTTTCCGCGTCAGCGATGCGTTTCACCAGCAGGACAAGCCCGTCATCGTCATCATCAACTCGGGCAGCGTGGTGGAGACGGCCTCATGGCGCGACCGCGTAGACGCTATCCTCGTGGCCTGGCAGCCCGGACAAGAGGGCGGCAACAGCGTGGCCGACGTGCTGACAGGCAAGGTCAACCCCTCTGGCAAGCTGACCATGACATGGCCCGTTGCTGCCACCGACCACCCCTCGACAGCCGACTTCCCCCAGGGCTACGATGCCTACACCTTCAACGAGATGCTCGGCTGGGGCTCGCCCATCAAGGGGCGCGACTACACCGACCACAACGAAGACATCTACGTGGGCTATCGCTATTTCGACACCTTCGGGAAGCCCGTGGCCTACCCCTTCGGCTACGGTCTTTCCTACACAACCTTTAGCTTCAGTCAGCCTAAGGTCAAAGTTGGCGGCGACAAAGTGACGGTCAGCATCACGGTGAAGAACACCGGCAGCGTCAGCGGCAAGGAGGTGGCCCAGGTCTATGTCACCGCACCTGAAGGCACCATCGAAAAGCCTGCCCAGGAACTGAAAGCCTTTGCCAAGACGCGTGAACTGAAGCCCGGCGAGAGTCAGGTACTGACGATGCAGATACCCGTGCGCGACCTGGCCTCGTTCGATGAGGCCGGCAGCCAGTGGCTTGCCGAGGCAGGCAACTACGTCTTCCGCATCGGCTCGTCCAGCCGTGACATAAAATGTACTGCCACGGCCAAAGTCGGGCAGTACACAGAGAAGGTGTCAAACGTACTTAACCCTACTGAGAATCTCAATTTGCTCCGTAAGTAAGCGTACATCGTTCCCTAACCCAATAAGCACCGTTCCGAAGCGTTTCGGAACGGTGTTTTCTGTATATCTCCTTCTCACATCAAACTCAAGACGCAAAGAGACGATATAACAAACTGATAATCAACAATATATTATTCCCATCTTCCAATTCTATCTCCCAAAAACCGCGAAACTCCGCAGGAATTTGGAAGATACAAAGGTACAAAAGTTTTACGAGATTGTGACTATTTGTTTCATTTTTGTGCGTTATGGATTGCTTTATGTGCGAAAAATCGACAAAATAAGGGAATGATTGAAAGAAAAATAGAGAAAAATTCTTTCGTATGAGTTATTTTTACTACTTTTGCACAGTGTTAATTATCTTAGTACCATTTAGCATGGAGATCACTGAGTAAAGACACATGTTATATTTGCTCAAATTCTCTAACCGAATCAGCACCTCGAAAGAGAAGAATAAAGGGGCAGAATCTAAATTCCGTTGGAGCGTGCGCATAGGCGCAGGCTTCATCCATAGGAATTTAGTGGGTTGTGCTGAACCCGGTTAGAGATATGGCGGTTGTCTGCGCTTCTTCTTACAAGAAGATTTGCACAGACCATGTCGACAAAAATATGCTAACCGAAAGAAAAAATGAGCAAATTGGATGTCCCGCTTGTACACAATGACATAGCAATCCGACAGGGTTCATGGGATATAAAAGAAAGTCCTCAACGTTCAACCGAAAGGCTGACGTTGTAGGACTTTCTGCATTATAGTTAACGCTCGATTATTAATATCCAAAAAAACTAAAGAGGTCTTCGTGTGGCCTCATGGCCATATGAAGAACTTGTTGTACGGTGGACGGGCATGAATCTATGGGGATTAGCCTTGGTTTTGACCTTGGCAGCGCATCGTCAGGAAAGAAACAAATCAGCGGAACCGGTGACGAATAAGCCGTCCGCGATAGGAATAAGAGGCTGGCAATACAGCCGAGTCGGTCTTTGAAACACTGATACAGTCACGTATTGGCACTATGGTGGCCGTCCGCCAAGAATCACGCTTTGACGGACAACGGAGCGAATGGCTATACGGATGCCGTGCGGACGTGTGCAGACAAAGGCGGTGCCCTTGCCGGTCTGATGGTCTCGACGACTATCATTCTTGACTTGCAGTGCTGGCAGATACCTATTTCCCATCCCTTCTCCTGACACACTTCTTCGTAGGTTTTCTTCCTGCGCTCCTTGGGCAGCGGCGTTCCTCCGAGCTGCTCCTGCACCTTGCGGAGCTTGTCGCGGCATGACGGGGAGAGCAGACCGTAGTGACGGATGCGGACGAATGCCGGAGGGAGGACGTGAAGCGAGAACAGGTGGAGGAAGTCCACGGCACTCATGCGCATCGTCTTGTGACAGCCGCCATGTCGATAGTCCTTGTAGTCGTAGGCGACTTTGCCCTCGTTGGCATCATAGTCGAGGATCCGCGAGTTGCTGATGGCCACGCGGTAGGCATATCGTCCGATGTACTCCAGCACCTGATTCACTCCCTTGGCAGGAGGCTTGCTGTAGACCACCCACGGTTTCTCGAAGCACTGTTTGCGGACATCCTGCGGTATGACCTCGCCGAGTTCCTTCAGACGAGAGGTCAGCATGGCCATAAGCTTGGCACGGAACATGGGGCTGAGTGCCTGTACGGGGAAGAGAAAGTCGCGACCGGCTCCTTTGCTTCCCTTCAGATGATGCCAGGCACCGTCCTTGTCGATGCCTCCGCCCGTCACTATGCAGTGGATGTGCGGATGAAAGTACAGGTTGCTGCCCCACGTGTGCAGGATGGCTGTCATGCCTCCCTGCAGTCCCAGGCGCTCATAGAACGTGCGCAGGGTATTCCATGCGGCGCGGAACATCGCGTCGTAGAACATCGCCTGATGGGACATGGCTATCGGATGGAGGCTGTGGGGTACGGTGAACACCGTGTGGAAGTACTTCACGCCCGGCATCACCTCGTCCTTGCGCATCTCCACCCAGACGGCGCGCTCCTTGTTCTGGCACTTGGGGCAGTGGCGGTCGCGGCAGCTGTTGTAGCTGACATGCACCTCCCCGCACTCAGGGCACACCTCCACATGGCCTCCCAGGTATCTGGTACGGCACAGGGACATCCTGCCGAATGACTTGCGAACCTGCCCCACCACCTCGAAGCGTGAGAGGAACTCAGCGCCCCAGTCACAGATGACCTGCCCGACCTCGTACCGGGTGCGGCTCATGAGAAGATGTGGTCTATGAGATAGACGCACTGATGCCTCTCAAGCCTCGCCACATGCAGGTAGATGACGGTGGTCTGCAGCGACTTGTGACCCAGCCTCCGCTGAACGGTCTGAATGTCCTCACCGGCCTCCAAAAGGTGTGTGGCATAGCTGTGGCGGAGTGCGTGCGTCGAGAGGGAAGTGTCCAGCCCGGCCTTCTCCAACTGGTATTTCAGGCACTTGCGGATGTAGGCGTTGTCTATCGGAATGACAAGGCCGCCGTCCTTCTTGAATATCAGGTCTGAACCCCAAAAACGCTTGTGGTACACCTTAAGTACCTGCAGCGTCTTCGGGGAGATGGGAACGATGCGGTCCTTGCCGCCCTTGCCGCGACGGATGAACACCTGCTGGCGGTCGAACGAGATGTCATTCCACCGCAGGTTGCAAGCCTCGAAGGCGCGCAGCCCGCAGTCGTAGATGACGGAGAACAGCGCTTTGGTGTAAAGGTCGCAGGAGCGAAGCAGCTGTTGTACCTGCTCCACGGACAGCACCCTCGGAAGTCGCTTCTCACGGCGTATCCTGGGCAGGGCCAGGCCTGCCAGGTCTGGATACCCCATGGCATGCAGGTAGCTCTTCAGTCCGTAGATGAAGTGCTTGAACTGCGAGACGGCAGGCTGCGGCTGACGCGAGAGCAGATACGACAGGTAGCCGTCAGCATCCTCCTGGGTGAACTCCTCAGGGAGCTTCCCGACGTAGGCCACCGCCTTGTACAACGCGTGACTGTAGTCAACGATGGTACCGGACGCATGTCTGGTGATTTGCAACTTGCTCTGAAAGAGCGAAACTCTGTTGGCGAAGGACGGTACCTTGGCCAATGCGATGTCGGAGATCTTCTTCGGCATAATAACGGTGAGAAGGGGTGTTAACGGCACATCCCAACACGGGAGGCCGTGCCCCTTTACACACCACAATATACGAAAAAGTGAGAATAAACGGAAATATCAACAAACGAACCGCACGAGCCACAGGGCTTCAGCTTTTACGCTACGGCGGAAATTAGTACAACAAAAAGCATTTTTATTGCTTGCCCCAAAAAGCGGCCCTAAAGGCCGCAAAAAGGGGCAAGCAATAAAAATGCGAGATATAAATTAGAGTAACATGCAAATACGAACCTTTATGCTCCCCTCTCATGGTGACCTGCAGGCAGAGGAAGAATTGAATCGCTTTCTGCGCAGCCAACGAGTACTGCAAGTGGAGCGTCATTTCTGTGCGGACAATGGTGGCTACTGGGCTTTGCTGGCTCTAACCGCGTGAACCGTGGAGGCAGCTGGAACAACAACGCCAGGAACTGCCGCGTTACCAATCGTAACAACAACACGCCGACGAACACGAACAACAACCTCGGCCTGCGCCTTGCCCTTTAGCTCAACCTTGCCCTTAGGGAGAACAAGATACATTTCCAGTCCAGACATATTTGGTCTGGCAAAATCCGAGATGCCAGCAACTTTAGTAGCTGTTAGTCGAAAAAGTTGCAGGCATGATTCTGGAGGTCATCGTGAAGTGACGCACTTCCTGTAGTTCATGGGCAGCGGAGACGATTGTTCTTCGCTGCCCATTTTGCATGCCAATAGTCTGTGCTCTAAAACCTGTCTACGCGAAATTTCCGTCAGATTTCTTGCGTCTTTCATTTTTGTTTCGTAACTTTGCAGCGTCTAATTTTGCACTTATGTCATATACGAAAGAGCCTATAGTAATAAACAAACCTTCAGAGCAGTTGCTGAAGGCTATCAAGAAACTCAGAGAGCATAAGCATGCTGAGTTGGAAAGACTTCGTGATATGAAGCCTGAAGAATTCTCTTGCAGAATTATTTTGAAATGAATTATTCTTTCTTTATATCAACAAGGAACGGAGATGAATATCGTGTCATGTTGAGTGATGCAGATGTGTCCATGCTTGCACAGCAAGTAAGAGACATTAGAGGGGGGGCATAAGGGAGACTAAAGTTATTTGATAATGTGAATGTCGCGCTGCGGGAACGGGATTTCTATGCCGTTGGCGTTGAGCGTGTCGTAGACGCATTTCAGGACATCGCTGATGACGTAGGACTTCTTGACGGCATCGGCCCAGACGAAGAGCTTGAAGTCGACGCTGGAGTCGTTCATCTGCGACACGACAGACTTGACGCGCTTGGCGGGGTCCATCCACTCATGGTGCAGGGCGTTGACAGCCTCCTCAACAAGTTCGGAGACCTGCTTGAGGTTGGAGCCGTAGGCCACGCCGAAGGGTACGACGGCCAGCACATAGCCATGGTTCTTGGTGAGGTTCTTGTAGTTCTTGGCAAAGAGCTGTGAGTTCTGGAAGGTGATGACCTCGCCACCGAGCGACTCCACGACGGTAGAGGTATAGCTGATGCTGGCCACCTTGCCCATGGTGCCGTCCACCTCAATCCAGTCGCCAACCTTGACACGACCGGCCATGAGCGAGGCACCATAGTAGATGTTCTCGATGATATCCTTTGAGGCGAAACCGACACCAGTGGAGAGTCCGCCGGAGATGGCCATGAGCCATGTGACGCTCATGTTGAGGATGCTGAGCGACATGAGCAGCCAGATGCCCCACACCAGCACCTGGATGACGTTGCGCCCCATGACCTCGCGGCTCTGTGCGGTGGTGGGGTCCTGCTGCTGGTAGTGCAGCCGCATCAGTTCCAGGGAGGTGTTGGTGATATAGCGGAAGAGGAACCACAGGTTGATGACCATCGACAGCTTGGTGATGCTGATGGCCAGGTTGGGCGTGTCGATGAAGCGGCGGCGGAAGAGCTGCATGCAGAGGTCGCTGAGGTTGAAGATGTCAGCAGCCCAGTAGATGCTAACCATCACCGACAGCACACCCATGACGGGCAGGGCTACGGTGTAGAGCAGCTTGTACATCCAGCTCTTGGTAATGGGGGCGTTCTCCAGACCATGCCTGCTGCCGTAGAGGTGGACGTACTGGCTGACGCAGGTGATGGTGAGGATGCAGGTGAGCTGCATGATCCACCAGATGAGCAGCTGGACGGAGAGCAGAGTGTAGCCCGTCCAGGAGAGGCAGACAGAACAGACGAACACCAGCAGCGAGATGTAGGTGTAGAACATATCGGAGCGGGGCACGTTGCGGTTGTGGCGTCGGATGACGTTCCACTGCCAGAGTGAGCAACAGAGCAGGATGGGGGGGAAGATAAGGTTGACGAGCTCGTTGGGGATGAGGATGATGCGGAAGGCGATGACGATGAAGCCGATGACGATGAGGGGAGCGTAGATGTAGAACGCACTCTTGATTTGCTCACCGCCGACGCGCAGCAGCAATGAGATGAGGATAACACCCAGCAGCCAGGCATACTCTATGAGCAGGTCGCTGGCCATGATGAAGAAGTTCTGGTCCAGGGTTGCCCGCAGCACACCCAGTATGACGGCAAAGGTGAGGGTGGTGGTGGTCAGAATGATGCAGGTACGCTTCTTCATGAATTCCTCGGTGTTCAGCCGTTTGGGCAGCAGCAGGCGGAAGGCCAGCTGGTTGAGGACGATGGCAATGACAACGTAGATGAGAATCATGCCGAAGAGTCCGAAGATGACGCTGCTGTCCCACTGGGACCCCTTGTAGTTGGAGTAGTATTTGTCTTCTATAGACTCTTTCGTCTGCTGTAGCTGTCTTTTCAGTCCCTTGATGATGGTGAAGTAGTTGGCTCCGCCGTTTTTGAAGATGTTGGTCTGTATGTCGTTGTAGCGTTGGTTGGCATAGTCATTAAGATTCTTCAGGCGGTTTTCCGTTACCTCATAGTAGCGTATGTAGTCAGTTATCTGGTCGCGGTTCTCCGTCAGCGTATTACGGATATTGGTGGCCAGCGTCAGACAGACGTTGCGGTTCACCTTTCCGCGTTCGCTGAGTACGGTTTCAGGCATCACCTTCAGGCTATTTACCAGGCTGTCGTACTTGGCAATGTCGGTCTCGTTGGTTACGAGGAAGTTGCGGAAGGGAACCTGTGAACGCTTGAACTCGCTGTAGAGCTCTGTGGCCTGATGACAGGCGTAGGTCATGTCGAACACATAGTTCTGCTTTTGCGAGTAGAGCATGAGCGAGTTCTGGTTGCTCTGCTTCATGGTCTCCATGAGCTGGCTGAAGATGGCTTCGTTCTGTTGTTTCCTCTCTGTTGACATACCCGACAGCTGGCGATGGTATTCCGTCAGTTCGGCACGCAGTATCTCCAGTGTTTTCTCAAGGTCGCGCTCTTTCAGTACGGCGTGGGTGTCACACAGTATGGCAGTCAGCATGGCCATCAGTATAAAAAGTCTCTTCATAACGTTATGCTAAGTGGTTTTGACGGGCAAAGGTAATAAGAATTGTAAAAATATCAAAGCAAAACGCCGTTTTTTAAATTTATTTGATTACTTTTGCGGCTATGAAACTGATAGCAGACAGCGGAAGCACCAAGACAGACTGGGTGCTGACTAACGGTAGCCGGATTGTGGAGCGCTACCAGACACAGGGTATTAACCCTTTCCATCAGTCAGAGGCCGACATCCTTGCCATCCTCCGAAGCGAGCTGTTGCCGTCTATGGAGCAATGGCCTGAAGAGATAGCGTTCTATGGCAGCGGTGTCCGTCCGGAACTGGAGCCGGTGATGGAACGTTTGCTGAGACAGGCATTCCCTTCTGCCGATAGGGTAGAGGCCCATGGCGACTTGTTGGGAGCCGCCCGCGCTGTCTGTGGCTGCGCTGAGGGTATAGCCTGTATATTAGGTACGGGTGCCAATTCCTGTCTGTATGACGGGCAGCAGATTGTGAGCAACACCCCGCCGTTGGGCTATATCCTGGGCGACGAGGGCAGCGGTGCCGTGCTGGGCATCCGTTTCCTGAACGCTCTGTACAAGGGTTTTCTGCCGGCATCGGTGGTGGAGGATTTCCAGCGTGAGACGGGGCTTGCAATGGCTGACGTCATAGCACGCGTCTATCGCCAGCCCCTGGCAAACAGGTTTCTGGCATCGTTGTCGCCGTTTGTGAACCGTCATCTGACGGTGCCTGAGGTCAGGCTTCTGGTGACAGATAATTTCCGCAGTTTCTTCCGGCGCAATGTGGCACAGTACCAGCGGCCTGACCTGCCCATCGGCTTTGTGGGAAGCATCGCATCGTGTTATGAGTCGGAGCTGCGTGAAGCCGCTGAGGCTGAGGGCTTTAAGGTGGGCCGTGTCATAAAGAGCCCGATAGAGGGGCTGGTATGAGGTCAGACCTTCATCAGGTCGCTGATAATCATGTCGCTGACAAACAGCCCCTCCCTGCTCAGATGCAGTCTTCCGTTTTCCTGAACCATCAGTCCGTTGTCCAAGAATTTGCGCGATAGCGGCAGCAGATACCGCCGATGCTGCTTGCTCAGTGTGCTGAGGTCTATGCCCTCTGCCGTTCTCAGCGAGAGCATCACCTTGTCGTTATAGCGTGTGTCGTCGTCGAGCATCTCCTCTTCATACACCTGCTGTCCGTTGCCTATGCTGTCAATGTATTGCTGCAGGTGGCTGATGTTCCAGCGCCGCCGCTGTCCGTCGTAGCTGTGGGCGGCCGCTCCCAGTCCGATGTATGGCACGTCGGTCCAGTAGCTGCTGTTGTGCCGTGAACGGTGGCCATGCCGGGCAAAGTTGGACAGCTCGTAGTGCTCGTAGCCAGCTGCTGCCAGGCGGTCTTTGAGCATATAGTACATCTGCCGCTCCAGTTCCTCGCTATTCTCTATGATTTGTCCTTTATTCTTGAGCTCATAGAGCGCCGTTCCATCTTCTATCATCAGGCAGTAGGCCGACAGGTGCTCTACGTCCAATGCCAGTGCAGCGTCAATGTCGCGCTGCCAGTCATCAGCGGTCTCGCCAGGGAACCCGTACATCAGGTCGATGCTGATGTTGCCGATGCCTGTGCGGCGCAGGCGTCCGACGGCCTCTGCCGCCTGCCTGGCGGTGTGACGGCGGCGCAGAAACCGTAGCCGCTCATCATCAAACGTCTGTGCTCCCATCGATATGCGGTTGACGGGCAGCTGCTGTAGGGCAGCGACAAACGTCTCGGTGACGTCGTCAGGGTTGCACTCCATGGTGATTTCTGCATCGTCAGCCACCTTATATATATTATATAGGTGTGTGAAGAGCTGCTGTAGCTGGGCGATGCTGAGCTGCGACGGAGTGCCTCCGCCTAAGTAGACGGTACTGATGGCATCGGCTGACGGTCGCATCGCCATCTCACGGCATAAGGCATCAACATATTGCTGGCGATGTTCCGATAGCGTCGTGGAGTAGAAACCGCAGTATATGCAACGGCTTTTACAGAAAGGTATATGGATATAGAGACCTGTCATTTTTCGGTATAAAGGTACGTCTTTTTGGCACAAAAGTACTAATATTGTTTAATATTTGAAAGTTTTTCTTGGAGATTTCACGAAAAATGACTAATTTCGGCGCCAATTAAAACTAGAAACCAATATTTTATAACTAAAAACAGAACCACTATGAAGGTATATCAGACAAACGAGATTAAAAACATTGCACTGCTTGGCAGTGCGGGTAGCGGCAAGACCACTCTTGCCGAAGCAATGGTTTACGAGGCCGGCATCATCAAGCGCCGCGGCACCGTAGAGGGTAAGAACACCATGAGCGACTACTTCCCTGTGGAACAGGAGTACGGCTACTCGGTGTTCTCAACTGTTTTTCACGTGGAGTGGAACAATAAGAAGCTCAACATCATCGACTGTCCGGGCAGTGACGATTTCGTGGGTGGTGCCATTACCGCTCTGAACGTTACCGACCAGGCTGTCATCCTCGTGAACGGCCAGTATGGTCCTGAGGTGGGTACGATGAACGCCTTCCGCAACACCGAGAAGCTGAAGAAGCCCGTCATCTTCCTTGTTAACCAGCTGGACCGCGACAACTGCGACTTCGACCAGATCTTAGGTCAGCTGCGCGAGGTGTATGGCAACAACTGCGTGCCCGTGCAGTACCCCATAGCCACCGGCAACGGCTTCAACAGTGTCATCGACGTGCTGCTGATGAAGAAATACTCATGGAAGCCCGAGGGTGGCGCTCCCATCATTGAGGACATTCCCGCCGACCAGCTGGAGAAGGCCAAGGAGATGAAGGCTGCCCTCGTGGAGGCTGCCGCCGCCGGCGACGACACGCTGATGGAGAAGTTCTTTGAGAGCGAGGACCTGACAGAGGACGAGATGCGTGAGGGTATCCGCAAGGGACTGGTGACCCGCAGCATCTACCCCGTGTTCTGCGTCTGCGCCGGCCGTGACATGGGTGTGCGCCGTCTGATGGAGTTCCTGGGCAACGTAGTGCCCTTCGTCAGCGAGATGCCCGTCATCAAGAATGCTGCCGGCAAGGAAGTGCCTGCCGATGCCAGCGCTCCCACATCGCTCTATTTCTTCAAGACGGGTGTTGAGCCCCACATCGGTGAGGTGCAGTACTTCAAGGTGATGAGCGGCGTGGTGAAGAGCGGCGACGACCTGACCAATGCTGACCGCGGCTCGAAGGAGCGCATGGGCACCCTCTATGCCTGCGCTGGCTCAAACCGTATCCAGGTAGACGAGCTGCGTGCCGGTGATATCGGCTGCACCGTGAAGCTGAAGGACGTGAAGACTGGCAACACACTCAATGCCAAGGATGTGGACAACAAGTTCGACTTCATCAAATATCCAAACTCTAAGTTCTCGCGTGCCATTAAGGCTGTGAACGAGGCTGAGACCGAGAAGATGATGGCTGCCCTGAACAAGATGCGTCAGGAAGACCCGACATGGGTTATCGAACAGTCGAAGGAGCTCCGCCAGATTATCGTTCACGGACAGGGAGAGTTCCACCTGCGCACCCTGAAGTGGCGTATGGAGAACAACGAGAAGATCAATGTGGAGTATCTGGAGCCGAAGATACCTTATCGTGAGACTATCACCAAGATGGCCCGTGCCGACTACCGCCACAAGAAGCAGTCGGGTGGTGCCGGACAGTTCGGCGAGGTACACCTGATTGTGGAGCCGTACAGCGAGGGCATGCCCGATCCCACATCGTTCACCATCAACGGCCAGGAGTTCAAGATGAACATCAAGTCGAAGGAGGAGAAAGACCTGGAATGGGGCGGCAAGCTCGTCTTCATCAACAGTGTGGTCGGTGGCGCCATCGATATGCGCTTCATGCCCGCTATCCTGAAGGGTGTGATGGAGCGTATGGAGCAGGGCCCGCTGACAGGTTCGTATGCCCGTGACGTCCGCGTCATCGTCTACGACGGCAAGATGCACCCCGTCGACTCCAACGAACTGTCGTTCATGCTGGCTGCCCGCAACGCCTTCTCGGCAGCTTTCAAGGAGGCCGGTCCGAAGGTGCTGGAGCCTATCTACGATCTTGAGGTGCTGGTGCCTGCCGACTACATGGGCGACGTGATGTCTGACCTGCAGGGTCGCCGTGCCATCATCATGGGTATGGACTCGGAGAGCGGCTACCAGAAGCTGAGTGCCAAGATTCCTCTGAAGGAGCTGGCCAGCTACTCTATCGCCCTGAGTTCGCTCACCGGCGGTCGTGCTTCGTTCACCACCAGTTTCTCCAGCTACGAGCTCGTGCCTAACGACATCCAGCAGCAGCTCATCAAGGAGCATGAGGCTGAGTTGAAGGACGAAGACTAAGCTTCCGACGCTTACATTACTACAGGCTCCGACTTGTTCAGGTCGGAGCTTTTTTTTGTCTGAAAGCCATAATAATGTTGCAAAAAGCTCTTTTCCTACTTACAAAATTTGGTTAGTAAGAAAAGTTTGTGTAATTTTGCGGCGAAATTGAAAGAGTATTTGAAATAGATAGAGTGAATGAATCCAATCAAGTCTGTCCTGCATTGGTATTTTTCCAGAAACGCGCTGCCTTACTGGTGTCTGCTGTTTGCAGACCTATTTATCATATTTGTATCTGCACTTTTCTCTTACTGGCTGTTTGAGAGGACGCTTCAGATATTTGACCACCGTATAGAGGTGCTTACGACGGCTCTGGCCTGCTCATGCCTCTACCTTGCGGGGGCAAGGATTTTCCATACCTATATGGGCGTGGTGCGTTTCTCCAGTTTTGTCGACCTGCTGCGCATTGCCTATGCTAACGGTGTGACAATGCTGCTGGCTCTCGTTCTGGAGGTGGTGATGGAAAATCTCGGTGTCGTGACTCTGAGTGCCTTCACCAAAGCGGAGATTCTCATTACATTTGTCTCTGCCACCATGTTGATGTGGGCCATGCGCGTCATCGTGAAAACGCTGTACGACATTACTTTCCAGAGCAGCCAGGCCACCCGCGTGCTTATCTACGGAGCTATGTCGGGCGGCATCGGTCTTGCCAAGCATATCAGGAGCCAGCGTCCCCGCCGGTTCCGCCTCTGCGGTTTCATCTCACACGACAAGTATGCCAAGCACATGCAGCTCATGGGCGAGAAGGTGTACAATGCTGAGGAGGGTCTGGCCGACGTACTGAAAGAAGAGCGTATCCAGGCTGTGCTGGTATCACCCTTGCGGCTGAAAGAGTTTCGAGACAACCAGGAAGTCCAAGATATCTTCATCAAGGCCCGCGTCAAGATTTTCATCACCGAGCAGATGAAGGAGCTGGACATCAAGAGTGGCGATATTCCTGAGGAAATTTTGCAGGGCATGCAACTGAAGGAGGTCAGCGTAGAAGACTTACTGCCCCGCCAGGAGATAGAGGTTGACATGGACTCCGTGGGCGCGATGCTCCGTGGACGTCGCGTGCTCATAACTGGTTCTGCCGGCTCCATCGGTTCCGAGATTGTACGCCAGATAGCCGCGTATAGGCCCTCGGAGATGATGCTCATAGACCAGGCAGAGTCTCCGCAGCATGATATCCTCCTGATGATGGACAGAGACTTTCCAGACGTCAAGGCCGAGACGGTTGTTACTAGTATTTCCCGGCAGCGCCGTATGGAGAAGGTGTTTTCCACCTTCCGTCCTGACTATGTGTTCCATGCTGCCGCCTATAAACATGTGCCGATGATGGAGGACAACCCCTCAGAGGCAGTTCTGAACAATATCTATGGTACGAAGATTATTGCCGACCTGTCTGTGAAATATGGCGTCAAGAAGTTCGTCATGGTTTCTACCGACAAAGCTGTGAATCCCACTAACGTCATGGGCTGCTCGAAGCGTATCTGCGAAATGTACGTTCAGGCACAAAACCATCTGCACGAGGGCAGGACGCAGTTTGTGACCACCCGTTTTGGCAATGTCCTGGGTTCCAACGGCTCCGTTATACCTCTCTTCAAGGAGCAAATCAGAAAGGGTGGGCCGGTGACCGTCACCGATGCTCGCATTGTGCGCTTCTTCATGCTCATCTCAGAGGCCTGCAAGCTTGTGCTTGAGGCCGGTACCAAGGGACAAGGTGGCGAGATCTTCGTCTTCGACATGGGCAAGCCGGTGAAGATTGCCGACCTGGCCCAACGTATGATTTTACTCTCTGGCGCCACTAATGTGGCTATCAAGTACACAGGTCTGCGTCCTGGTGAGAAACTCTACGAAGAAGTGCTCAACGAGATGGAGGGCACTAAACCGTCGTTCCATGAGAAGATACGCATTGCCTCAGAGCGAGAGTACGACTACCAGCAGGTGTGTAAGGACATTGACGAGTTGATAGAAATCTCAAAAGAATATGACAATATGGCTACTGTTCGCAAGATGAAGCAGATAGTGCCCGAGTATAAGAGTAACAACTCTGTCTATGAGGTATTGGATTAAGAGCTTCTTTTTGTAGTTGTGTATTTATAATTATTTTCCTTCAAAATCGTTAATTTCACTAAATCTGCTGCAAATAATTAACTTAAATAGTGCCACTGTTTAAGAATTAGATTAACTTTGCAGCATGAAGAAAAGTACTATATGGCTTATTGCCGTCATCATGGGTCTGGCGTTCATCGGCCTGCTCTTCCTCCAGCTGTCTTACGTAGAACAGATGGTGAAGATGAAGAAGGAGCAGTTTGACGAGTCTGTGAACCGCAGCCTCTATCAGGCCTCACGTAATCTGGAGATGAACGAGACGCTGCGCTACCTCGAGAAAGATGTCAACGAGACCGAGCGCCGTGCCTTCAAACAAGACTCCATCATGGCACGTTCTGGCCAACTGAACGATGTCATCCAGCATACCCATCAATATTCCGTGGCAGGTAAGGACGGTACCGTCTATTCCTCTTTTGAACTGAAGACCATTACCACCAAACCCTCCACCATTCCCAAGGCCATGATACTGCGCTCCGACAAGAGCACCATCGACGAGGCATCGAAGTCGCTGCAGGAGATTGTGCGCAACCGATATATCTACCAGAAGGCGTTGCTCGACGAGGTTGTCTACAACATCCTCTATCAGGCCAGTGAGAAACCGCTGAAGGAGCGTGTCAATTTCAAACTGCTCGACTACGACATCCGTACTGAGCTCATTAACAACGGCATCAACATCCCTTATCATTTCACGGTGTCGACGGCCGACGGACGTGAGGTGTACCGCTGTCCGGAGTATTCCGAGGAGGGGCTGCAGTACAGCTATTCCCAGGTACTGTTCCGCAACGACCCGTCGTCGAAGATGGGTGTGGTGAAGATTCATTTCCCCGACATGAACAGCTATATCATGTCGAGCGTCAGGTTTATGATTCCCGCCCTGGTGTTCACCGTGGTACTGCTCATCACCTTTATCTTCACCATTGTAGTCATCTTCCGGCAGAAGCGCTATACTGAAATCAAGAACGACTTCATCAACAACATGACCCACGAACTGAAGACACCCATCTCGAGCATCTCGCTGGCGGCACAGATGCTGAACGATGATTCTGTCACGAAGAGTCCGCAGATGCAGAAACACCTGGGAGGTGTCATCAACGACGAGTCGAAGCGCCTCAGGTTCCTGGTGGAAAAAGTGCTGCAGATGTCGATGTTTGACCGTAAGTCGGTGTCGTTCAAGAAAAAAGAACTCGACCTCAATGAACTGCTGGAGCAGATTGCCTCGACGTTCAGTCTGCGTGTGGAGCATACTGGCGGAAAAATCTATACACAGATAGAAGCCATCGACTCAGCCATCTATGTTGACGAGGTACACTTCCAGAATGCCATTACCAACCTGATGGACAATGCCGTGAAGTACCGTAAGCCCGACGAGCCACTGGACCTTTACATCAGAACCTGGAATGAAAAAGACCGCCTGTGTTTCTCCATACGCGACACCGGACTCGGCATCAAGAAGGAGAACGTAAGGAAGATATTCGACAAGTTCTATCGAGTGCATACCGGCAATGTCCACGATGTCAAGGGGTTCGGTCTGGGACTGGCCTACGTCAAGCGTATCATCGACCTGCACGACGGCGACATCCGATGCGAGAGTGAACTGGGCAAGGGGACGAAGTTCATCGTCACGCTGCCCGTATTGAAAGAAACAACTTAAGTATTAATCATAAAAAACGAACGATTATGGACGACAAACTGAAAATTCTTCTTTGTGAAGACGATGAGAACCTGGGAATGCTGCTTCGCGAGTATCTGGCTGCTAAAGGCTATGAGGCTGAGTTGTGCCCTGATGGTGAGGCCGGTTTCAAAGCTTTCCTGAAGACAAAGTTCGATATCTGCGTACTCGATGTCATGATGCCTAAGAAAGACGGTTTCACCCTGGCTCAGGAAATCCGTCAGGCTAATGCCGAAATACCCATCATCTTCCTGACCGCTAAGACCCTGAAGGAGGATATCCTCGAAGGTTTTAAACTGGGTGCCGACGACTACATTACCAAGCCCTTCTCCATGGAGGAACTGGTATTCCGTATTGAGGCCATCCTGCGTCGTGTCCGTGGCAAGAAGAACAAGGAGTCAACACTCTACCACATCGGCAGCTTCACTTTCGATACACAGAAGCAGCTGCTCAGCATCGGCGAAAAGCATACCAAGCTGACAACCAAGGAGAACGAACTGCTGGCGCTGCTCTGCTCGCATGCCAACGAGATTCTGCAGCGCGACTTCGCCCTGAAGACCATCTGGATTGATGATAACTACTTCAATGCCCGCTCCATGGATGTGTATATCACCAAACTGCGCAAGCATCTGAAGGACGATCCGCAGATTGAGATTATCAATATCCACGGCAAGGGCTATAAGCTCATCACCCCCGAGGAAGAGTAAAAAGGAAACCCCTCCCAAACCCTCCCGAGGGAGGGCTTTCTTAGTGAGACATGAACAAATACATACAATACTTGGGACTGGCGCTGATGCTTGTCGGCGCCATCCTCTTAATTGTCTGCCGCCTTGGCCGTTGGCAGTCTAACACAGAGTTGCTTATCGGCCTCGCACTCATCATTTTTGGCTATATAGTACACCTCTGGCTGCAAAAATGGGGCGAAAAGTACTAAAAACCGTTAAAGTATTGATAATTCTCAATTCACAATTCACAATTCACAATTATATTTAGTACCTTTGCAGCCGCTTTCGAGCAAAAATCATTTTTTTTATAATTTTTTTAACGTAGTATGAATCAATACGAAACCGTTTTCATTTTAACTCCCGTTTTGTCTGATGAACAGATGAAGGAAACGGCCGCAAAATTCAAGAAGGTCCTCACCGATAAGGGTGCAGAGATTCTCAACGAAGAGGCCTGGGGATTGAAGAAGATGGCTTATGCTATTCAGAAGAAGTCAACA
>CAMYZO010000025.1 GCA_947303855.1 uncultured Prevotellaceae bacterium
AACTTAGGCCCACTCGTTCTCGAACTTCACGGAGCCGATCTCGATGTTCTGACAGCTGATGGTAATCTCCTCGAAGTGTCCCATCTTGTCCTCCCACTTCTCCTCGAAGTTCACGCAGTAGCCTTTGGTAAACTTGATGGCCTTCATGGCCTTGCCGGTCTTGGTCTCGAGGAACTCGATGGTGCCGTCCTTAGCCAGGTTGCGCTCTACCATCCACGCCATCAGGTCGGGGGTGCCGCTGTTGTGAGCCTTCACGCGGACTGTGATCTTGCCGCCGCGGGGAATGCCGCTCATCTGTCCTTCAACGTCGGTAGCCTGACTGAACTCATAGGTTACCATCATCACTTCACGCTCGGTATAACCGTCGATCTTCATTGTCACTGGTGTCTTTGCCATAATTCTTTTCCTTTCTTTTTTTATTTATTAATAATGTTGTTTTGTCCTTTTGACGATGCAAAGGTATGACGAAAATCGGCTCGTTCCAAATATTCTTATGAAAAAGCTGAATGTTTGCTGCGACAGTTCCACGAATTTGCGACAAACAGCGAAAATGGCATCAAAAACTGTCGCAAAGGGGTGAAAAAAAGACTCACGGAACCTGTTTCCGTGAGTCATTAGGCAAATAGAGGGGGCTTTGCGCCTAAAGTATCAGTAGGCGTGGTCAGTCTCAATCTCCTCCTTCGTCAGTTTCTTGCTGTCAATAGCCCGCCAGCAGTAGACGATGTAGGCCAGGACAAAGGGTACGAGGAGTGAGACGTAGAACATGGTGCGCAGGGTGAACTCGCTGGAGCAGGAGTTAGCCATGGTTAGCGACGACTGCAGGTCGGCGGTGGAGGGGTAGTAGGCCGTGTGGTTCCATGCCGAGCAGAGCAACAGGGCCAGGACGGTGAGTACGGTGCCGATGCCTGCCGGCCAGATACCACCCACATATTCCTTCGATATGATGGTCTTGCCGATGCCGAAGAGCACCAATACGACACCTATTAATAATAATAAGGTTAGATACCACATGTCGATGAGGTTGTTCAGATACTTGTATGGCTCCATAAAGATGATGCCCTCGTCGTTGTAGGCATAGCCGTCTTTGAGCAGCAGGTGGACGAGATAGGCCACGAAGAGCACGACGAAGGGCACGGCAGCCCCGATGAGGCGTACAGAGCCGCGCGAGCGGATATCCTCATCGTCGACATTGTTCATGACGTAGAGGATGCCCAGCACGCGGGCCAGGAACACCACGGCGAAGCCGAAGACGAGCACCCAGGGGTTGAGCAGGGCGTCGAGACCGTGGGAGCCGTTGGTCCAGTGGCTGATGACGGGAGTCATGGCTGTGGCATCGATGAGGTTGTTTTTCTCGACGATGAAGTTGGAGCCTTCGAAGAAGGTGGCCACGGCGCCGCCTAAGAGCAGTGGTCCGACGATGCCGTTGAGGGTGAGGAAGAACTGGAAGGTGCGCGGGCCGAGCAGATTGCCAATCTTGTTCTGGAACTCATAGCTGACGGCCTGCAGGACGAAGGTGAAGAGGATGATCATCCACAGCCAGTAGGCACCGCCGAAGGAGGTGGAATAGAACAGCGGATAGGAGGCGAAGAAGGCACCGCCGAAGGTGACCAGCGTGGTGAAGGTGAACTCCCACTTGCGGCCTGTGGAGTTGTAGACCAGCCGCCGCCCCTCTTCCGTGTAGCCGAGGCTGCGGGCTACGGAGTTGGCTCCCTGCACGAAGAGCAGGAATACTAACAGGGCACCTAAGAGTGCAACGATGAAGCACCAGTAATGCTGCAAAAATGAGTATGTCATAGTTCGGGTCCTTTCTTGATTTGTTTGAGCATGATGTTGATTTCCACGGCCAGCATGGTGGTGAAGAGGATGAGGAAGATGAAGAACGTCAGCATGACGCTCGACGACTGCAGGTCGCTGACGGCCACCCAGGTGGGCAGCATGTCCTGGATAGTCCAGGGCTGGCGTCCGAACTCTGCCACGAGCCATCCGCTCTCAGAGGCGATGTAAGCTAAGGGAATGAGGGCGATGGCCAGCCAGTAGTGCCATGCCGGCAGGCCGGTCATGTCGTGGGTGTCGGCAGCGGTCTCGGGCAGTATGCCCAGGGCCGCGAGCAGGCGCCGGGTGATGACCGACAGGTAGGGTATGCGGTAGGCCAGGATGACCAGCACGGCAAAGAACAGGATGAACAGGCAGCCTAAGCCCACCATGGCACGGAAGGCCCAGAAGTTGACGGGCACGAAGGGCACCGCGTCGTGCTTGTCGCGGATATAGCCGTAGCCCATGTACTGCATGTTGGCCTTGAGCACCTCGGCCTGTGCCGTAGCCTCGCTTTCGTTTCCTGCTGCCCGTGCCTTGCGGTAGGCAGCCAGCGCCGTAATGGCTTTCTGGCCCATGACCATCTTCTCGTCGACAGACGGCTCCTGGGTGCCGTCGGGCCGTGTGTAGCCGTTCAGCAGGTCGTTGATGCCGGGCACGAAGCCGTGCGGGTCGTTGGTAGCCATGATGCTCAGGGCGTAGGGCATGTCTATCTTCAGGGGTGCGGCCTCCAGCTGCTCGTAGTCGGGCTGGCAGAAGGGGTTCACCCAGGCCACGGCAGTCAGTCCCTGGTCGGTGCCGCCGTTGTAGAGGGCCTCCATGGCTGCCAGTTTCATGGGCTGCACCTCGGCCACCTGCTGGCCGCTGACGTGGCCTGTGAAGGCTGCTCCGAGCGAGGCAATCAGGCCTACCACGGCACCGATCTTCAGACTCTCGGTGGCCAGACGGATGTGGCGTTTCTTCATCAGATACCAGCACGAGACGCCCACGCAGAAGATGGCGCCGATAATCCAGGTTGAGATGACCGTATGGCAGAACTTACCCACGGCAAAGGGCGAGAAGGCCACGGCCAGGAAGTCGACCATCTCGTTGCGCATGGTGTCGGGATTGAACTCACAGCCTACGGGATACTGCATCCAGGCGTTGGCCACCAGAATCCACCAGGCTGAGATGGTGGCACCCAGGCCCGTGAGCCAGGTAGAGGCCAGGTGGAAGCCCGGCGACACCTTCTTCCAGCCGAAGTACATGACGGCTACGAAGGTGGACTCCATGAAGAAGGCCACGACGCCCTCGATAGCCAGTGGGGCGCCGAAGATGTCGCCCACGAACCAGGAGTAGTTAGACCAGTTGGTGCCGAACTCAAACTCCAGGATGATGCCCGTGGCCACGCCCATGGCGAAGTTGATGCCGAAGAGCTTCTGCCAGAATTTGGCAGCGTCCATCCAGAATTTGTCTTTCGTACAGTAGTACTTGGTCTCGATGATGCCCATGATGACGGCCAGCCCCAGTGTCAGGGGCACGAAGAGCCAGTGGTAGATGGCCGTCAGGGCAAACTGCGCGCGTGACCAGTCGATGGTGCCTGCGTCGATGTTCAGTAATAGGTTTGTCATAATATTATTGGTTTAGGATTTGCGTTGCCACAAAGTCGGCCTTGTCGCCCTTGGCATGCTCGCCGATGTAGTCGGGGAAGAAGAAAACCTTGAGCACGGCGAAGATGATGATGAGCTTGACGATGATGACGGCCCACAGCGTCCGGCCCAGCGTCATGCTGCGGAAGCCGTCGTAGTAGAGGTCGAAGACCCTGTAGAGAAAGCCGTGTTTTCGCATAGGTGTAGTAATAATGTTGCAAATATAGGCTTTTTCTCTGAAACCTCCAACTTTTTCGGCTATTTTTTTGCGTTCTCGTTAATATTTGTTACCTTTGCAGGAAAATCTTTGACTATGACAAGAAAAACCTTATATGCAGTAGTGCTGGCATGGATGGTGGCTGCCAGTGCCTTCGCACAAACAGACTCTCTGGGCCGCAAGCGCGTAGCCGTGGTGCTTAGCGGCGGCGGTGCCAAGGGCATGGCCCACATCGGCGCGCTGAAAGTGATTGAACGGGCCGGCATTCCTGTCGACATTGTTACGGGCACGTCGATGGGCAGCATCATCGGCGGACTCTATGCCATCGGCTACAATGCCGACCTGCTCGACTCCATCGTACGCCAGCAGGACTGGCTCTTCGTGCTCTCCGACAAGGAGGACCTGAGCCACCAGAGCCTCATGGAGCGCCAGAAACAGAACACCTACCAGCTGACAAGGGCCATGATGCTGGGCAAGAAGGACGTTGAGGACGGCGGCATCATCAAGGGCAAGAACCTGGCCACGCTGTTCCAGCGGCTGACGGCGGGCTATAACGACCCTATCGACTTTAACAAACTGCCCATCCCCTTTGCCTGTGTGGCAACCAATATTGTTGATAATTCTGAACATGACTTCCACGACGGCCGACTGGCACAGACCATGCGTGCCTCCATGGCTATCCCCGCTGTCTTCGCGCCTGTCAAGGTGGACGACAAGGTTCTCGTGGACGGAGGCCTGCGTAACAACTACCCCGCCGACCTGGCCCGCGAGATGGGAGCCGACATCATTATCGGCGTCACCGTACAGGGAGAACCGCGCACGGCCGACGACTTAGGCTCCACTGCCAGCATCCTGGGACAGATTGTCGACGTGAACTGTAAGAACAAGTACGATGACAATCTGGCCATCACCGATGTCCCTATCAGGGTGAACACCAAGGGCTACGGTGCTGCCAGCTTTACCAAAGTGGCCATCGACACGCTGATACGCCGGGGCGAGGAGGCAGCCATGCAGCACTGGGACGACCTGAAAGCCCTGAAGCAGCGCATAGGCATCGGCGACGACTACAAGCCCAAGAAGCTGACCCCACGCGGACAGGCAGAACCCGACCGCGTCAAGATTCTGGCCCTGGAGTTTGAGGGACTGACGCCGGTAGACCAGCACTTTATCCGGCAGAAGTTCGGTCTGGACGTCGGCGACAGTATCGACCAGGCCCGAGCCGAGCAGGTGACAACCTCCATGCGCGTTGACCTGTTCTATAAGGATGCCACCAGCCGCTTCTACCACCGTCCCGGCGGTGCCCGCGTGGTGTTTACCGCCAGCGAGAAAAAGTCAACGCAGCTGAGTCTCGGAGTACGTTTCGATACCGAGGAGATGGTGGCCCTGCAGCTGAACAGCGATATTCCCATTCGCTCCAGTCTGCCCATGGACCTCGACCTGACCCTGCGCCTGGGCCGCCGTATCATGGCCCGCGCCGATTTCTCGCTGCACCCCATGAACTTCACCAAGCCGTCGGTGACCTATATGTTCAGGCGCAACGACGTCAATGTCTATGAGGACGGTAACAAAGACTATAACATCACCTACAACCAGCACACAGCCGAACTGGCCCTGCTGAATCTCGACCTGCCCAACATCAATCTCACCCTTGGCGGGCGCTGGGACTATATCAACTATAGTGGCGTGCTGATAGACCATGAGGTGGAGCGAACGTACGAGCCTATAGATGACGGACACTACCTGAGCTACTTTGGACGCATGATCTGTAACACCGAGAACGACTGGTACTTCCCCGAGCGCGGTATGCGCCTGCTGGCCAAGTATGCCTACCATACCGATAATTTCGTGCGCATGAACGGCAAACTCGGACTGAGCGAGGTCTCTGCCTCGTGGCGCGCCTCCTTCACCCTGGGCAAGCGCTTCACCCTGCAGCCCATGGTCTACGGACGGCTGCTCTTCGGCTCAGAGTGCCCTATCCTGCACAACAACCTGATAGGCGGTCCTATGTTCAGCCATTACGTTGAACAGCAGATGCCCTTCGCCGGCGTAGGCCACGTAGAGCGTACCGACCCCCATTTCGTCGGCTTCCAGCTGCAGGCCCAGCAGCGCATCGGTGGCAGCCACTACGTGCAGCTGCGGCTGGCCGGTGCCCAGCACTCTTCCCAGCTGAAGCAGTTGCTGGATAACAGGACTATGCTGGGTGGCTCGCTGTGCTATTACTACAACACCATCCTTGGCCCCTTGGGGGCAGAGGCAGGCTATTCCAACAAGACGAAGAAAGCCTACTTCTACATCAACCTGGGCTTTGAGTTCTGAGGCGCATTATGAATAATTGTGAAAAAATTTTGCCGTTTCATGAGAAATCTTTAATTTTGCAGCGTTTTTATCGATAAAGATTGTTATGAAAAAAGTTTTAGTGCCGCTGTTGGCGGCATTGGTTGTGGTTTTGTTAGGCGGACTGGCCTACCTCTTCATCAACCTGCAGGAACAGAAGCAGGTGAACGAGGATATGCAGGAGCTGGCCCGGCTCGACAAACAGGAGATGGAAAATGAATACGAGCGCTTCACCTTGCAGTACAGCGAGATGAAGACAAAAATCAACAACGACTCTATCATTGCACAGCTGACCGAGGAGCAGATGAAGACCCAGCGGCTGCTGGAGGAACTGAAGAAGACCAAGGCCGACGATGCCCGCGAGATTACGCGCCTGAAGAAAGAGCTGGCCACGGTGCGTGCCGTGCTGCGCGACTACGTCATGCAGATTGACTCGCTGAACCGCCAGAACGAGCGGCTGAGGGCCGAGAACACCCAGGTGAAGGAGCAGCTGGCCGAGCAGAACACCCAGATACAGGGACTCAGCAGCGAGCGTGCCACGCTGTCGCAGAAGGTGGCCATTGCCGCCCAGCTCGACGCTACGAACATCCAGCTGGCGGCCCTGAAGAAGAACAACAAGCCGGCCAAGAAAATCAAGGATGCCAAGACCATGCAGGTGAGCTTCACCATCAGCCGTAATGTGACCGCCGCCAACGGACAGCGCGACGTCTACGTGCGCATACAGAACCCCGGCGGCAACACCCTGAGCGGCGGCGGCACCTTCAGCTATGAGAACCGCTCGCTGGAATACACCATGAAGAAGAGCGTGGAGTACACTGGCGAGGAGACACCGATGACGCTCTTCTGGCAGGTGTCGCAGACCCTGGAGGCCGGCGACTACCGCGTCAGCATCTTTGTCGACGGCAACATGATTGGCAGCAGAACCTTTAGTCTCAACTAATTTAAGAATATGAACAAAAGTTTGGCTTTTAGCTTTTGGCTCCTGGCACTGGGCACCTTGCCTGTTGCGGTCCAAGGGCAGCGCCTGCTGACACTTGACAGCTGCCGGGCCATGGCCCTGCGCAACAACAAACAGCTCAGCATTGCCCGGGTGAAGCAGGACGTTGCCGCCAACCTGCGGCGCTCTGCCCGTACCAAGTACCTGCCCCACGTCAGCGCGGTGGGTACCTATATGCACACCACAGAGCCTATATCGCTGCTCAGCACCGACCAGCAGACCACCATCAGCCATCTGGGCACCGGCCTGGTCAGCTCACCCTCCTTCCAGGCCGACATGGCCATGGCGGGCAAGGTGCTGGGTAATGCCGGCCCCGTCCTGAGCATGCTCGGACTGTCGGCCGAGGAGATACAGGCCCTGGGGTCCAAGGTGCAGCAGTTGCCCGAGACGCTGAAGAATGGTCTCGACGGCTTCGGACAGCGTATCGTCGATGCCTTTGATACCGACACGCGCAATGTCTGGGCCGGCTCTATCATGCTGACACAGCCCGTCTTCATGGGAGGCAGCATCGTGGCCCTGAACCGTCTGGCCGACCTGAACGAGCAACTGTCGGCCAATAGTGCCGACGCCCGCCAGCAGGCAGTCATCTATGCCACCGACAAGGCTTACTGGCAGGTGGTGTCGCTGCGCCATAAGCAGCGGCTGGCACAGGCCTACTTAGACCTGGTGAAAAAGCTCGACGAGAATGTCAACAAGATGATAAAAGAGGGTGTGGCAACACGCTCCGACGGTCTCAGCGTCGATGTCCGCGTCAACGAGGCCGAGATGGCTCTCACCCGCGTCAACGACGGTCTGGTGCTCTCGCGTATGCTGCTCTGCCAGACCATCGGACTGCCTGTCAACGAGACCGTCACCCTGCCTGAGGAGGAAGCTCAGAATGTGGCTGCCGTCGTCGTGGAGCCTCAGCTCGATGTTGAGCGCGCCATGGAGCTGCGCCCTGAGCTGCGTCAGCTGCAGACCATGACCGACATGTCACGTCAGGCTACTAACATCCTGAAGGCCGGCAACCTGCCGATGGTGGCTTTGACCGGTGGCTACAGCATCAGCAACCCGAACGTGCTGAACGGATTCCAGAAAAACTTCAGAGGCTTCTGGAACGTTGGCCTGCTGGTGCGTGTCCCCATCTGGAACTGGGGCGATGTCATGTATAAGGTGCGGGCCTCCAAGGGTGCCACTACCATGCTGACGCTGGAACTGGCTGAGGCTCGCGAGAAGATAGAGCTGCAGGCCACGCAGACCGCCTACCAGTTAGAGGAGGCCAACAAGCGGCTGACGCTGGCGCAGAGCAGCGTGACACGCGCCGACGAGAACCTGCGTACCGCCAACCTGGGCTTTGCCGAGGGTGTCATCGCTCCTACCACCGTCATGGAGGCTCAGACGGCCTGGCTGCAGGCTAAGTCGCAGCAGATAGATGCCGAAATCGATGTCCGTCTGTCGCAGGTGAACCTCCGCAAGGCCATGGGCACTTTGGGAATTGAAGATTGAAAATTGATAATTGTGAATTGTGAATTGTTAATTGTGAATTGTTAATTGTGAATTGTGAATTGTGAATTGTTAATTGTGAATTGAAAATCGTAAATCGTAAATAAAAACTATGTCAGCAGCAAAACAACAGCATAACAACATCCTGCTCGCCATCGTAGGCTTTGTGGCAGTAGTCATTATCGTTGCCTTGATAGGATTCTTTGCCCTGGGGCGCGATCCCGAGTTGATGCAGGGACAGGTGGAGGTGTCAGAGTACCGCGTGTCGAGCAAGGTGCCCGGTCGCATCCTGGAGATACGTGTGAAGGAGGGCGACTACGTGAAGGTGGGCGATACGCTGGCCATCATCGATGCCCCTGAGGTGCGGGCCAAGATGGAGCAGGCACGTGGCGCAGAGAGTGCCGCCGCCGCCCTGGAGCTGAAGGCCCAGAACGGTGCCCGCGAGGAGCAGGTGCGCGGCGCCTTCCAGGTGCTGCAGCAGGCCAAGGCCGGACTGGAGATTGCCGAGAAGTCATACAACCGCGTGCAGCGCCTCTTCGACGAGGGTGTCCTCTCTGCCCAGAAGCGCGACGAGGCCTTTGCCCAGTACAAGGCGATGGAGGCTCAGTGCAAGGCCGCCCAGAGCCAGTACGACATGGCTGTCAACGGTGCCCGCCGCGAGGATAAGATGGCAGCGCAGGCACAGGTCAGCCGTGCCCGTGGTGCCGTCAACGAGGTCAGCTCCTATCTTGGCGAGACCGTGCAGACGGCCCAGATGGAGGGCGAGGTCAGTGCCATCTATCCCAAGGTGGGCGAGCTGGTAGGCACCGGCAGCCCTATCATGACCATCTCGATGATGGACGACCTGTGGGGCACGTTCAACGTCCGTGAAGACCAGCTTGGCGGCATGAACATCGGTACGGAGTTCACGGCTTTCGTACCCGCCTTCAACAAGGACGTGAAGATGAAGGTCTACTATATGAAGGACCAGGGCTCCTACGCTGTCTGGAAGGCTACGAAGGCCAACGGCCAGTACGACCTGAAGACCTTCGAGGTGAAGGCCCGTCCCGTAGAGAAGTTTGAGGGCCTGCGCCCGGGCATGACACTGGTGGTGAAGTAGAGTCCTGACCGTGGAAAGTCTGCAAAACATCTGGCGCGTGATGCTCCGCGAGATGCGTATTCTCTGGAAGAATCACATCTTCGGTTTCTGCATGGTGGTGTTCCCCATTGCAGTGATGCTCTTTTTCACGTCGCTGCTCGACGAGGGACAGCCGGCGGAGTTGCCCGTGGGCGTGGTTGACCTCGACAACACGTCAACCACACGCGCCCTGGCTCATAGGCTCGACGCGTTCCAAAGCTCGAAGGTGGTTGCCCGCTATCCCAGCATGGCCGAGGCGCGCCATGCCATGCAGCGCAACGAAATCTACGGCTTCCTCTATATGCCTAAGGGCACCACAGAAAAACTGCTGTCGGCCCGCCAGCCCAAGATTTCCTATTATTACGGTCTGACGTCGCTCACGTCGGGCGCCCTGGTCATGAAAGACCTGAAGACCATCTCTACCCTCGGCTCGGCTGCCGTCGGACAGGCTACCCTGAGGGCCCGTGGTGCCACCGACGCCCAGATACAGTCGTTCCTGCAGCCCATACGCGTCGACCTGCACCAGGTGGCTAATCCCTGGGCCAACTATAACGTCTACCTCTCAACGGTCTTTGTGCCGGGCGTCATCATGCTGTTCATTTTCCTGATTACGGCCTACTCCATAGGTGTGGAACTGAAGTTCGGCCGTTCCAAGGAGTGGGTGGCCATGGCCGACGGCAACATGCTGGTGGCAATCCTCGGCAAATTCCTGCCCCATACGCTTATCTGGCTGGCCATCGTCTTCGGCTACGAGCACTATATCTACGGCGTGCTCCACTTCCCCCATGAGGGTGGGGCATGGACCATCGTGCTGCTCAGCCTGCTGCAGGTGTTTGCCGCACAGGGCTTTGGCATCTTCGTCTTCGGTCTGATGCCGTCGCTGCGCATGTCTATGAGCGTCTGCTCGCTCTGGGCTGTACTCTCGTTCTCCATGGCAGGCTCGGCCTTCCCCATCATGGGCATGGATGCGCCGCTGCAGTCGCTGTCGTGGCTGTTCCCGCTGCGCCATTACTATATGCTCTACCAGATTACGGTGTTCAACGGCTATCCGCTGCTCGAGGCGTGGTTCCATCTCACGGCGCTGGCATTCTTCTGCCTGCTGCCCTGGCTGGTCATCCGTAAAATCAAAAACGCAATGCTGAATTATGTCTATATTCCATAACATAGGCCAAGCCATCAGCGATGCCTGCTATATTTGGAGGCAGGAGATGCGGCAGGTTCTCCGCGACGAGGGCGTGCTCATCTTCTTCATCATTGTGCCGCTGGTCTATCCGCTGCTCTATTCGTGGATATATAATAATGAGGTGGTACGCGATGTGCCCGTGGTGGTGGTCGACGACAGCCATTCATCGCTCTCACGGCAGTTCATCCGCCGCTGCGATGCCTCGCCCGATGTCAAGGTCTTCTGTTATGCTGCCGATTTGGACGAGGCCAAGTCGCTCGTCAGCCGCCAGCTGGCCAAGGGCATCTACTATATCCCTGCCGATTTCGACAAGCATCTGAACCGCATGGAGCAGGCGACCCTTAGCGTCTACTGCGACATGAGTCTCATGCTCACCTATAAGGCTATCTACCAGACGGCCATGGCTGTCACCCAGACCATGGGAGCAGAGCTGCAGACCAAGCTGTCGCGCCCCAACAGCCGGCGCGAGGCAGAGATAGCGGTGCGCCCCTTAGCTGTCGACGATGTACCCATCTTCAGTCCTGCCGGCGGCTACGGCACGTCGGTGCTGCCGGCCGTGCTCATCCTGATTCTGCAGCAGACGCTCGTCCTGGGCATCGGCCTGTCGGCAGGCACCGCCCGCGAGAACAACCGCTACCATGAGCTCATACCCATCGACCGCCATTATCAGGGTGTCTTCCGCATCATCGGCGGCAAGGCCATGTGCTACTTCATGATTTACGCCGTCATGGCGGCCTATCTCACCACCGCCGTTCCGCGCTTCTTCTCGTTTGTGCAGCTGGCCCCCTGGCAGGATCTGCTGTTGCTGATGCTGCCTTACACCCTGGCCTGCATCTTCTTCGGCATGATTGTGTCGTGTATCGTCCGCTATCGCGAGAATGTCATGCTGCTCATGGTGTTCGTCTCCGTGCCCCTGCTGTTCCTCAGTGGTGTCAGCTGGCCGCAGTCCAACATCCCCAATTTCTGGCAGAGCATCTCATGGCTCTTCCCCTCCACCTTCGGCGTACGGGCATACGTCCGCATGAACACGATGGGCGCCACCCTCAACGATGTCATCCTTGAGTACCGTCTGCTCTGGCTTCAGGCTTTCCTCTATTTCGTAGTGGCCTGCCTCGTCTACCGCCACCAGATTGTCATCTCCCGCCGCAACGCCCTGGAGCGCCTCGACCGCATAGGCCGCAAGCTGGAGGTGGTTGAAAAGATACGGCGTCGCAAGAAGAAGTAACACTATTTGTTTTAATGATTTATGCTTGAAAGAGGTCATCGATATTCACTTCGTTATTGATACTTTGCCACCCCGCATTGTGTACTACTCCCGAAGAAGTGACCATTGTCAGTTGAAGGGACTTGTTGGTGCCAGTAAACTCACGGAATGTGTCGCGCCGTTCCAACATTCGCCCAGCATATTCTGGAGAAATGGTAAAGGGCTTGTTGGTGAACTTCATCTCGCAGAGGTTGATGGTCTTATCTCCACGGTCAATAATCAGGTCTATCTGGGCACCCTTATGTTCTTCACCATCCTTTCCGATAAATGGCTTGCACGACCATGAACATACATTTGTCAGGATGCCGCTGATGCCTAACTTATGCTTGATTTGAGGAATATGGTGCAGGCAGACCTGTTCAAAAGCATAGCCCTCCCAAGTGGAAATGTCCTGTCCTAAGTGACTCCAGTAGTGTTCGTCACCTCCATGATAGTTCTTGACGAAGCGGAGATAGAACAAAGAATAGAGGTCTGTAAGCTGATACATCACGTCGCGTTCAGCTTTCCCGAATGCATTATAGCTGCGTATAAAGTCACAGTTACACAAATCATCGAGTACGTCGGAAAAATAGCCGTTGTCTTCTGTACCTATTTCCCGGATCAGTTCCTTTCTTGTCATGCCTTTCATCTGCTTTGAAAGGACTTCAACTACTCGCCGATAGAGGCGTGACTCTTTAAAAAGAGACTTATAGAGAAAATGATATTCTTTCTGTAGTGGTGCATTCTCTGAAAAGAACAAGGCATCAATGTTCTGAGCAACGCTCATGCTCTGGCTCATCATATCAAGGTAGTAAGGGGTTCCACCAAGCGACATATAGATTTGAATGATATGCTGACGGGAAAGATCGAAACCTCGCAACTTCAGGAACTCCTCTGTCTCACTGAGATTGAATGGTCGTAAATAGATTTGCTTCGTTACGCGGTTATGCAGTCCACCCTTATCGCCAAGCAACTTGTTGGTCATCCAGGTTGTTGCCGATCCGCAAACAATTAATTTAATATTGTCTTGTTTCGAGGCCCAGCCATTCCAAAACAAATCAAAAGCTTTCAGAAATCGCGAACGGGGCGTATCGAGCCATGGCAGTTCATCAATGAATATGTCTATCCGTTCCTTGTCGAGCAGCGTCTCTAAATATTCGCGTAACATGAGGAATGCCGACATCCAATCCTTGGGAACTTTGTATTTCCTTTTAGCATAGATGCCCAACTGAGTGGCAAAGTTTGTCAACTGTTCCTTGCGGGTTCCTTCGTAGATGCCAGTAGTAAAAAAATCATATCTGGCTGCAAACGTTTTGTCAACAAGAAATGTCTTACCAATACGCCTGCGTCCATAGACAGCAACCAACTCAGCCTTAGGTGAACTGATTATTTCCTGCAGGAGCGCCATTTCATGCTGCCTGCCTACCATGATGTTTTTCTTCTCCATACCCGATAGCCTTTAATTTGGTGCAAAGATAATATTTCTAATTGAAAGAAAGAAGAAAAATGTGCTTATTTTACTGCGGTAACCCACTTTTTTTTCGGGTTACCGCAGTGTTTCACGCTTCTTTTTGGCATCTGTCCGTCTTGTCGTTGGTCATCAGTCGATGGTAAAATCCAGCTGCAAAGATAGTCAGCCGTGGCCATTGGAGCAAGCACATGAACGGTGCGGGAAGAATCCTGAAAGCATAAATGCCAGTAGTCCAGCGGGTTACGGCTGTCGTTGCGCCCTTTCACCCTCGCCCTATATATTACACGGATAACTGACACCCGGCTCACCCGACACTTAACTCCCTGACTGACAGACAGGTTAGGCCAACAGTCAGGTGACACCCAAGTCTCACCCAGCCCCTCACCCGAAAATCCCGGCCTCTCATCCGGACGAGAGGCCGGGATTTTTTCATGAGAGGCTGGGAGATTTCGTAACGGCTCAGTCATGCCACATAAAACACAAAAAGGGGAGATATAAGGACAAAAATCTTCAAAAATTCAACAAAAATCTTTTTACGCGCAGCCATTTTCGTAAGATTTTTGAAGATTTTTGTCCTAAAAGCCTGCCGACTGAGCAGTTACGAGATTCCTATTGGGTGTTAGTTTAGGTGGCACCCAACTCCATTTTCTTGCACCCAAAATGACACTGACTATCAGGCTGTTATACCCCTGGGTGTCAGAGGTGAGGGTTGTTTTTGGGTTGGCTATATAGCTATGGTCTTATCGCGATTGCCCTATGGCAAAAAGGGGAACTGTAACCGCAGGGTGGCAGTCTTCAGCTGCTCGCCCTGAATGCTAACGGTGACCTTGCCTTTTTTTCCCGTGCTCCTCAGCACCAGCAGGGCACGGCCCTTCCAGGCCTGGTGCTGGCTGTCGGTATAGGGGTCGCAATCCTTGATGTCGGCATTGCCAAAGGCGACGATGGTGGCGGGACCGCTGACGCTGGCCTTCAGGCGGTTGGCGGCGGTGGGGTTCACCATGCCGTTGGCATCCACCAGTTCGACGGTGACAAACGCCAGGTCCTGACCGTCGGCCTTCAGTGGCTGGTGGTCAGCCGTCAGTCGCATGGCGACAGGCTCCCCGGCCGTTGTCAGCGATACGCTCTCCTTCACATCCTGACCGTCAAGGCCCTCGGCCTTCAGCGTTCCCGGCTGGTAGGGTAGGGTGAAGGTGGCCTGTCCGTCAGTCACCGCCTGCTCGGCCACCACCTGTCCGTTCAGCGTCAGGCGCACCTTGGGATAGTGAGCATACACCTCCACGTCGATGGGCTTCCCCTCATGGCCCGCCCAGTTCCAGCTTTCGAACGTAGGCCAGGTGCCCCACATCGTGGTCTTCACCTCGCCGCGGTAGCCGTCGGGCTCGCGCACCGCCATATAGAGGTGCTCGCCGTTGGCGTTCCACAGCATGCTGCGCCGGTGGCTGACGGGCTTGCGCAGTCCGGTGAGGTCGATGTCGCCGCAGTAGGCTGCATGCCAGGGGTAGAGCGGCTGTGTCCAGTGCTCGCCGCCGACCTCGCCCTGGTAGTACCAGCGTCCGATGCCCGACTCTCCCAGATAGTCGATGGCTGTCCACACGAAGTCGCCGATGATGTAGGTGTGGTCCATCGTCATGCGGTAGTTCTTGTAGACGTCACGCGGATAGCTCTCCGTCTGCATCATCACCCGCTCTGGCACACGCTGGTGGTCGCCCTCGGCCTTGTGAATCATGTAGTTATAGCCCACGATGTCGTGCTCGGCAGCTAAGGGGTCGTAGATGTCCCAGTCGTTGTCCCATGCTGCCAGCGCCGACGTGACGGGCCGTTGCTGCTCGTCGAGCTGTCGGCAGAGCGTGGCCATCTGATGAGCCGTCTTCACCACCTCAATCTTCTTGCGCTCTATCACCTCGTTGCCTATGGACCAGCAGAAGATGCTGGGGTGGTTGCGGTCGCGCAGCACCATCGCCTTCAGGTCCTCCTGCCACCACTGGTCTATCAGCGTGGCGTAGTCGTGGGTGTTCTTCTTCTCGCGCCAGCCGTCGAAGGCTTCGTCGATGACCAGCAGTCCCAGCTCGTCGCAGGCTCGGAGAAAAGCCTCCGACGGCACGTTGTGCGACGTTCGCACGGCGTTGAAGCCCGCTTCCTTCAGCAGCCTCACCTTGCGGTACTCAGCCGCATCGAAGGCCGCAGCCCCCAGGATGCCGTTGTCGTGGTGTACGCAGCCGCCGTTGAGCACGATGGGCTTACCATTGAGCAGCAGCCCCTTGTCGGCCGAGAACGTGACGGTGCGTATGCCGTAGGTAACGGGCAGCACATCACCCCCGGCCTCGATGGTGGTTGTATAGAGGTAGGGGTCATCGGGTGTCCACAGATGGGGGTTCTCCACGCTGAGGCGCTTGCTCACGGGCTTGCGCCCTCCATCCTCCGTCACCACCTCGGCCTTGATGTCCACGGTATGGATGTCGGGTGTTGTCACGCTGACGCTCCACTCGTCGATATACTGCCGTGGCGTCGTCAGCAGCCACACATGGCGGTAGATGCCCGAACCGCTGTACCACCGGCAGTTCTTCTGCTGAGCATTGTCAACGCGCACCTCCACCTCGTTCTTACCTGTCTTTACATAGGGCGTGATGTCGACGAAGAACGATGAGTAGCCGTAGGGGTGGCCGCCGGCTTTACTGCCGTTGACATAGACCTCGGCATTCATGTAGACACCCTCGAAGTACAGGCGCAGGCGCTGGTTCTGGATGGCTTTGTCCAGGGTGAACGACTTGCGGTACCACCCTTTGCCCGTAGGCAGGTAGGCACCGTCGTTGCCTGCCGGTGCCTCCTTGTCGAAGCTGCCCTCCACGCTCCAGTCGTGCGGCAGGTCCACAGGGCGCCACCTGGTGCTGTCGTTCAATGCAAACTGCCAGCCGCTATCAAACAGCTGTTTCCGTGCCACTCCCCTGGCTCCGGCGCATACGGCCACGAGAGCCGCTGCCAATACGCAGATAATCCTTGTTCTCATCATTTCATTCCTACAATCTTGGTCTTGGGCTGCTCCTTGTTGCGGCGGTTGACGACGGTGATGACGGCCTGGGCCAGGTTGAGGAAGGCCTGTCCCGTCATGGTATCCACATTCAGGGCGGCGGGCTTTCCCTGGTCGCCACAGTCGCAGATGCCCTGCACCAGCGGAATCTGAGCCAGCAGAGGCACGTTCATCTCCTCGGCCAGCTGCTTGCAGCCCTCACGTCCGAAGATGTAGTAACGGTTCTCAGGCAGTTCGGCGGGCGTGAACCATGCCATATTCTCGATGAGTCCCAGGATAGGCACGTTTACCTTGTCGTTGCGGTACATGTCGATGCCCTTGCGAGCGTCGGCCAGGGCCACCTGCTGCGGTGTCGACACGATGACGGCGCCGGTGATGGGCAGTGTCTGGAGCAGCGTCAGGTGGATGTCGCTGGTGCCCGGCGGCGTGTCGAGGATGAAGTAGTCGAGCTCGCCCCAGTCAGCATCGGCAATGAGCTGCTTCAGGGCACTGGTGGCCATGCCGCCGCGCCACAACGTGGCCGTGGTGGGCGACACGAAGAAGCCTATGCTGAGCAGCTTCACGCCATACTGCTCCATGGGACAGATGAGGTCGCGTCCGTCAACCTTGACGGCGTAGGGCTTGGCATCCTCAAGGTCGAACATCTTGGGGATAGACGGACCGAAGATGTCGCAGTCGAGCAGGCCCACACGGTAGCCCAGACGGGCCAGCGAGATGGCCAGGTTGGCAGAGACGGTCGACTTGCCGACGCCTCCCTTGCCGGAGCTGACGGCGATGATGTTCTTGACGCCGGGCAGCAGCTGTTCCACCGCCGGGCGGGGCTTCGATTTGAACTCCGTCTCGATGGTTACCTCCACGTCCTTGCCGCAGTGGTATTTGATGGCTGCCTCGGCGGCTTTCACCGTTGACTTCAGAAACGGGTCGGTATCGCGCGGGAACTCCAGGACAACTTTCACTTTGTTGCCGTTGATAGCAGGCTGGTCGGCCACCATGTTGCTCTCTACCAGGTTCTTCTTGGTGCCGGCATACGTCACGGTAGCCAGCGCGTCCATAATAAGTTTGGGATATAATGTCATGATGATACTATGCTGAATGACGGTTTAATGTTCTATGAGTTGGCTAATCTTCTGCCACTGCTTGTCCTGCTTGTACAGATGGGCCGTTCCCCTGGGGATAAGGAACTTGCAGGCCTGCATGACAACCCCCTTGAAGGTAGATTTCGACATCTTTGGCGGTACGGGGGCGTTCACCCTGACTTCGCGCAGCGAGACACACTTGGAGAAGGCACTGCCGCCCAGCGACTTCAGGGCAACAGGCAGCTCGACCGTGGCCAGCAGGCTGCACTCGCTGAAGGCGTCGCTGTCAATCTCGCGGGTGGCGGCAGGCACTACCAGACTGGCCAGCTGTACGCAGCGGCGGAAGGCTGCTGTACCTATCTGCAGCAGGGTGACGGGCAGGTCGATATGTGTCAGTGCCGAGCAGTCCTCAAAGGCGTTAGAGCCAATCTTCTTGACCGACACGGGAAAGGAGATGGAGCGCAGGCTGTGGCACTTGCGGAAAGCGTCGCTCTCAATCACGCTGACGAAACCGTTGATCTGTACGCTGTCGAGACTGGTGCAGTTCTCGAAGATGCCCGAACCCATCGTCTTCACCATGTTGGGGATGGTGATATGCCTCAGACTGGCGCAGTTCTCGAAGACGCTGTTCTCCAGCCTCGTCAGCGACGCGGGCAGATTCACCTCAGGCAGGCTCTTGCAGTCTTTGAAGGCGCGATGGGCAATCTCCTTCAGGGAGCCGGGCAGGGTGACACTCTCCAGACTGCCGCACTCGCTGAATGACTCTATGCCGAGTTCTGCCAGCGTGCCCTGCAGGCTGATGGAAGTCAGGGCCAGGCATCTGGCGAAGGCACCGTTGCCCATCTTGGTGATACCCTCCAGTTCGAGCTGCTCCAGGCTGGAGCACTCCTCGAAGGCGTTCGAGCCAATCTTTCCTACCTTGCTGATGCCGATACGTTTCAGGTTACGGCACTTTTCAAAAGCCGAGTTCCCTATCTCGTCCAGCTCATCGGGCAGTGTGATTTCTTCCAGCATCTTGCAGCCGCGGAAGGCATTGCTGCCCACTGCCTTGATGCTCTCCGGCAGTGAGATTTCTGACAGCGACTCACAGTTCATGAAGGTGGCAGTGGCAATGCTGCCGATGTTGCCCGCGACGGTCACCTTCTGCAATGAGAAACAGCCGTTAAAGGCGTTGGCTCCTAACGTCGTCAGCGAGTCGGGCAGTTCAATGGCAGTCAGGGCGGTGCATTCCTCGAAGGCATCGTGCTCAATGGTCCTGAGCGATGACGGCAGCGTGAGGGCAGCCAGACTCTTGCAGTCGCTGAAGGCATTGTAGCCGATGGTGGTCACCGTCTCGGGCATCTCTACCTGGGCCAGTTCCTCGCAGTTGTCGAAGCAGTTGTGGCCGATGGTCAGCGTTCCCTTGGGGAGTATGGCTCTGACCAGACTCTTGGCACCGCTGAAAAGACCTGCCGGCAGCACGTTGGCCTCCGTCTTCTGGCCCTCCTTGCCCTCGGTGATGACGGCTTCGCTCAGGTCGATGCTGGTCACCAGCCGTTCGTCGGCAATCTTCTTGTTGGTCTTTGTGCGTGTGACAATCTGCGAGAGCAGTTTGAGGTCAGCACCGTTCAATGGGCCTGTCACTTTCAGTTCGGCAATCTTGAAGCGGATGCTGTCGGGCAGTTGTTCTGCCAGGGTGCCGGCCTTGTCGACACTGACGTTCAGCGACTGTGCCAAAGCCATCAGGGGCATCAGGGTGGCGATAAGTGTAAGTAGTTTTTTCATATCTATAGCTGTGTTTTATTTTGCTTTTTCAAGTGAACTGCGCTTGGTGCGGTGATAGGAGCGGTAGTCGTCCAGTTCTATTTCCACCTCAGGCTCCGTCAGACTCACGTTGTGGGGCAGCTGCCACTTCATGTACTTGATGTTCAGCCCGCGTGCCATCCACATCTGTTCGTAGTAGGTCTGTACCGACAGCGTTGCCGGCTCCACCATGCTTGGCGACTGCTCGTCATGGTACAGGTCGTCGGTACGGAACAGCAGGGGCAGGGCGTTATGCTCTACCATCAGCGTGGTGTAGGTGAACAGGAAGTTGGAGTCGGTCTTCAGGTGAACGGTGCCGCCGTCGGTCAGGAAGTGGCGGTAGCGCTCCAGGAAGTAGGTCGACGTCAGTCGCTTGCGCGGGTTCTTCATCTGCGGGTCGCTGAACGTCAGCCATATCTCCTGCACCTCGTCGGGTGCGAAGAAGCGGTCGATAATCTCAATGTTCGTGCGCAGGAAAGCCACGTTCCTCAGTCCCTCGTTCTGGGCTTGTGTGGCTCCCGTCCACATGCGTGCGCCCTTGATGTCGACGCCGATGAAGTTCTTGTCGGGGTAGTTGCGTGCCAACTCCACGGCATACTCGCCCTTGCCGCAGCCCAGCTCCAGCACTATCGGATTATCGTTCTTGAAGTATTGCTCGCGCCAGCGGCCCTGCATGGTGAACGGTTTCTCTTCCCATGTGGAATACGGATACTGGAACACGTTCTCATAGCGCTCCATATCGGCAAACTTTTCTAATTTCCCTTTTCCCATAACAACTTGTTTTTATTGTTCCTGCGGCCTGTTGCGCTCGTAGTCAACGAAGGCGTAGTTGAATTGGTGACGCTCGTCGGCCTCGTGCTCCTCGCGGCTCACCTCCTGCCACCCGCTGCTGTAGTCGGGGAAGAAGGTGTCGGCCTCTGCAGGCGTGTCGTCAACCTCTGTCAGGCAGAGCCGGTCGGCCTTGTCTATCAGACCTTCATACACACTGGCTCCACCGATGATAAAGATGTCCTCATCGGGCGAGCACGTCGGCAGGAACTCATCCCACGACGTGAAGCACTCGCAGCCGGGCAGCTGGCTCACCGACCGGCTGAGCACACAGTTGCGCCTGTTGGGCAGTGCGCCCTTTGGCAGACTCTCGAAGGTTCGGCGTCCCATCAGGATGGTGTGGCCTGTTGTGAGCTGCCGGAACCGTTTCATGTCGTTAGGCAGCCAGTATATCAGGCGATTCTGATTGCCGATGGCGCGGTTGCGGGCCACGGCGGCTATCATGCTTATCATTATTTTCGGGGCTATAACTCTTTGCTTTTTCGTTTGTGTCGGCAAAAATACGAAATTTTCACCTATTTACCAAATAATTCGTTTGGAAAAGTGAGACCGGCCGGAAGCACGTTTCCCTGCTTCCGGCCGGTCCTGATGGCCATGCTGATGCCTAAAAGGCTTGTTCAGCTTTCAGGTCCTCGTAGTAGTGGGCGAGGGTAGTGTACATGTAGGGGCCAAGAAGCAGGAAGCCAAAGCCGAGGGTCATGCAGGCCAGAATAATCCAGCCAATGAAACTCAGGAAGAGCCAGAAGAGCTCCATCTTATGGCCATCCATCATGCTGACACTCTGTTTCATGGCATCGGCAGCGCTGATGTCGGGGTTGTCTTTCAGGATGAAGGATGTCTGCGACAGCATCAGGGCGACGATGATGCCCGGCACGATGAGGAGCATAAAGCCCACCACGATGCACAGCTGGACAAGGAAGGCAGCCAGGAAGATGCGGATGAAGTCCCTGTAGCCGTCGAACAGGCGCTCGAAGTTGATGTCGAGGTTACGGACGAGGTTCAGGAAGTAGACCGTGAAACCCCAGCCCAGAGGCAGGCAGAGCAGCGTCCAGAGTCCCTGTGTGCTGAACGACAGCGTGGTATTATTGCCCATAGGGGCGGTTACCGTGTAGCTGAGGCCTCCTGAGATGATGAAATAGATGAGCGTGGCAATGGCTGTCTTTCCCCATTTCCCCTCCAACGAGGCCAGCGCCCGGTTTTTGTAGGTTTGGTTATTTCCCATGACCGTTGTGCTTTACTCTATGACGACGGTAGTCCAACCGTGCTTGTCCTCAATCTCGCCGTACTGGATGCCGCGCAGGGTGTCGAACAGCTTCTTCGACATGGGGCCGGGCTTCTCGCCGAAGGAGTAGCGCTTGCCGGTGTCGAGGTCGTCAATATAAGAAATAGGTGAAATGACGGCAGCCGTTCCGCAGGCACCAGCCTCCTCGAAGGTCTCCAGCTCCTCCTCAGGGATGGGGCGGCGCTCCACCTTCATGCCCAGGTCTTCAGCCACCTGCATGAGCGACTTGTTGGTGATAGAGGGCAGGATAGAGGTAGACTTCGGTGTGACGTAGGTGTTGTCCTTGATGCCGAAGAAGTTGGCGGCACCGCACTCGTCCATGTATTTCTTCTCCTTGGCATCCAGATAGAACTCGCAGGCGTAGCCCTTCTCGTGGGCCAGGTTGTTGGCAAAGAGCGAAGCAGCGTAGTTGCCGCCCACCTTGTATTTGCCGGTGCCTAAAGGAGCCGAACGGTCGTAGTCGCGGATGATGACGTAGGGATTGGCAGCGAAGCCGCCCTTGAAGTAAGGACCTACGGGGGTGACGAAAATCAGGAAGCAGTACTCCTTGGCGGGATGCACGCCTACCTGTGCGCTGGTGCCGATGAGCAGCGGACGGATATAGAGCGTGGCACCGCTCTCGTAGGTGGGAATCCACTCCTGGTTGAGGCGCACCACCTTCTTCACCATCTCCGTGAACAGCTCGGTGGGTACCTCGGGCATCATGATGCCGCGGCAGGTGGACTGCAGGCGGGCGGCATTCTCGTCGACGCGGAACACGCGTACCTTACCGTCTTTGCAGCGGTAGGCCTTCAGACCCTCGAAGGCCTCCTGGCCGTAGTGCAGGCAGGTAGCTGCCATGTGCAGGTTGATATACTCATCTGACGAGACCTCGATCTCGCCCCACTTGCCGTCGCGATAGTAGCAACGAACGTTGTAGTCGGTCTTCATGTAACCGAACGACAGGTTTGCCCAGTCTAAGTTCTTCATTTTCTGTAATATTAATGGTTTCCGATTTGTCATGATTTGAGGCGCAAAAGTACGCATATTTGCGGAAAGAGCCAAATTTTTTGCTGAAAAGTTATGCCTCAGCCAGAATTTTCTTGATTTCCTCGTCGGTCTTCGTCAGTTTGTCACGGCACAGCTTGATGAGCTGCTGGGCGCGTTTCAGCTGTTCCGACATCTGGTCGATGTCCAACTCGTCGGCCTCCATGCGGCGGACAATGGTCTGCAGTTCCTGATAGGCCTGCTCGTATTTCATTTCTTGTTTCATATAACGGTTGATTGGATGGTTCCTTTTTCCAGCCGGGTCTCAATCTGGTCGCCCTGGCTGAGTTGGCGGGGGTCGCGTACGGTCTTGCCGTCTTTCAGCGTGATGGAGTAGCCCCGGCTTAACAGAAGCGTGGGGTCGAGCATCTTCAGTTTTTCTGACGCCAGTTCCAGGCGGTGGCGCTCAGCGGTGAGGCGGCGGTCCATGAGTAGTGGCAGGTGCTGCTCGAAGCGTTCAAGGTGGCTCCGGCTGTTCATGATGCGCTGGGCCGACAAGGCCAGTAGACGGTTGAACAGCGTACTGAGGCGTGCCTCCTGCTGCACTTTGACAACAGAGAAGAGCCGGGGAACAGCCGAGGAAAGTGTTGTGAGCTGCAGGTTGAGGGCCGAGAGCTTTTGCTGGGCACTCTGGGTGATGCTGCGCTGCGCTGTGTTCAGTGAGTCGAGCAGTGCTTGTGCATGGTCAACCAGGAAGGCTGCTGCGGCAGTGGGCGTCTTCACCCGCTGGTGGCTCACCATGTCGAGAATGCTCTCGTCGCGGTCGTGGCCGATGCCGGTGATGATGGGCAGGGGGAAGTTGGCAACGCTCTCTGCCAGCAGCAGGGTGTCGAAGCCCGACATGTCGCTGGTGGCACCGCCACCGCGGATGATGACGACACAGTCGAAGTCGTCAACCTCGGCGTTGATACGGTCCAGGGCGCCGACGATGCTCTGTTCCACACCCTCGCCCTGCATGATGGCAGGGAAAAGCCGCGTCTGGAAGTTAAACGGACTGTCGGCCAACTGGGCTGCAAAATCGCCGTAGCCGGCAGCCGTCTGACTGCTGATGACGGCAATGCGCAGGCAGAAACGTGGCAGCGGCAGTTCGCGTTGCAGGTCGAAGACGCCTTCTTCCTTCAGTTGGCGTATGATTTCCTGACGGCGGCGGGCCTGGTCGCCAAGGGTGTAGGCAGGGTCGATGTCGGTGACAATCCATGAGAAGCCATAGGCCTCGTGAAACTGCGGATAAACCTTCAGCAGCACCTTCATGCCGCTCTGTAGCCGCTGGCCTGTGGTGCGTTCAAAGTACGGGCGAACCATCATCCATTTCGAAGCCCAGCACTTAGCCGAGGCCTTGGCCACGGGCACTGCCTGGCGGTCGTCGCGCTGGATGAGTTCCATGTAGCAGTGGCCACGGCTTTCGCGGCATTCCGACAGTTCGGCCTCTACCCAGTATTCCCCAGGCAGTCCGAGCTCTATGACCTGGCGCACCAGACCGTTGAGCTCAAGCAGGGTCATTCGTTGTTCATTTCTCATGGATATGTTCTTCTATCTCCATGCCTTGTGTCTCAAGCAGTCGTCCCGTCATATAGGCTTTCCAGAAGTTTGGCTTGCCGTAGCCGAAGATGTTGTTGGGAGTGGTCCAGTTGTTGGAGGTCATACGGATGAGGTTGATGATTTCAAGTGCTGTCCGATGGCGCAGGGCCTGCCACAGACAGGCCGTCAGACCGCAGACGACGGGGGCGGAGAACGATGTGCCCATGTCGTGAACTACGGAGCCGCGACCGGAGATGAGGGCGGCAGGCGAGCCGATGGCTACAATATCGGGCTTCATGCGGCCGTCCTGTGAGGGGCCGACAGCCGAGAATGGTGCATTGGTGCCCTCGGGGGTGATGGCTCCCACGGTGAGCATGTCGTCGGCATCGGCGGGGATGCAGATTTTCTTCCAGGGACCCATGCCTGTGTTGCCGGCGGAACTGATGAGGATGATACCTTTGGCGGCCAGCATGGAGGCGGTACGCGAGATGAGCGTCGACCGGCCGTCCAGCTGTTGCAGGCTCAGTTTGGGGTATGGAGCATCAAACTCGTTGTAACCCAGACTGCTGTTGATGATGTCTGCACCGGCAGAGTCGGCCAGTTCGGCAGCCATAGCCCAGTAGTCTTGCTCTACGGGCTGCTCTGTGCGCTGGTCTTCACAGCGTAACAGCCAGTAGTGTGCTTCAGGGGCCGTGCCTATCAGCACCTCAGGGTTGTTGGCCGCCATAGCCGACAGCACCCTTGTGCCGTGGTCTGACTCGTAGAATATCTGGTCGTCGGCATTGTCGGGGTGGGGCAGCAGCGGGTCGTGCCACACCATATCGCGAAAGCCTTCGATGCGGACGTTGCTGAAGGCGGGGATATTGTTGGCATTCTGGAAACCGCCGTCCAGCACGGCGATAGTGATGCCGCGGCCACGCAGGCCGATGCCGTGCAGCCGCTGTCCGCCCAGGCTCTCTATCTGTTCCTTCCCGCTGCCGTAGCGTTCGCCGCGAACGGAGTCCCAGGGGCTGAAGTGCTCATGGTATTTCTCCTTGTATAACTTCTTCTCGACACTGTCGGGCGATACCCATACCAGTTCGGCCTTGTTGACGAAAGGCAGGCCGGTCAGCTTTTGAAGGGCGAGGGTGTCGGTGCTCAGGGCAACCACCGTGTTGTTCCAGCGGCTTTTGCCGACGATGCTTATGCCTTTCTGGGCAGCAATCATCTTCAGATAGCGGGGTGAGACGGGCAGATCGGTGGAGTCTAAGGGCAACCCCTGCCGGCGGCGGCGCTCTACGCTCTTGGCCGACAGCCAGCGGGTGGGGTGCGACAAGGAGTAGTTAGACTCGCCCTTGTCGGTCAGCGTCAGGCGGTACATGTATTTGCGCTCGCCGGGGTATCTGGTCAGCTTGCCGGCATGGATGGTGAGGGCAAACAGTAGAAGCAGGATGATGGCGAGAACGTGTTTCATGGCTGCAAAAGTACAAAGAAATACTGAATCCCGCAACAATCGTATGATAAACAAATCTTAAAACAATATGCAAAATTGACGGATATGAGGAAAAATGCGTACCTTTGTGGTCGATTATGGCACAAGGACAGTCAAGTATTCGCGAGCGGCAGGACACCAGCCTGAAGGAGCCGCGCCGCTATAAGGTCATCATCCACAATGATGACTTTACCACGATGGAGTTTGTCGTGATGATACTGGAGCAGGTGTTTTTCCTGAATGAGGAGAGCGCCAACGCACTAATGCTGAAGGTACACCATGCCGACAAGGCTGTTGTGGGCATTTACACCTACGACATTGCCGTGTCGAAGGTGCGGAAAGCCACCAACATGGCCCGTGAGTGCGGGTTCCCCCTTCGCATTACCGTGGAACCTGAAGAGTCGTGAACGAGTAGCAATGGCAGAGATTAAGCAGACAGAAAGGGCGTCGCGCCTGCTAAACCTGGCACTGGAGCGCTGCAAGGAATACAGACATGAGTTTGTCATGCCTGAACACCTGTTGCTGGTGATGATTGACGAGTTTAACTTCAATGCAGCCCTGAACATCTTCTATGCTCCGCTGCAGCTGGCCAGAAAGGTGGAGGATTTCCTTGACACGGTAGAGAAGGTGCCTGAAGGCATTGTGTATGAGCCGGAGGTGTCGGCGCAGATGGAAAAGATTATTGAAACGGCTGTGCAGACAGTGGCACAGAGCAGCGCTGAATCGGTAGACACGCCACACCTGGTGAAGGGACTGCTGCAACTGAGCGACTCTTGGGCGTCTTATCTGCTGCATGATAGTCTGTATCACAAGGAGAGCCACTTCATGAGTCACCTTATTAATTTCTATGATTTTGATGACCAGCTGGAGCAGCAGAAGGACGATTACGATGACGACGAGCAGGCCGCCTGGCAGAAGCTGGTGGTATGTATGAACGACCACTACAAACAGCACAATCCGCTGATAGGCCGTGAACAGGAGCTGCAACGCACTATACAGGTGCTCTGTAGGCGTGAGAAGAACAATCCGCTGCATGTGGGCGAACCCGGCGTAGGCAAGACGGCCCTTGTCTGGGGTCTGGCGCGGCTGATTGAGGAGGGCCGGGTGCCTGAGCGGCTGAAAGGCAGTCGCATCTATCAGATTGACATGGGTACGCTGCTGGCAGGCACCCAGTACCGGGGCGACTTCGAGAACCGTATCAAAATGATTATGGACGGCATTCAGGAGGCCGACGGCTGTAACATTGTCTACATTGATGAGATTCATACCCTGGTGGGGGCCGGTGCCACGAGCGAGAGCGCCATGGATGCCTCTAACATGCTCAAGCCCTATCTTGAAGCGGGCAACATACGCTTTATTGGCTCTACCACTTACGAAGAGTATAATCGCCACTTTGCCCGTTCCAAAGGACTTATCCGCCGTTTCCAGCAGATAGACATTGGCGAACCGTCGGTAGAAGAGACGGAGCATATCCTTTGTCAGCTGTTACCCCGCTACGAGACTTTCCATGGCGTGACCTACGCTGACGATGCCGTTGCCTATGCCGTGGCTGCCAGTGCCAAGCACATCAGCGACCGCTTCCTGCCCGACAAGGCTATCGACCTGATTGACGAGGCGGGAGCAGCCATGGAGATTGCCGGCCTTCATACGGCCATCGGTAAGAAGGAGATTGCCGATGTGCTGGCGAAAATCTGTAAGGTGGATGCGCTGACGGTGGCCCAAGACGATGACTACCAGCAGCTGGAGAGTCTGGCACAGCGCATGCAGGCGCAGATCTACGGTCAGGATGAGGCTGTGCGCCAGGTGGTGGAGGCTGTGCAGATGTCGCGGGCAGGACTGCTCGACGACGGCAAGCCGCTGGCATCGCTGCTCTTTGTGGGACCTACCGGCGTGGGCAAAACAGAGGTGGCACGTGTGCTGGCCAGAGAACTGGGCATCGGACTGGTGCGCTTCGACATGAGCGAGTACACTGAGCGTCATGCCGTGGCCAAGCTGATAGGCTCGCCTGCCGGTTATGTGGGCTATGAGGACGGCGGACTGCTTACCGATGCCATTCGCAAGACGCCCAACTGCGTGCTGCTGCTTGACGAGATAGAGAAGGCTCACCAGGACATCTACAACATCCTGCTGCAGGTGATGGACTACGCCCGTCTGACAGACAACAAAGGGCGGAAGGCCGACTTCCGCAACGTGGTGCTTATCATGACGTCGAATGCCGGTGCTCAGTATGCGTCGCAAGGCAGCATCGGCTTTAACAGCAGGGTGAGCCGTGGCGAGACGATGATGCGGCAGGTGAAGAAGACGTTTAAGCCGGAGTTCCTGAACCGCTTGTCGGGGGCTGTGGTGTTCAACGATATGGACCGGCAGATGGCAACGCTCATCCTGCAGAAGAAACTGCGTGAGCTGGACGAAAAGCTGGCTGCCAGACAGGTGCAGATGACACTCTCGCAGGCTGCCTTCGACCATCTGCTGTCGGCGGGGTTCACGCCGGAATACGGTGCCCGCGAGATGGACCGTGTCATCGGCCGGCAACTGAAACCGCTGCTGATGCGCGAGATTCTTTTCGGCTGTCTGAAGCAGGGCGGTCGCGTGACGGTGGAGGCAGAGCAATCGCAACTCATCATCAAGGAGATGACAGATGGCAGTCTATCAGCTGGATGACGAACTGTGGTTCCCCGCCCCCCATCAGGGTGAGGACGACGGACTCATTGCCGTAGGCGGCGACCTGTCTGTCAGACGCCTGCTGCTGGCCTATAGACATGGCTTCTTCCCGTGGTTCTCGTTCCAGTCTGGCTGTCAGCCCCATTGGTATTGCCCGATGGACCGCTTTGTCATCTTCCCCAGTGAGATACACGTCAGCCACTCCATGCGCCAGTTGATGCGTCAGCAACGCTACGAGCTGACTATCAACAACGATTTCTCTGGTGTCATCAATGGCTGCGCCAAAGCCGACGGCCGTTTCCTGGAATCGGGAGCCTGGCTCGGTCCTGATATTGTCGAGGCCTACACGCGGCTGCACCGTCTGGGCTATGCTGCCAGTGTTGAAGTGTGGGAACGTGCCGCTGACTCTGACAACGGACAGGGACGGCGGCTTGTGGGCGGACTTTACGGTGTGGTGCTGAGAAATGCGTTCTTCGGCGAGAGCATGTTCTCGCTCGTGCCCAGCGCCTCGAAGCTGGCTCTTATTCATCTGGCCTGCACACTGGAAGACCTTGGCGCGTGCTTTATTGACTGCCAGTTTGAGACGCCTCACCTGAAGTCGATGGGCGGACGGCATATCACCTACGACGAATATATGCAACAATTAGGGCCTTTTTAAAAAAAAGAAACTGGATTTCTTTTTCTTTCGCGCGTTTTTTCGTAACTTTGCCGCTGAATTATGGATAATATGCAATCGACACTGGAATTGGGCACAAAGCCTGTGGGGCGGCTGCTGTGGCAGTATGCCCTGCCAGCCATTGTGGCCATGACCGCTTCCAGCCTGTATAACATCATCGACCGTGCCTTCATCGGTCAGGTGGTAGGCCCGGAGGCTATTGCCGGTCTCGGCATCACGTTCCCGTTCATGAACCTCAGTGCGGCGTTCGGAGCGGCGGTGGGCGTGGGTGCCTCAGCCTGTATCTCGATGAAGCTTGGCCAGAAAGACTATAAGACGGCTGAGCACCTGCTGGGCAACACGGTGACGCTGAACCTCATCGTGGGATTCCTTTTCATGGCGGTCTGTCTGCTGTTTCTTGACCCCATCCTGCGGTTCTTCGGGGCATCAGACGTGACGCTGCCATACGCCAGACAGTTCATGGTGGTCATCCTGTTGGGTAACATGGTGACACACATGTATTTCGGCATGAACGCGGTGCTGCGTGCTGCCGGCAAGCCCCGCCATGCCATGTACGCTACGCTCTTCACCGTAGGCATGAACATTGTCTTGGTCATTGCCTTCGTGTGGTGGTTCCGATGGGGCATCCGTGGGGCGGCACTGGCGACGGTGGCCAGTCAGACGATGGCGCTGTGCTGGCAGATGTGGATATTCTCCGATAAAAGGGAACTGCTGCACCTGCGGCGAGGCATCTACCGGCTGAGGGCCGACCTGGTGCGTAACATCATGGCCATCGGCGTATCTCCCTTCCTGATGCAGACCACCTCGTGCGTCATCGTCATCTTCATGAACAACCAGTTTGTGCGCTATGGCGGCGACATGGCCGTCGGTGCCTACTCGATAGCCAACTCCATGGCCATGGTGTTCTTTATGTTTGTCATGGGAGTCACCCAGGGCATGCAGCCTATTGTTGGCTATAACTATGGTGCTGAGAAGTTCGACCGCATGTTGCGATGCCTGTGGCTGGCTATTGTTGTGGCCACGCTGATACTCTTGGTGGGATGGGCGCTGGCCATGCTGTTTCCGCAGCAAATAGCACGCATCTTCACCACTGATGCGGAACTGCTGGCACTCTCTACACGGGGCATCAGGCTTGATATGCTGGTGTTCCCCATCATTGCATCACAGGCCGTCATCACCAATTTCTTCCAGTGCATAGGCAAGGTGAAAATCAGCATCTTCCTCTCGCTGTCGCGCCAGCTGTTCATGCTGTTACCGCTGGCCTATCTGCTGCCCCTCTGGTGGCAGCTCGACGGTGTGTGGTACTCTATGCCGGCAAGCGACTTCGGGTCGTTTGCCATGACATGGCCGTTACTATTATGGTATCTTAGAAAATTCAGAACTTATGGACAGTGAACATATCATTATCTGTGTAGGTCGGCAGTTAGGCAGCGGGGGCCATGACATCGGACGCATGCTGGCCCTTGACTTCGGAGCCAAATACTATGACCGCGAACTGCTGAACCTGGCGGCTAAAGAGAGCGGACTCTCAGAACATGTCTTTGAGCAGCACGATGAGCGGAAGAGTTTCTTGCGGTCATTCCTGCATCTGCCTAACGGCATGACAGGTACCGACTACAGCCGTCAGGGCTTTTCGCAGGACACCATTTTCCAGTTCCAAAGCGAGGCTATCATGAAAGCCGCCGACGAAGGCAGTTGCGTGTTCGTGGGACGCTGTGCAGACTATGTGCTGCGTGACCGTACGAATGTGGTCAACATCTTTGTTACGGCCTCGATGGAATTTCGTGTCAATCAGGTGATGGCCAAACAGCATTTTGCTTTACCCCAGGAGGCTCGCCGCTTCATTGAGCATGGGGAGGCCAAACGTGCCGACTACTATAACTACTACACGGGTAAGAAATGGGGTCATGCCTCCAGCTACGACCTGTGCATCGACTCGTCGTTGCTGGGACTGATGGAAACCGAGAAGATGATTGCCGGGTTTATTCGCAAACGCTTCGGACTATGAAAAGAATAGGCATACTGAGCGATACGCACAGCTATTGGGACCCAAAGTATTTGCTCTATTTTGAGCCTTGTGACGAGATTTGGCATGCCGGCGATATCGGCTCGACAGAGGTGGCCGAGAAACTTGCCGCCTTCCGTCCGTTTCGTGCCGTCTGCGGCAACTGTGACGGTGGCGACCTGCGGCTGATGTACCGCGAGCTGAACCGTTTCAAGTGCGAGGATGTCGACGTGCTCATCAAGCATATTGGCGGCTATCCCGGCAACTACGACTACTCCGTGCGTTCCACGCTGTTTGCCAATCCGCCGCAGCTCTTCGTGGCTGGTCACTCACATATATTAAAGGTGAAATACGACAAGACGCTGGGGCTGCTGCACATCAACCCGGGAGCAGCCGGCATACAGGGCTGGCACAAGGAGCGCACGCTTGTACGCCTGACAATTGACGGACGGGAGTTCAAGGATTTGGAAGTTATCACTTTAGCAGACCCTCGAAACATATAAATTGAAAATCGAAAATAATTTAATCGTAAATAATATGAAGACAATCGTCATTACCGGCGGCGCAGGCTTTATTGGAAGTCACGTGGTGCGCCTGTTTGTGAACAAGTATCCTGAGTACCACATCATCAACCTCGACAAGCTGACGTATGCCGGGAACCTGGCTAACCTCAAGGACATCGAGGACAAGCCTAATTACGAATTCGTGAAGATGGACATCTGCGACTTCGATGCCTTCCTGAAGTTGATGCAGGACAAGCAGGTCGATGGCATTATCCACTTGGCTGCTGAGTCGCACGTCGACCGCAGTATCAAAGACCCGTTTACGTTTGCTCAGACCAACGTCATGGGCACGCTGTCGCTCCTTCAAGCTGCCAAGGCTTACTGGGAGTCGTTGCCTGAGATGTATGAGGGCAAGCGCTTCTACCACATCTCGACTGACGAGGTATACGGCGCGCTGGAGATGACACATCCTGAGGGCATCGAACCACCGTTCACCACCAAGGCTTCCAGCGAGGAGCATCATCTGGCCTACGGCGAGAAGTTCTTCACCGAGGACTTGAAGTACCAGCCTCACTCGCCGTATAGTGCTGCCAAGGCTTCGTCCGACCACTTCGTCCGCGCTTTCCACGACACGTTCGGACTGCCCACCATCGTAACCAACTGCTCTAACAACTACGGTCCCTACCAGTTCCCGGAAAAACTGATTCCGCTGTTCATCAACAACATCCGCCACCGTAAGCCCCTGCCCGTCTATGGCAAGGGTGAGAACGTGCGCGACTGGCTCTTTGTTGAAGACCACGCCCGCGCCATCGACCTCATCTTCCATGAGGGCAAGATTGCCGAGACCTACAACATTGGCGGCTTCAACGAGTGGAAGAACATCGACATCATCAAGGTGGTCATCAAAACCGTCGACCGTCTGCTTGGCCGCAAAGATGGCGAGGATATGGACCTCATCACTTTCGTAACCGACCGTGCCGGCCACGACCTCCGCTACGCCATCGACAGCACTAAGCTGCAGCGCGAGTTAGGTTGGGAGCCAAGCCTGCAGTTCGAGGAGGGTATCGAAAAGACCGTCCGCTGGTATCTCGACAACCAGGAGTGGCTCGACAACGTGACTTCCGGCGACTACCAGAAGTATTACGAGAATATGTATAAGAATAGGTAACCATTTCCCCTCCTAAGTTAGGAGGGGTTAGGGGTGGTCTGAACAAGCGGCAGATGTTCGTCGTTCTTGCCTTGCAAGCGTCCTTCGGCCGAGCGCAGACCCCCTCTGACTCCCCCTACTCAGGGAGAGAAATATAATGGCTCAATATGAAGAAAATATTGCTTTTAGGCTCAGGCGAACTGGGCAAGGAGTTTGTGATTGCCGCCATGCGTGCTGGCCAGTATGTAATCGCTTGCGACCGCTACGATAATGCACCGGCTATGCAGGTGGCTGACGAGCGCGAGGTGTTTTCAATGCTCGACGGCGATGCTCTTGAGGCTGTGGTCAACAAGCATAAGCCGGATATCATCGTGCCCGAGATTGAGGCCATCCGCACGGAACGTCTGTTCAAGTTTGAGGAGCAGGGCATCCAGGTGGTGCCGTCGGCCCGTGCCGTCAACTACACCATGAACCGCCGTGCCATCCGCGACCTGGCTTCCAAGGAACTGGGCCTGCGCACAGCCAAGTACTTCTATGCCAAGACGTTCGAGGAGTTCAAAAAAGCCGCCGACGAGATTGGGTTCCCCTGCGTGGTGAAGCCGCTGATGTCGTCGTCAGGTCATGGCCAGAGCTACGTTCACAACGATGGTGAACTGGAGGAGGCTTTCCACGAGGCGATGGAAGAGGGACGCGGCGACGTGAAGGAAGTCATTATCGAGGAGTTCATCGACTTCGACTCTGAGTTCACGCTGCTCACCGTCACCCAGCAGCACGGCTGGGCAACGCTGTTCTGTCCGCCCATCGGCCATGTGCAGAAGTCGGGCGACTATCGTGAGTCGTGGCAGCCCTACAAGATTTCGGACGAGGCCCTGAAGCAGGCTCAGATGATGGCTGATAAGGTGACCCGTGCGCTGACAGGTGCCGGCATCTGGGGCGTAGAGTTCTTCCTGACAAAGCAGGGCGAGGTCATCTTCAGCGAGTTGTCGCCGCGTCCGCACGATACAGGCATGGTGACGCTGGGACACACTACGAACCTTTCGGAGTTTGAACTGCATTTCCGTGCCGTTATGGGACTGCCTATCGCCGGCATCCATCTGGAGCATGCCGGGGCCTCGGCGGTTATCCTGTCGCCAGTGGAGGCTAACACCCCCGTTGACCGTTCCTTGCTGCCGTATAATCTGGAAGAGGCCCTCAAGGAGGACCGCACGCGCATCCGTATCTTCGGAAAGCCAGAGGCTCACAAGGGGCGCCGCATGGGCGTGGTGCTCTGCTATGGCGAGCCTGGCGACGACACTACAGCACTGCGCGATAAGGCCAAGCGCTTGGCAAAGACCGTTCTTGGAACAGACCCGTATGCCGACCTTAGACATTAAACTGATAGACCTGCCAAAGATTGCCGACCCACGCGGAAACCTGACTGTTGCCGAAGGCGAGGAGGTTGTGCCCTTTGATATCAAGCGGGCATACTGGGTCTATGACGTGCCGGGAGGCGAGAGTCGTGGCGGTCATGCCCATAAGCGGCTGAAGCAGTTTGTGGTGGCACTCAGCGGCTCTTTCCATGTGACACTGGACAACGGGGATGAGCGCAAGACGGTCTTGCTGAACCATCCTTATCAGGGCTTGCTCATCGATGTCAATACGTGGCGCACGCTGGACGACTTTTCCAGCGGTGCCGTCTGTCTGGTGCTGGCCTCCGAACACTATGATGAGGAAGACTACATCTACGACTACGACGAATTCTTGAAATACGTGGGATGCTCGAAATAGTAAGGTACACGTCAGACAAAGTTCGTGAGTGGAATCAATTTGTGGTACAGTCGAAGAACGGAACATTCCTCTTCGACCGTAGTTACATGGACTATCATAGCGACCGCTTCCACGACCACTCGCTGATGTGCTACATTGACGGACGGCTGATGGCGGTGCTGCCTGCCAACGCCAGCGGCGACGTGCTCTATTCGCACCAGGGGCTGACCTATGGCGGACTGGTGATGAGCAGCCAGCTGACGATAACCGGGACGATGACACTGCTGCGTGAGATGAACGCGCTGCTACGTGACGCGGGTTTCCGGCGTGTTGTCTACAAGGCCATCCCCTGGATCTATCACCGACTGTCGGCAGAGGAAGATCTCTATGCGCTCTATCATGAGTGTAAAGCCCGTATCGTGGCTCGCGACTATTCTACCAATATCTTCCTGGGGGCCAATCTGCGCTGGGAACGTGTGCGGCGACGTGGCATCGTCCGCGCCGAACGGGCAGGCTTGCATGTGGAGACGAGCGATAGCTATGCCGACTTCTGGCAAGTGCTAACCGACAATCTGGGTACGAAGTATGGTGTCAGACCCGTACATTCCCTCGCCGAGATTGAACTCCTTCACGGTCGCTTCCCCGACAACATCGTGCTTTATCAGGCCGTGCGTGATGGTGAGGTGCTGGGCGGTGTGGTGCTATATGTGTCGCCACAGGTGGTACATGCACAATACAGTTCGGCCACGCCTGAGGGTAAGAGCCTTGGCGCCATCGACCTCATCTATGACCGTATTATGCACCACGACTACAAGGACTACCCGTACTTTGACTTCGGACGGTCTACAGAGAATGCTGACGGCAGCGGACTTAACGAGACGCTGGTGTTCCAGAAAGAAGGCTTCGGCGCCCGGGGCTTGTGCTATGACATCTATCAATGGGAACTATGATAAAATACCAGGACCTGAAGGCTATCAACAAACCCTATGAGCATGCTGCCGACGACGTGCTGCAAAGTGGGTGGTATCTGAAAGGGAAATATACGGAACGGTTTGAGGCGGCATACGCAGCCTATATCGGAACGAAGCACTGTGTGGGTTGCGGCAATGGCCTTGACGCGCTGACGCTTATCTTGCGCGCTTACAAGGAGTTGGGCTTGTTGCAAGAGGGCGATGAAGTTATCGTGCCTGCCAACACCTATATTGCCACCATTCTGGCTGTTACAGAGAACAGACTTGTGCCCGTGCTCGTTGAGCCTGACGCTGACACCCTGCAGATAGACGACAGCAAGATTGAACCTATCATTACCTCTCGTACAAGAGCCTTGATGCTCGTTCATCTCTACGGACGTTGCGCCTATACAGAGCGGGTAGGGGAGATATGCCGGAAATATCACCTCATATTGATAGAAGACAATGCGCAGGCTCATGGCTGCACCTATGCTCCTTCCGGCTCCTCACATCCCTCACCTCTGAAAAGGACCGGCTCTCTTGGACATGCCGCCGCTCACAGTTTCTATCCTACGAAAAATCTGGGGGCCTTTGGCGATGCGGGTGCAGTCACCACCGACGACGATGACCTGGCCGCTATGGTACGTGCTATTGGCAACTACGGTTCTGCCCGTCGCTATGTCTTCGACCACTTGGGGCGCAACAGTCGTATTGACGAACTGCAATGTGCCATCCTGTTGGCCAAGCTGCGCGACCTGGATGCCTCTAATCAGCGTCGCCGTGAGATTGCTGCCTTATATATTAATAAGGTGAAGAGCCGTCTTGTGCGCATACCCCGTTGCAACCATGACTCGGTCTGCCATATCTTTCCTGTTTTCTCTGAACGGCGTGATGAACTGCAAAGTTACCTGGCTGAGCACGGTGTGGAAACGGTGATACACTATCCCATCCCCCCTCACAGGCAGCGTTGCTATGCCGGGTGGAACCATCTGTCGCTCCCCGTCACCGAGCGGTTGAGCCGTGAGGAATTGTCCATCCCTTGCCATCAGGCTATGACCGATGACGAGGCCTTATACATAGCAGCCCTGATAAACGCTTTCGTGTAGTGTCATCAGGGCTGCCAAGTAGAGTTGTTTTACTCTGGAAGTAGGAGGATGGTGGCCGAGCGTGCCGCCTGGGCTCCCATCACCAGCACCTGTGCAATGTCAGCTGTTTTCGACGGTCCGCTGATGAACGTGCCGTAGCCGTACTCATCGAACAGGTCCATTCCGCTCTTGGCATCGCGTGTCGACAGCCGTCTGTAGGCCTCGTGCATGTTGTTCACTATCTGTGTCTTCGGCAGCAGGATGATGAGGTTCTCTGAGATAAAGCATACCGCTTTCTCCTTCATCTGCTGGGGTATCCACACGCAGCCGTTCTCAGCCACGCCGAACATGCCGCGGATGATGCCCACATCGGTGCCGTTCAGGTCGCGGGCACGGCCCACCTCGTCAGGATTGCGCGTGGCAATGGTAATTTCGGGCAGGTTCGAGGCTATCTCCTTGGCATCGGGATAGAGCTTCTTCACAAGTTGGTTGATGTCGCTGCCTTCTTCCACCTCAATGGCGTTGCCGCCCACGCTCTTCACCATGTTCATGAACTGTAGCAGTGGGTCAGGGTAGGTGATGGCACGGATGTCACTCAGGTCGGGCATGTCAAACTTCTGCTGCACGTTTGCCCTGTATTTCTTCAGTATATCTTCTTTGCTACTCATTTCTCTATCTCCTTAATCATTTCGTGGAACGGTTTCTTGGGGAACTTGAACATCTGGTGACCTTCCGCCCAGGGGTTCAGGCCGCTGTTCAAGAGGGGTGGGGGCAGGATATTGGCCCAGTGTGCCATCCCTGTAGCGAGATTGTAAAGGGACGGCGATCCATAGAGCATGCCCATGCCTTTACACATCATTTTCTTCTCCGGATTGGCGGTACCCAGGTCGTCAAGCTGCTGGCGCCACAGGTAAATCTGGTCGCCCAGGTTCACCTTGGCCGGACATACGGTCTGGCAGGAGTTGCAAAGCGTGCAGGCTGAGACGTTGCCACTGTGAGCCTGCGGGTTGCGCAGCATACCGAGGTTGATGCCGATAGGACCGGGGATGAAGTAACTGTACGAGTAGCCACCTGAACGGCGATAGACGGGGCAGGTGTTCATGCACGAGCCGCAGCGGATACATTTCAGCGCCTCCCAGTGCTCGGGGTTGCCTATCCACTCTGAGCGGCCGTTGTCCACCAGGATGATGTGCATGTGGTGAGCCGTGGGCCGCGCCTTGCGGAAGTGCGAGGTGTACGTTGTTGTCGGCTGACCAGTACCTGCGCGGCAGAGCATGCGCTGGAACACGGCCAGACACTCGTAGTTGGGTATAATCTTCTCCAGTCCGATGGCCGCGATATGCAGCTTAGGGCATGAGGTCGACATGTCGGCATTGCCCTCGTTGGTACATACCACGATGTCGCCCGTCTCGGCAATTCCGAAGTTGCCGCCGGTCATGCCTGCATCGGCTGTCAGGAACTCGTTGCGCAGGCTGAGACGTGCCCGATATGTAAGGTACGTAGGGTCGTGGTTGCCTTTCTCGTTTGAGATGCCCTTCTCCTCAAAGAGCTCGCCCACATCATCATGGTTCAGGTGGATGGCCGGCATCACGATATGGCTAGGCTTCTGTCCTTTCAACTGGATGATGCGCTCGCCTAAGTCGGTCTCTACCACTTCGATGCCCTTTGCCTCAAGGTATGGATTCATCTCACATTCCTCTGTCAGCATCGATTTCGACTTCACCATCTTCTTGACGTTGTGGTTCTTCAGGATGCCATAGACAATCTCGTTGAACTCCTCGGCATCCTTTGCCCAGTGTACCTCCACGCCGTTCTTCTCGGCATTGGTGGCAAACTGGTCAAGATATTCATCCAGATGGGTGATGGTATGGCGCTTTATCTGGGATGCTTTCTCGCGCAGCTGTTCCCATTCGTCAAGCCCGTAGGCCATGTTGTCGCGCTTGCTGCGTACCGCCCAGAAGGTGGCGTCATGCCAGTGGGCATACTGCTGGTTCTTCAGGAACTGCTTGGCTGCTTTGCTGTGTTGTGTACTCATCTTGTCTATTTACGATTTGACAATTATCTGTTTACTATTTGTTTTTTCATTTTGCTATTTGACTATTTACGGCTCACAAAATCAATTATCGGAATCGTAAACAAATCGTAATTCGTAAATCGTCAAATAGTAAATCCTTAGAGTCCTGCGGCTAAAATCTCTACTACATGTTTGAACTCAATCTTCTTGCCTTGTTTCCTGGCTACGCCGGCCATGTGCATCAGGCATGAGCAGTCGGGACCGGAAATGTATTCGGCCCCCGTCTGTATGTGCCGCTCCACCTTGTCAAGGCCCATCTGTGCCGAGACGGCGGTCTCCTCAACAGAGAACATGCCGCCGAAGCCGCAGCACTCGTCAGGCCGCTCTGGCTCTACCACGTCGATGCCGTCAACCAGTTGCAGCAGATCCTTAATCTTGTTGAACTTCTTCTCATGATGCTCTGAAGGGCTGGAAAGACCCAGCTCGCGCACACCGTGGCAAGAGTTATGGAGGCTTACTTTGTGTGGAAACGTGCCAAGGCGACGGTTGACTTTCACAACATCGTGCAGGAACTCCACAACGTCCATGCATCTTTTTGCCGTCTCACATTCGTGATTCAGCAGGCGGGAGTAGTTGATACGCACGAAGGCTGTACAACTGACAGAGGGTGCAACAACATAGTCGAAGTCCTTGAACAGGTCTTCAAACTTTTCGGCCAGGGGAATGGCCTGTTTCTCAAATCCTGCGTTGGCCATAGGCTGTCCGCAGCAGGTCTGCTTCTGTGGATACGTCACGTCGAGTCCCAGGTGGCGCAGCAGCTTATAGGTTGCCACACCCACTTCCGGAAACACTGCGTCCACATAGCAGGGGATGAATAAACCGATTCTCATGTTTGTTTTAGTATTACTTATAGCTTTAGATTCAGATGAATGGTGCAAATTTAGTGAAAAACTTTCAAAAATACTAATAATTTGGTGTAAATATTTTGATTTTATGATTAATTATGTATCTTTGCCCCCGCATTAATCATAAAGTTAAGTTAGAAAATGGATTACGAAGAATTTTCAAATGTTGTTTCGCGTGAACGCGAACTCGAGATGTCAGGCGCTTTCCCCGTTCTCATGCGCAAAGTTTATCTGTGGATGACTATGGCGTTGGCCATTACGGGTATTACCGCCTATTACATTGCCACCAATGAGACGCTGATGATGGCGCTCGTCAGCAATCAGATGCTCTTCTGGGGACTGGCTATCGGTGAGATTGCATTGGTCATCGGACTGAGTGCTGCTATCAATAAGTTGTCGCTGACCACGGCAACCCTGATGTTTGTGCTCTACTCGGTTATAAACGGAGCCACGATGTCATTTATTTTCCTGGTCTACACCGCTTCAAGTATTGCCAGTGTGTTCTTCATAGCGGCGGCCACCTTTGCCGTCATGGCGTTGTTTGGCTACTTCACCAAGACCGATCTGTCGTCGATGGGGAAGATTCTGCTGATGGCTCTTATCGGCATCATCATTGCCTCTATCGTCAACGTGTTTACCAAGAGCCAGGGTCTTGCCATCATCCTGAACTATATTGGTGTGCTGGTCTTCGTCGGCCTCACTGCCTATGATTCTCAGAAGATTAAGCAGATGTTGTCTCAGGCCCCCGATGCTGGTGAGGGAGCGCAGAAACTTGCTCTCCTCGGTGCCTTGTCACTGTATTTGGACTTTATCAACCTGTTCCTCTATCTGCTTCGGATATTTGGCGACAGACGCGACTAAAAAGTCTCTTTTATATATAATAAGGTGTAAGTTCGGCTTTTTGTAAATAAACGCGAAAATCTTTCGTATTTTTGAAAAATAATTGCCGAAATATT
>CAMYZO010000026.1 GCA_947303855.1 uncultured Prevotellaceae bacterium
TGCGGTCGCGCAGCACCAGGTCCGTCAGGTCGCGCTCGTGCCACTCGTCGAAGAAGCGGGCATAGTCGCCGGCCGACTTACGGCGGCGCCACATGTCGAACGACTCGTCCATCACTATCAGCCCCATCGTGTCGCACATGGCCAGCAGCTCCGGCGCCGGCGGGTTATGGCTCGAACGGATGGCGTTCACGCCCATGGCCTTCAGCTTTGAGAGTTTGCGGTGCAGGGCGTCCTCGCTCAGGGCAGCGCCCAGACAGCCGAAGTCATGGTGCTCGCAGACGCCGTTCAACTTCATGTTACGCCCGTTCAGCCAGAAGCCCGTCTTCACATCGAAGCGGAACGTGCGGAAACCCGTCACCGTCTCCACCTCGTCAACCACCTTGCCGCCGCTGATGAGTTGCGTGCGAACCTTATAAGTATAGGGGTCGTCGCACGACCACAGACGGGGCTTCCGTATGCTCGTGGGCCGTCCCTCGCGGTCCAGCCACGTGTTCTTCACCTTCACCTTCTGTCCGGTGGGGTTCTCGTAGTCCACCTCCACCTTGCCGTCATGCACGTAGACACCCCAGTGCCTGACGTGGATGGGATGGGTACGCGTCAGCCACACATGGCGGTAGATGCCGCAGCCCGAATACCAGCGCGAGTTTGGCTGGTCGCTGTTGTCCACGCGTACCGCCACCACGTTGTCGCCCGCCACCACGTAGGGGGTGATGTCATATTCAAACGAGCTGTAGCCGTAGGGCCGGTATCCCACCTCACGGCCGTTCACATAGACGGTGCTGTTCATATACACGCCGTCGAACTCTATATAGAACTTTTCACCGTTCACCTTTTCAATAGCGAAGTGCTTCCTGTACCACCCCACCCCGCCAGGCAGCGCACCGCCGCTGGCACCGCTGGGGTTGTTCACGTGGAAGTCGCCCTCGATGGCCCAGTCGTGGGGCACGTCTAACTGTCGCCAGAACGCGTCGTCATAGTCTTTCTGCGCCATCCGGGCCGTGTCGGCCAGCAGGAAGCGCCAGTCACGGTCGAAGTTCACCCGCTCGCGGGCCTGAGTGGCCGCCAGCAGCGACAGGCAGACTATTATCATCATCAATATCTTTCTCATCATGACAGTTTTGCTAAAAAATCACCTATATACAATTTGAGTACAAAGATACAATTTTTTTTTGAAACAGCATACGATTTTCAAAATAAATTATATCCGCTAAACAAATCTCCAGAAATCCAACTTAACCGTTCCTTTGCATCACTCATGGAGTTAAACTTGATGGTGACAAAGGACAAGTTACAGGCTATTTAGAAAAAACACCTGGCAGTTTTCAGAGAAGAACAGCCTGTTTTCCAGAATCGCAAGCCGTGCCCACGACGAAACAATTAACGGTAGCACGATGAAGCATCATCGTACTACCGTTGAGTTTTTATCTCCCTCGTACCTTATTTCTTTACAGTTTCACGGTGATGGCCTTGCCGTCATACTGCACCATGGTGCCCTGCGGATTGTCCAACTGCAGCTTGCGTGCATTGCCGGGGGTGACAAACACGACGTTGAAGCGACGCTGCTTGAGCATACCCTTGAACGAGCCCTGACGCTGGCTGAAGGTCACGGTGCGCGCCTGGTCGTTGTAGCTGATGTCGATGGTGGCATAACGGCCACGCTCGTAGTTGTAGTTGGTGCCCTCGTCCTCATAGAGCAGGAAGCGCCCATCCTGTCCGGCATAGACGTAGAGGTTGATGAGTTCGGCAGGCTTCTCGTCGCTCCACTGCATCAGCGGACCGAAGGGGATGATGGCGCCCTCGCGCACGAAGACGGGAATCTGTTCATAGGGAGCAGGCACGTCGAGGGTCTGTCCGCCGTTGAGATGCTCGCCAGTATAGAGGTTGTACCAGCCACACTGCTTGGGGAAGTACACCTGGCGGCTGCGGGCCTTGTAGTAGCCCACGGGACAGGCCATGAGCGCGGGGCCGAGCATCCACTGGTTGCCGATGTTCTCTACCTCACGGTCGCCGCCGAAGTCCATCACCAGGGCGCGCATCATGGTGTAGTCGCGGAAGTGTACCCATCCGGCCAGCGAGTAGAGGTAGGGCATGAGACGGTAGCGCAACTGGTCGTAATAGACGAACGACTGGTAGGCGGGGTGATCCTTGGGGGCGATGTTCCATATCTCGCGCAGCGGCCACTGGCCATGACTGCGGAACAGGGGGATGAAGGCGCCGAACTGGTTCCAGCGGGTCTGCAGCTCACGCCACTCCTTCAGGTCGTCGTTCTCGCGCCCGGTGCGGTCGTACTCCTGCTGGGCGGCCATGTAGCGGTTCTCCACGCAGAAGCCGCCCTGGTCCATACCCCAGAAGGGGATGCCCGAGAGCGAGAAGTTCAGGCCGGCCGTCATCTGGGCACGCATGTCCTCCCAGCGGGTGCCGATGTCGCCGCTCCACGTGGCTGTGGAGTAGCGCTGCTCGCCGGCGAAGCCGCTACGGGTGAGCAGGAAGACGCGTGGCTCGTTCTTACGGCTCTTCCACACAGAGCGCTGGCCGTTGTAGATGGCGTCGGCATTGACGGTGCTGTAGGCATTGAAATATTCCGTCGACGTGCCCAGGGCCGTGGGGCCGCAGAGGGCCTTGCGATACCACATGGGGGTGCAGTCGCGAACGTTAGGCTCGGAGGCGTCCATCCACCAGGCATCGACGCCGGCCACACCTTTCTTATTATACTTGGAATAGAGGTTCTCGTCCATCTGCTGCCAGAACAGGCGACGGGCACCGGCATCGTAAGCATCGTAGAACCCGTTCTTATAGCCAGGGCCCACCCAGTCGTGGATGTCGTCGTTGGACGACTGGCGGTACATCCACCCCCGCTGGTCGAGCGCCTTGTAGTTGTCGGTGTTGCAATAGAACTTGGGCCACACGCTGATCATGAAGCGGCCGTGCATCTGGTGGACGCTGTCGAGCATGGCCTGGGGATTGGGGTAGCGCGAGGCCTCAAACTGATGGCTGCCCCACTGGTCCTCGGGCCAGTAGTTCCAGTCCTGCACAATGTTGTCGATGGGTATCTGGCGCTGGCGGAACTCGCCCAGCGTCTGCTCAATCTCAGCGCTGGTCTTATAGCGCTCGCGGCTCTGCCAGAAGCCTAAGGCCCACTTGGGATAGAGCGAGGCACGGCCAGTGAGCTGGCGGTAGCCGCCGATGACCTCATCGAGGTTGCGGCCGGCAATGAAATAGTAGTCGAGGTCGCGGGCCATCTCGCTCCAGATGCACAGCTGGCCGCGCTCTTTGGCGCTGCGGGGCTCAGCCACGCGCAGGCCGCAGTACGACTCGCCACCGTCGGGCTGCCACTCTATGCGCAGCGGTGTGCGGCGCCCTTTGGTCAGCAGGGCCGTAAACTTATAGCTGTTGGGGTTCCAGGCGGTGCGCCAGCGCTCGGCCACCACCTCTTTGTTGTCGATGAACACCTTGATGTAGCCGGCATAATAGAGAATGAACTGGTAAAGCTCCGTCTGCGGGGCCTCAATAAAGCCCTCGTAGACGACGTTGGCACCCTGCAAGTTAAAGTCCTTCGGCAGGTTCTTGATGCCGCCATTGTCGGTGAGGCGGGCAATCTCCGATTTCTCCGGCGTGCCGTATTCGTAGTAGATGCTGTCCTCAGCACGTACCAGCGTCTTGCCGTCCTTGGCGGTATAGGTGCCCGTGAGGTGTCCCTCAGCGCCGTCCTTGTCGAAGAGCTTGAAGGCACGGTTCAGCTGCAGGTAGTCATGAGGCGAACCGAAGCGGCAGTAGCTGTAGGAGTCCCAGAGCAGGCCGTAGTTCTTGTTAGACACGACGAAGGGCACCGACACCTTGGTGTTATACTGGAAGAGGTCTTCGTTCTTGCCTTTCATGTTAAACTCCTCCGACTGATGCTGTCCCAGTCCGTAGAAAGCCTCATCGTCGGGCGATTCGAACGTCATCTGCCACGTCCAGCCGTGCTTCATCTCCTCGGTCAGCGGGGCACCGCCCTTCAGGCCGTATTCCCGCTCTGGCACGGTGAACGGCCAGAACTGCTTGCCGCAGCCGCCGGGCAGCTCGCGCAGCAGGGGCTTGGCATTGTTGTCCTGGAACTCCACGCGTCCGTTATTGGTGTTCACGATGACGGCCATGCGCTGTGTGCTCACGGCAACTACGTAGGGCACAGGCTTTGAAATCTTGAAAGCCTGGAAGGTGTCATCCTGGGGCACCACCATGAGGCTGGCCGGCTTCTGCGGAAGGGTAGCCTCAGGCGTGGCCTGGACGCGGATGATGTTGTCGTTGACAATTTGCAGACGGATGACCTTGGCCGGTCCGCCGTCGGGCCTGATGGTTACGGCGTTCCCCCGCTTGCTGACTTCAGCGGCCTGCGCTGTCAATCCTCCTGCTAAAAGCAGCGATACGAATACATTGGTTAGTTTCATTATCAAATTGTTTTTCGGTTTTTATTCAATCCATGAGCACGGCATCCTCAACTGCGGGTTCGGTGCTTGCGGGCATGGGCAGGTCAGCAGACAGTTGGATGACGAAGATGGTGCCGCCGTCGGGGTTGTCGGCGGTGCTGACGTTGCCACGGTGCAGGTCGACGATGCGCTTCACCAGGTTCAGGCCGATACCGGCATCGGCTGCGGCATCGAACATGCTGGCTCGGGCCTCCTCAGGTATGCCCAGTCCGCGGTCGGCCACCCGGATTTCGGCCATGTTGTTGCCGGCGAGTGCCATGCTAACGCGGATGCGGCTGCCCTGAGGTGAGAACTTCACGGCATTCCCCAGCAGGATGTCCATCATACGGGAAAGCAGGGCAGAGTCGAAACTCATGGTGAAGCGGTTGAGTGAGGAGTGGAACGACAGCTTAGGACGGCGTCCGTCAGGCAGACGGAAACCCTCCACGCGGTCTTTGACGAAGCCCACGAGCTCGCCGATACTCGGACGGAACAGCAGCGGCTCCTCCTGTTTGGGGGTGGCCCATTGCGGCTGTTGGGCCATCTGGGCCTTCATCTCGCTCATCCACTGCTGCTTCTCCAGCTCACGGCGCTGGTGCTCCAACGCAATATGCTCCGTCTGGCGGCGCACGGTGCGGCGATACCAGAGGAAGGCCAGGCAGCAGCCCACCAGGATATAGAGCAGGACAGCCCACCAGGAGCGGTAGAACGGCGGCAGGATGGTGATGTCGATGCGCCCCTCTTTGTCGCCAATGGTGCCGTTGTCGTTGAGCATGCGCACACAGAGGGTGTAGGTGCCTGTTGGCAGCGACATATAGGTGATGTTGGGATTCAGCTCCGACGTCTTCACCCAGTTGTCGTTGAAGCCCTCCAGACGGTAGACGAAGCGCGAGCGGTTATGGATTTCGCCGCTGGAGCTGGCCAGCTGGATGGTGAAGGGCTGGTAGTAGCGCAGCCTGATGCGACGGCTGTTGTTGAGCACCTCGTCGAGGATGACGCGGCCGTTGACCTCCTCTCCTACCTCGATGTCCTGGTCGAACACCTGCAGGCCGCTGAAGACGGGTTCCTCCTTCATGCGCCCCTTCCCCATGTTCTTGGGGTTGAGAATGTCCAGTCCGCCATGACCGCCTACAAGCACGTATCCTAACGTCGAGACGCTGATGGAGCGTTGGTTGTAAGGTCCGTTCTGCAGGCCGTCGCGGTTGTTGTAGCTGCGTACAATGAAGGTGTAGGAGCCGTCGTCCTGCCGCTGGGGTACAACGTTTGACACACCATGGTCGGTGACGAGCCATACGGTGTGGCTGTCGTCTTCGGCTATGCCGTTGACGGAAGAGCCGAAGAGTCCTGACTTCATGTCGAGCAGCCAGGCGCGCCCCGACTTACGGTCGAAGACGATAGCGCCCGAGGTGGTGCCCAGCCAGGCCAGTTCGCGGCTGTCCTCCATACCGCAGGTGGTTGCCTCGGTCAGTCCCATCTCAGGATGCAGTTCCGTCAGGTTGTAGTTGACGATATGCATCGTCTTGGGGTTTATGAGCGAGTAGTATTTGGAGTGGGTCACCATGAGCCATCCCTTCTTGGTACGGGTGATAGTAGAGATATAATCGGTGGGCAGGATAGAGTTACTCATGCGGAAAGTAGTGAAGCGACCCGTACGGTGGTCTATGCGCTGCACGCCGCCGCCGAGCAGTCCCAGCCAGATGTTGTGGTACTGGTCTTCACAGACGGTCCACACGTTATTGTTGACCAGTCCTAAGGTGTCGCCGGTGGCACGTATATTGGTCACCTGTCCGTTTTTGATGTGTATGAGTCCGCCCTCGTAGGTGCCGAACCACACGGAGCCGTCGCTGGCAACCAGCGAGCCCACCATGGTATTGGTGGCGATGCCGCTGTTCTCACGGTTATATACGACGGTCTCGCCGGTTTTGTTGTTATAGCGCTTGATGCCCTCGTCGTTGGTGCCGAGCCAGGTGTAGCCATGACGGTCGAAGCACACGGTGTTGACCACGCCCAGTTCCAGATTGCGGAAGGTGGAGGTGTTGCCCGCAAAGAGATTCAGGCCATTCATATAGGAGCCTATCCAGACGCGGTCATGGCGGTCGACAAAGAGGCAGCGCAAGGTATTGTCGCTAATGGTGGTCTCGTCATGCTTGTCTGACTTGAACTGTCGCATCGCCTTGGTCTTCATATCGGCCACATAGAGGCCTCCACGATCGGTAGCGAACCAGCAGAGTTGCTTGCCATCCTCCTTGACGTCCCATATCTCCATCTCGTCAGGCACATCGGCAAAGCCCCAGGCCCTGAGCGCCTCTTGTGCGGAGTGGTACCAATGGCGTGCTTTCGCATCGTAGACGAAGGTGCGCCCGATAGCGAGTATCCAGAGGTTGCCACTCCTGTCGATTCTCAGCTTGCAGTCCTGGTTGCTGGCCAGTCCCTGTTCTGAGAGATAGGTGTCACGGCCTGTAATCTTATCCTTCTCCTTATCAACGGTGATAATCTCGCCATTCACCGTAGAGATGATCAGTTCCTTGCCCCGCTCGGCAAACGACGACACGGCCGTCTCTAAGGGGAAGTCGTCGGGGCCATAGCCCATGGGCAGCTGGGTAACCTTCCCGGTACGGGCATTGTAATGGCAGAAGGTGTTGACATAGGTCTTCACCCACATGTCCTTCTCGTTGTCGATGTAGACACGCTCAATACCGCCAAGGATGCCATGGGCCTCGAACCAGCGCTCGGGGTGGCGGTCACACTTCTCGGTGGCGGGATTGAAGATAGAGTAGCTCATGCCCTGCTTCAGCCACAGCCGTCCGTCGCCGGCCTCGAAGATGCCATCGACATAGTTTGACCTCAGGCTGGTGGTGTCGCGCGGGTCTGAATAGAAGGTCTTCACCCTGTAGCCGTCATAACGGTTCAAGCCGTAGGGTGTGCCTATCCAGACGTAGCCCTTGGAGTCTTGCATGGTGCAGATGACCTGGGAATTGGACAAGCCATCACGGGTGTCGAGACGTCGGAACTTCATATCGGGTATGGCTGCCTGAGTCAATGAAGACAGCAGAGTCACAGCCAGGGTTACCAGAATTTTTCGCATATTTTTTCCAGATGGTCTTAGGTTTGTACTATACAACTCAGCATTTTGCAGAAGTGTCGCGGATAACAAGTTTTTGAGGCACAATCTCCTTGCGGACGAGCGTCTCGCCCTGGATATGGCCCAGCAACAAGCGGCAGGCCACCTGCCCCATGCGGAACGACTGGTCTTCGATGGCCGACATGCGGGGCGTGGTGTACTGGGCATGCACATCGTCGGTAAACCCTATCAGGGCCACGTCGTCGGGTATGCTCAGTCCGCACTGCTTGATGGCATTGAAGGCGGCAAAGGTGATGATGTCGTTGAAGGCCACGATGGCATCGGGTCGGTCGGGGCGCTGCAACAGGCCGATAGTATTCTTCATGGCAATGTCATAGTCGATGTTGTCGCATACCACCAGCGTGCGGTCGACGGGTATCTTATTGTCGCGCAGGGCCTCTAAATAGCCATGCTTACGACGGCGCACCATATCAAGATGGTTAGGACCGCCGACAAAGGCTATGCGCCGTGAGCCGGTGTCGATGAGATGCTGCGTGGCTTGCTGGGCTGCCTCGTCGCCATTAGCCGTGACCGACGAGAAGCGGTCGGTGAGACAGGTACGTCCGAAGAACACCAGGGGGATGCCCATCTCGCTGATTTCCTCGAAGTGGCTGTAGTCGGTGGTGCTCTGTGCCAGACAGGCAATGATGCCCACCACATGCAGGTCGATGAAGTTGTCGACAGCCAGTCGCTCAGCCTCGCAGTCCTCGTGGGTGTTGGCACTGATGACGCTATAGCCTGATTTTCGGGCCTCATCTTCGATGCCGTCGAGAACGGCCGAATAATAGTGGGTCACCATGTTTGGCGCCACCACACCAATGACCTTAGGCGCCTCCTTGCGCAGGCTCTGTGCAAAGGGGTTCGGACGGTAGTTTAGTTTTTTGGCCAGGCTCTTCACACGCTCCTGCATCTCCTTGCCTATCTCAGGCGATGAGTGTAGCGCACGGCTGACCGTGGCTATGCTGACACCCAGTTCCTGTGCCAGGTCCTTTAACGAAATCCTATGTTTTTGCTTTGCCATAAGAGAAAAGGTTACAACGCTGCAAAGATAGAAATTTTAACCGAATTACGCAAACGTTTACGTTTTTTTTTCACTTCCAACGATACAAAAACAGGTTTTTCTGCTTAACTTTGCACCCAGAATGAGTAATGAATAGTTGATAATAAGTTAGTTAGAAACAACCGGGACTGTCGTGACGACACTCCCGGTTTTTTAAAATGCAGATACCATTATGATGCGTCACCTACACCTTATTATATTATGCGGTCTCATGCTGCTGTCCAAGACCACGACGGCACAAGACACGCAGATAACCTACGACCTGACGGCGGAGACGGCCGTAGGAACGGGTAGCCACACGGCCTACCAACTGACCACCAACCGCCACCACGTGCTGGCCACACGGCCTAACACGGCCTACCTCAGGGGGGCTGTCAACGTCAGCCATGCCCTGGGCGGCGACTTCACGCTGAAGGGATCCGTCGACGGCATGGCTACGCTGCATGGCGACCATCAGGCCTACCTGCAGCAGTGCTTCGCCAACCTGTCGTGGCAGTCGTTCTACGTCGAGGCGGGCAGCCGCGAAGAGGATGCCGTGCTGCGTAACAACCAGCTCTCCGTAGGCTCGTTTGTCAAAGGCACCAACGCCAAGCCTGTGCCACAGCTGCACTTCGGCACCAGCGACTTCTGGGCAGTTCCCTATACGGCCGGGTGGCTCAACATTCACTTCGACTTCGGCTACGGCAAATTCCTGGATAGCGGCTACCGCGAGGAACTGTTCATGCAGGCGCCCAACGTCAACGCCAGTTACATCACCGACACCTATTACCACCAGAAGCACCTCTACCTCCGCTCCAATCCCGAGAAGGCCATCGTTGTCACGGTAGGCATAGAGCATGCCGTACAAATGGGCGGCACCTATCACTACCGCCGGGCAGACAAGATTCTGACAAAGGAGAAGACCACCAGCCTGAAAGACTTCCTGAACGTGATACTGCCCTTAGGCGACAGCAACTACTACGAGCATGGCGCCGGCGAGGACTGGGTCTACGGCAACCATATCGGCATGATGACCTACCAGATAGGATGGAACATCGACGGCGAGCACCTGCTGGAGGCTTATCTCGACAATCCCTTTGAGGACGGTTCAGGCATACGCAAAGGCAATGGATGGGACGGTCTCTGGGGACTACACTACAGCAACAAGTCGGCAGGCAGGCAGGCAGTACGCAGCGCCGTCGTGGAATATTTCCAGTCGTCGAACCAGTCGGGACCCCTGCACTGGGACAACGGCGACTACCCAGAGCCTGTGCGCAGCCAGATTACCGACTTCGTAACCGGCCGCGACGACTACTACAACCACGGCTTCTACGGCGGCTACTCGCACTTTGGCATGACGCCCGGCACGGCACTCATCAACTCGCCCGTCTACAACGAGGACGGCTACAGCCAGTTCCGCGACAACCGCATCAAAGCCTGGCACGCCGGCATCAACGGCGAGATTACCGACCGCCTGTCGTATCTCGTCAAGGGCTCGTATCGCGAGGGCTGGGGCACCTATAACGTGCCGCTGCCCCATAAGCACCACTCCTTCGACGCCATGGTGCAGGGCAGTTACCAAGCTGGCCCCTGGCAGGTGTCAGCGGCCTACGCCCTGGACAAAGGTAACATCTACGGCGACTGTTCGACGTTTAATCTGAAAATCAATTATCATGGCAAGATTCTTTAAACACTGCATAGTGGCAGCAGCCATCCTGCTGACAGCCTGCCAGGAAGGCGGCGATGCCGGCGACCTGCTGGGCCAGTGGCGCATGACCGGCTCTGACAGCAGATACCTGAGTTTCGCAGGCAGTATCGTGGAGTTCCGTCTGGTGGAAGGCACCTTCCTGATGAACGAGGTCTTCGGCAATTTCCAGCATGTGGGCGACAGTCTCTTCATACACTGCTACTCCATCTACGGGGGAAAGAACGACACGCTGAACGTTGAACAGGGGTTTGGCTTCAAACCCTTCGACAACATCCGCCTGAAAATCGACGTGCTTGACAACGACCATCTGACCCTCAGCAAGGACGGACGGTTGTGGAGCTTTTACAAATACTGAGTTAGGAGTTAGGAGTTAGGAGTTAACTATACCGGCAGTTCGAACCAGAAGGTGGAACCCTCGCCTAATGTTGACTCCACACCAACCTCGCCGCCCATGCTGTAGGCCATGGTGCGGCAGATGCTCAGTCCGAGGCCTGCCCCCGGTATATACTCATCGACCTTGAAGAAGCGCTCAAACACACGCTCCTGATGCTCTGGAGCAATACCCTTGCCGGTGTCTCTCACCCAGATGCGCAACCGCTTGTTGGCCGGCGCATCGTAACCCACGATGATACTGCCCTGCGACGTGAACTTCACGGCGTTGGCCAGCAGGTGGTTCATGACCTCCATGAAGCGGCTCAGGTCGGTGGTGATGTCCAGCGCCCCCAGGGCAAACATGGTAGACAGGTTCACGCCATCCTGCAACTTGGGTACAAACATGTCGGCCACAGACTGCAGTATGCCGTTCAGTTCAAAGGTTGACATAACCAGCTGCTCCTTGCCCGACTCTATCTTCGAGATGTTCATCACGTCGTTGATGATGGTCAGCAACTTCTGGTTATTCTCCTGAATAAGGTTGATGAGCTCGCGCCGCTCTTCATCACCCTGCACGTCGGGCAGCACGCTGGTGAAGCCGATGATGGCGTTCAGCGGCGTACGTATCTCATGGCTCATGTTGGCCACGAAGGCCGACTTCAGGCGGTCGCTCTCCTCGGCCTTGTTGCGGGCTTCCATCAGGGCGGTCTCCATGGCCTTCCGTTCGTCTACACGCATGGATGTGCCGACGATGGTCTTCGGCAGTCCCTCGGTGTTACGCGATGCCACGGTGGCATAAGCTTCCGACCAATAATACTTGTCACTATGCGTCACCTTAATCTGGCAAATCTCATGATACTCGTCCGTATGCCCCATGCAGATGGCATCAATGGCCTTCATGAAATGGGCCTTGTCGCTGGGAGCCACGCGGCTGAACAGCTCGTCAAGGGGTGTGTCGGGGGGAACCATGAAACAGTCATCACGCCCACGGTAGTCGTTGTCGTAGGTAATGGTACGGGCCTCGGCGTCAATATGCCAGGTGCTGAGCTTCATGGCTTTCAGCACAAGCTCATATTCAATGTTATTCTTCTTGACCTTGGCCAGCTGAGCCAGCTCCGACTGCAGTTCTTTGCCCATTCGGCGCTGGTAGAATAACAGTGCGACAAAAGACAGTAGCAGGATAGTACCTACTACCCACACCAGCACTTCCATGCCTACCGTACTATGCTGTGTTGCCAAGAACTGCTCTAACATCAGCGCAAAAGTACATAATTATTTTCAAATTTGAAATTATTTTTGGAAATATTTTGTTTTTATGTCGTTTTTAATGTACCTTTGCATCCTGAAATACGCTTTTTTATTGATTTAATGGAACCAACATTCGACATTATCGCCAAGACTTTCATGGGCTTAGAGCCTGTATTGGCGAAAGAACTGACCCAGCTGGGGGCTAACGACGTACAAATAGGACGACGCATGGTGTCGTTCACCGGCGACAAGGAGATGCTCTACCGCGCTAACTTCCAGCTGCACACCGCTATCAAGATTCTGAAACCCATTGCCCGCTTCAAAGCCAAGAGTGCCGACGATGTCTACGAACAGATTGGCAAGATTGACTGGTCGCAGTACTTGGACAACGACAAGACCTTCGCCGTCGACGCCGTGGTATTCTCCGAGGAGTTTCGCCACTCCAAGTTCGTCAGCTACAAGGTGAAGGACGCCATCGTCGACCAGTTCCGCCAGCGCACAGGCAAGCGTCCTAACATATCGGTGAGCAGCCCCGACATACGGCTGAACATGCACATTGCCGAAGACCACTGCACGCTGTCGCTCGACAGCAGCGGTGAGTCGCTGCACCGCCGCGGCTACCGTCAGGAGTCGGTAGAGGCCCCGCTGAACGAGGTGCTGGCTGCCGGCATGATTCTCATGACGGGCTGGCAGGGCGAGACCGACTTCATCGACCCCATGTGCGGCTCGGGCACGCTGCTCGTCGAGGCAGCCCTCATTGCCCATAACATGGCACCGGGACTGTTCCGCAAGGAGTATGCCTTCGAGAAGTGGCCCGACTTCGATGCAGACCTTTTCGACCGCATCTACAACGACGATTCGCAGGAGCGCGAGTTCAAACATCATATCTATGGCTACGACATCGACATGAAGGCTGTGAACACCGCCCGTCTCAATGTCAAGGCGGCAGGCTTCTCAAGCAGCATCACCGTTGAGCAGCAGGACTTCAAGCAGTTTAAGCAGCCGCAGCAGAAGAGCATCATGGTAACCAACCCGCCCTACGGCGAGCGTATCTCCACGCCCGACCTGCTGGGCACCTACAAGATGATTGGTGAGCGCCTGAAGCATGAGTTCACGGGAAACGATGCCTGGGTACTCTCCTACCGCGAAGAATGCTTCGACCAGATAGGTCTGAAGCCCAGCATCAAGATACCTCTTTATAATGGCTCGCTGGAGTGTGAGTTCCGTAAGTACCAGATGTTCGACGGCAAGATGAACGTGTTCCGCGCCGAGGGCGGTGCCGTGAAGACCGATGACGAGAAGCGCCAGATGGCCGAGAAGCACCGTTTCAAGAAGAACCGCGACTTCAAGCAGCGCATGGAGGAGCAGGAACAGAACGAAGAGGGCGACATCCGCTCGTTTACCTTCCACCGCCACGATGTGCTTGAAGACCGCAGGCCCAGAAAGACTTCCTTCAGCGGAAAGACCGGCTATGGCGACCGTGACACACGCCCCGGCAGGTCGGGCAAGCCTGGCTATGGCGACAGGAAAGGGAAACCGGGCTTTGGCGGCAAGCCCGGGAAACGCGATTTTGGAAAGAAACGCAACCGGTTTGACGATGATGAAGATTAAGTTTCTGACAGCCCTGCTGGCACTGTCCGCACTGACCATGACGGCCCAACAAAAGCTTTTTACGCTGGAAGACCTGAACTTCGGCGGCACCAACTACCACAACCTGCAGCCCAAGAACATGTGGCTGACGTGGTGGGGCGACCAGCTGGTGCAGACCGATGTTGAGGAGTGCCGCCTTGTCAATGTCAAGACGGGTAAATCGACGCTGCTCTTCACCCTTGACGACGTTAACAAATGGGCCAACAGCGACGATGACCACCACGTGCGCCACCTGATGAACGCCACCTTCCCTTACCCCGGCAAGCCTGTCGTGGCCTTAGGCAACAAGCGGTCGTTCCTCTTGCTCGACTTCAAGAAGCACCAGATAGTATGGCAGGACAGCCTCTCGGCACAGACGGCCAACGACTGGAACCCCGTGTCGCGGGCTACGGCCTACGTCAGGGACCACCAGCTCTGCGTGGCCGACGCTGAGGGTCATGAACACCAGCTGACCACCGACGGCTCACGCGACGTGGTCTACGGACAGTCCGTACACCGCAATGAGTTCGGCATCGAGAAGGGTACCTTCTGGAGCCCCGACGGTCAGCGCCTGGCTTTCTACCGCATGGACCAGTCGATGGTGACCGACTATCCGCAGGTGGACATCTTCCCCCGCTCAGCCACCTACGAGCCCGACAAATACCCCATGGCCGGCATGACCAGCCACCAGGTGACCGTCGGCGTCTACGACCTGAAGACCGGCAAGACAGTCTATCTAACCCCTCTGTCATCCCCCGAGGGGGTCTGTTACTTCACCAATATTGCCTGGAGCCCCGACGCCAAGACCATCTATATGTTTGAGCTGAACCGTGCACAGAACGACTGCCGCCTTGTCAGCTACGATGCCGTCACGGGCAACCCTGTGGCCGAACTCGACCACGAGACCTCCGACAAGTACGTCGAGCCGCTGCACCCCATACAGTTCCTGCCCTGGGACGCCACGAAGTTCATCATGCAGAGCCAGCGCGACGGCTACAACCACCTATACCTATTTAATATTGAAGGCCAGTGCCTGAAGCAGCTCACCGCAGGACCGTGGGTGGTCCTGGATGTGCTGGGCTTCAACCTCAAGCAGAAGACCATCGTCATCAAGGCCAACAAGGAGCACCCACTGCACCAGCGTCTCTACAGCGTCAGCATGACCGGCGCCATGAAGCAGCTGGAAACGGTCGACGGCGTACACAATGCCGAGCTGTCACCGTCGGGCAACTTCCTCGTTGACCGCTACTCTACCCCCACACGGCCCCGCGTCATCGATGTCGTGGATGTCAACGCCAAGACCCCGCGCCCCACAAACCTCTTAGACGCTGAAGACCCGTGGAAGGACTATCAGCAGCCTATCTTTGAGTGCGGCAGCATCAAGGCCGCCGACGGACAGACCGACCTCTACTACCGCATGGTGAAGCCCGCCGACTTCGACCCCGCCCGTAAGTACCCCACCGTGGTCTACGTCTACGGTGGTCCCCATGCCCATAACATACAGGCATCGTGGCACTGGTCCAGCCGCTCCTGGGAGACCTACATGGCACAGAAGGGCTATATCGTCTTCATCCTCGACAACAGAGGGTCTGAGAACCGTGGCCTGCAGTTCGAACAGGCCACCTTCCACCAGCTGGGACAGATAGAGATGCAAGACCAGATGAAGGGCGTCGACTATCTGCGCTCGCTGCCCTACGTCGACATGAACCGCCTGGGTGTCCACGGCTGGTCGTTCGGCGGCTTTATGACCATCACGCTGATGCTCAACCACCCCGACGTGTTCAAGGTGGGTGTGGCCGGCGGTCCCGTCATCGACTGGAAATGGTACGAGGTGATGTACGGCGAGCGCTATATGGGCACACCGCAGTCTAACCCCGAGGGCTATGCCAAGACGAGTCTCATCGACAAGGCCTGCAACCTGAAAGGGCGGCTGCAGATCATCACGGGCTATAACGACGCCACCGTGGTGCCGCAGCACTGCCTGTCGTTCCTCGATGCCTGCATCAAGGCCGGCACCCAGCCCGACTTCTTTGCCTACCCCGGCGAGGAGCACAACATGCGGGGCCATGCCAGCGTCCATCTGCATGAGCGCATCACCCGCTATTTCGACGACTACTTGAAATAACTGTGCGGTAACTTTTTCTTTTGCATGAATAAACCTTTTGCGGAAATTCATGTCAAAAGAAAAAGCAATACCCCACAGATATATGATACGGACAAGTTGGCTACTCGCCTTTTTCTGCCTGACCGTTGCCCGTCTGTCTGCCCAGACACCGGCGGTCAGCGGACAGATTGTTGATGCAGCAACCGGCGAGTCGCTTGTCAAAGCCACAGCACAGCTGTATGTTATCCGTCACAGCGATACGACGCTGGTAGCCGGTACCGTCTCCGATGCCCAGGGGCGCTTCTCGCTGGGCCATGTCAGGGGCGGCACCTATCTGCTGCGGGTTTCCTACTTGGGCTACAAGCCTAAAGAGCAGCGGGTCAACACGACGGCCGTCCGCACCCTGCAGCTTGGAAAAATCAGACTCGATGCCGATGCCCTGCTGCTCAAGGAAACGGTGGTGACGGCCAATCTGCCGAAAATGGTGGTCAAGGACGACACGGTGGTCTACAATGCCGACGCTTTCACCGTGCCTGAGGGGGCGGTGATAGAGGCACTGGTAGAGGCTTTGCCAGGGGCCAAGATAGCCGACGACGGCAAGATTACCGTCAATGGCAAGGAGGTGAAGAAGTTCAAGATGGACGGTCGTGACTTTATGACCGGCAACAATGAGGCTGTGATGAAGAACCTGCCGTCGTATGTCATTGACAAGGTGAAGGCATACGACGAGAAGAGCGACCTGAGCCGCATGACCGGTGTCGACGATGGCGAGGACGACTTCGTGCTGGAGTTTGTCACGAAGCGCAGTGCCCGTAACGGTCTGCAGGCCAATCCCGATATCGGTTACGGTTCCGACAACCGCTACGGCATCCGTCTGACCGCCATGAAGCCTTTCGGCGCCATGCGCTACACCTTCATGGGCAATGCCAACAACGTCAACGGGCGCAACTTCTCCGGTCGTGGCGGACGGGGCCGGGGTAACAACCAGGGGCAGCGCGAGCTGAAGACCGCCGCCCTGGACATCAGCTACGAAGACGGCAAGAAACTGAAGACCAGCGGCAGGGTTACCTGGACGCACAACGATGCCGACAACTGGAGCCGCAACGGGTCGGAGAACTTCGTCAACACACGGGGCGGCGCTTTCTCTAACAGCGTGAACCAAAGCTATTCACGCAGCAATAACTGGACGGCAAACATGAACCTGCAATGGACGCTGGACTCCGTCACCAACCTGTCCTTTCGTCCCAATGCCAGCTTTTCTACAGCCGACAGCCGGTCATCGTCGGTCAATGCGTCGTTCAATGCCAACCCCTTCAATTATGTCAGCGATGCCCTCAGTGATGAAAGCCGCCAGCTGATGGCCGACAGTCAGCTTATTGTCAACGACCGGCGCAACAAGTCGCTGGCTGAGAGCCGCTCTGCCGACGTCAGTGCCCAGATGCAACTCTATCGGCGCTTCGGCACCAAGGGACGCAACGCCGCCATCAACGCCAGCATCAGCTACCGCGACGGGACGAACGACAACGGCAGCCTGTCAGCCGTACATCTCTACCAGAAGAAAGACCGCTTCGGACGTGACTCTACCTACCAGACGAACCGATATACCACAGCGGCCAGCGACAACTTCAGCTACACGCTGGGCGTGGCCTATACCGAACCGTTGCTGACGTTCACCCCCAAGCCGTCAGCCACTGACACCCTGTCAGGCAGCTCTGCTGCCAGAAGGTCACGCGGCCCTTCCGGTCGCCGGGGTGGCGGGCGGCGCTCGTTCGGTGCCCAGGGACTGTTTCTGCAACTGAACTACCGCTACCGCTACCGGCACCAGAAGAACGATCCGTCGACCTACGACCTGCCCGACCTGTCAGAACAGGCGTTTGCCGGCCTCATGGACGAATACCGTGAATGGGCAGCCCTGTTCGGTGCCCTGCCCGGTCCCTACGAGACCTATCTCAGCGACCGGCTGACACGCTACTCAGAGCGCACGGAGCACGGCCACCAGATAGACCTGCAGTTAAGGATGGTACGCGACAAGCTGAACATGAACGCCGGCATCAGCATCCAGCCCCAGAAGTCGCACTATGTCCAGCAGTATCTGGGACGCCCGGTAGACACCGTCCGCACGGTAACCAATCTCTCGCCGACGCTGAACCTGCGTTACCGCTACAACCAGCAAACCAACCTGCAGGTACAGTTCCGTGGTCAGACACAGCAGCCCAGCATCACACAGCTGCTCGACATCTACGACGACACCAATCCGCTGAACATCTCGATGGGTAACCCGGGGCTGAAGCCGGCCTTCACCACCAACCTGCAGGTGACCTTCCAGAAACAACGGTCGCCGGCATTCGTCGTCGACAGCCTGGGCTTCCAGGTTCCCAAGGCCCAGCGCCACTGGAGCTTCAACGCCAATGGCAACTGGCAGCGCACGAGCAACGCCATCGGCAATATCGTGACCTATAATGAGACCACCGGCGGACGTGTCTCACGACCGGAGAATATCAACGGCAACTGGAACACCAGGGCCGGCGTCTCCTTTAACATCGGACTCGACACCCTGAACCGCTGGGATGTCAGTGGCGGCATTGACGGCAGCTACAACCACCGCATTGGCTACGTCAACCTTAACCGTACGGCCGTACCCGACAGGAATGTCACCCACACCTACAACCTGTCACCGTCGGTGTCGCTGAGCTACCGTCATAAATGGCTGAGCGCTTCGCTGAACACCCGCCTCAGCTATGCCCGCACCGAGAACCGCCTGCAGGCCTCTAACAACCTGACAACGTGGAACTACAACTACGGCGGCAACACCAAGATAACCTTTCCCTGGGGCTCCAGCCTCTCCACCGACTTCCACCTCTTCTGCAAGCGCGGCTATGCCGATGCGTCGCTCAATACCAATGAGTATATCTGGAACGCCCAGCTCTCACACAGCTTCCTGCGCGGCAAAAAGCTGACCGTCATGATGCAGTGGTACGACATCCTGCACCAGCAGAGCAACTTCAGCCGTACCGTCAATGCCAACGGCTGGCGCGACTCCGAGGTGAACGCCATTACCAGCTATGCCATGCTGCACGTCAGCTACCGCTTCGATATGTTCGGCGGACGCAACAGCAGCAATAGAGACTTTGACGGCGACTTCGACGAAGAACGCCAGCGTGGCGGTCGTGGTGGACGCGGCGGTTTCGGTGGTCGTGGCAGGCGCGGATTCTGAATAATTTCATGAAGTTCCCTTTGTAAATTGTCCTAAAGAAAGTTAAAAGCGGTGTTTTCTACACGATTCTTCGTACCTTTGCCAGCTGTTAGCGAAACAAAACAATAAAACGAGATACGACGATGAAGATTCTTTTATTAGGCAGCGGCGGCCGCGAACACGCCCTGGCATGGAAGATTGCACAAAGCAGCAAGTGTGACAAACTCTATATCGCCCCCGGCAATGCGGGCACTTCGCAGTGTGGCGAAAACGTGCCCATGAAGGCCGACGACTTTGAGGCCATCAAGCAGTTTGTGGCTGATAATGCCATTAACATGGTGGTGGTGGGCCCTGAGGACCCTCTGGTAAAGGGCATCTATGACGACCTGAAGCATGACGCACGCACCAAGGACGTGCCCGTCATCGGACCGTCGAAGGCCGGTGCCGTGCTCGAAGGCTCCAAGGACTTTGCCAAGGGCTTCATGAAGCGCCATAACATCCCCACGGCACGCTACGAGACTTTCGACGGCGAACACGTGCAGGAAGGGTTGGCCTTCCTGGAAACCCTCCAGCCCCCATACGTGCTCAAGGCCGACGGTCTCTGTGCCGGCAAGGGCGTGCTGATACTGCCTACGCTCGACGAGGCCAAGCGTGAACTGCAGGAGATGCTCGGCGGCATGTTCGGCAACGCTTCAAGCCGCGTGGTCATCGAGGAGTTCATGAGCGGCATCGAGTGTTCGGTGTTCGTGCTGACTGACGGCGACCACTACCAGATACTGCCCGAGGCCAAGGACTACAAGCGCATCGGCGAGCACGACACCGGTCTGAACACCGGCGGCATGGGCTCGGTGTCGCCCGTACCCTTTGCCACCAAGGAGTGGATGCAGAAGGTGGAGGACCGCATCATCCGTCCCACGGTGGAGGGTCTGAAAGCCGAAGGCATTGACTACAAAGGCTTCATCTTCTTTGGTCTTATCAACCGTACCAACACACCTACTGGCGAGGCAGAGCCATACGTCATTGAGTACAACTGCCGCATGGGCGACCCCGAGACGGAGACCGTCATGCTGCGACTGAAGACCGACATCGTCGACCTGTTCGAGGGTGTGGCTGCAGGCAACCTTGACCAGTACCCTGTGGAGCACGACGAGCGTGCCGCCGTCTGCGTCATGCTGGTCTCCGGCGGCTATCCTGAGGCTTACAAGAAGGGCTATCCAATAAGCCTCCCCCCTGCCCTTGGGGGAGAGAGTATTATCTTCCATGCCGGCACCGCCATGGCTCCCCTCCCTATCGGGGAGGGGCCGGGGGAGAGGCTCGTCACCAATGGCGGCCGCGTCATTGCCGTTTCCAGCTATGGCAAGGACAAGGGCGAGGCCCTGGCTAAGTCGTTTGCCGAAGCCCAGAAGATTCAGTTTACCGACCGCTATTTCCGCCGCGACATCGGTGCCGACCTGTAAATGCTGAAGCGCAGACAAAACCGCGTGGCTGAGAGCCGCATGACGCTGCCGGTGGTGATTTCCTACGCCATTGCCGTATGGCTGATCAGCGGAACGCTTCTGCCCGACGTGCCAATCACGTCGGACGGGCTGCTGGGTGGTGCATGGGTGCAGTTTGCCTGTTTTTTGGTGTCTGTCTACCTTCTGGTAGAGCTGAACAACGGCAACGCTCTCATCCGCATCTTCAGCCGCTCCATATCCTGCTCTTTCATCATTCTGACATGCGCCGCCAACTTCCTGTTTGAAAACATGGGCGGAGCGATAGCCGCCCTCTGCTACGTGGCTTTCTACGCCATGCTCTTCCACAGTTATCAGGACAAGCAGGCAACGGGCTGGACGTTCTATGCCTTCCTCTGCATAGGACTTTGCAGCACGGTCTTCATACAGATTCTGTACTTCCTGCCACTGCTGTGGCTCATCATGTTCTTCCAGCTGTCGTCGTTCAGCGGACGCACCTTTGTAGCCTCCATCCTCGGTCTGATCACCCCCTACTGGTTTCTGCTGCCCATTGCCATCTGGCAGGGACAGACAGACCTGCTGCCCGCCCATTTCATGAAACTGGCCGACTTCCCACTGCCAGGCGACTACAGTCAGCTGGCAATAGGGCAGATTCTTGTACTGCTCTTTGTAGTAGGCCTTGGTATCACCGGCATTGTCCATTTCAAGCGCAACCAGTCTGCCGACAATATCCGCATCCGCCTGCTCTATGGCTGCTTCATTCAGCTGTGGTGCGTTACCTTCCTCTTGCTCTGCGTGCAGCCACAGCACTTCGACGTGCTGCTGCGGCTGCTTATCATCAACACGGCACCGCTCATTGGTCATTTTCTGGCGCTCACCCACACACGCGTCACCAATATTGCCTTCCATGTGATAGTCGCCATTGCCCTTCTGCTGACAATCCTTAACCTATGGATGCCATCATTGACCTTCTGACCAGCTACGGCTATACCGGCATGTTCATTGCCTCGTTGCTGGCAGGCAGCGTCCTGCCCTTCAGCAGCGAGGCGGTCATCATCGGTCTCATGGCGGCAGGCCTCGACCCCTGGCTGCTCATGGCCTACGGTACGGTGGGCAATGTCCTGGGCTCGATGTTCAACTACTGGGTAGGCCACATGGGCAAGACTGAGTGGTTTGAGCGCTATCTCCACGTCAAGCCCCGCGACATGGAGCGTGCCGAGCGCTTTATGGCCGGGCGGGGCGCCTGGATGGGGTTCTTCGCCTTCCTGCCCATCATCGGCTCGGCCATCACCATCCTGCTGGGACTGATGCGTGCCAACATCGTCATCACGTTTGTAGCCATCACCCTTGGCAAAGTGTTCCGCTATCTGGTGCTCATCTACGGCACGGGCTTCTTCCTGTAGACTCTTCCTTATAGCGTAAAGTTTGCGTAAAAAATTCATAAAATGTTTGGCGATGCAGAAAGTTATCTGTATCTTTGCGGCGATAATTGTATTTTCTACACTAATAGCGACTTACTAACTACATTAAACTAAAGATTTATGGGTAAACTTTTATTCTCAAAAACAAAGAAGGTCTTCGCCTTGCTTGCCGTTATGATAGGAATAGGCGCAGGACAGGCTGTGGCTGACACGACGATTGGAACAACAGACACAGGATGGGGTGAAGACGGTTCACACACAACCACCGCTTATACAATTGAGCCAAACAAGACGCTAAGTGTCCAATTTGTTGTCAATGCTACGCTTGGAAGCGAAAATTGGGACGCATGGATGACAATTCTCAGAAGTGCTGACGCTTGGGCCACAGGTACGGAATACCTTGTCATGCGCGGTGACTGTTATGGTGTCAGAAACGGGGATTGGGTCTGGGACAACAAGAACAACACAGGCAACGGCAACTGGTTTACGGTAAACCTTAACAATCATGATTGGGATAACTTCAAAACAAACTTGGTTGGTCTAACCGTCAATTTAACAGTAAAACGTCTGGGCAAAGAGGTTATCCTTATTCAGGATTTCACTACAGCAAGCTCCCAAAAGTCACGCCATTATTTTGTTATGGACTGTGAGGACGGCACACAAAACATTTATGCTTTCCTTGCCGCAGACCACTCACAAATTACAATTGATGACAGCAAAACAACAATAACTGATACAGAAACTATTACTGGTACACTTTGTGGTGTAGAAAACAATGCAGGTGGATTTGGTACAGGCAACCGCGTGGATTTCACCATTGCCCCCAATGCCACTTTAACCTTGCATTTCAAGAACTATACCAACCGCATTAATAGTTGGAACAATTGGGTCTTTGAAATGCAGCAAGATGACCAATATGCCGACTGGGTGATGGGCGGCAACAACTGGGGAACTCTTAGAGACAACAATAGTTTTGACGGATCTACATGGCCTTCAGATTATGGCGAAATGATGGACGGCACAGATGTTGTAATGACCATCGTACGCAATGATGCAAACGTTACTGTTACTGCTGTACACACACCTGTCAACGGCGACCCCTTCACTGGTGTATTTAGTTTCACCCCCGCCAAAGACGGTTTTGCCAGCACAGATGCTGTAGTACGCCTGTTGACTGACGGTTCTCACATCGACCTGCTTTCTGCCAGCACCACAGTCAGCGAATACGGCTGGTCAACATTCAGCAGCAACTGCGCTCTTGACTTCTCAGATCCCATAGATGGTCTGACGGCCTATATGGTTACTGGTCACGACGGCAACACGCTGACGCTGAGCGAGGTGACGGGCACCGTTCCTGCCGGTACTGGTCTGTTGCTGAATGGTACTGCTGGCGTAGAATACAACATCCCCATCGTAGGAAGTAGTGATACCGATGTATCCTCCAACCTGCTGATTGCCGGCACCGGCGCAACTGTAAGTGCAGAGGGTGGCAAGACAAAGTATGTGCTGGGCGTTAATGGCAGCAATGCCGAGTTTCAGAAGATTAACGCCACCGCAGCAACCGTTGCTGCTGGCAAGGCTTACCTCCAGTTCAACGAGGCTATTGAAGCCCGCGTCCTTACCTTCAACGGCGAGGCTACTGGCATTCAGAACGTCAGCCTGACAGCCGGCGACGATGCTGCCATCTACAGTCTCAACGGCCAGCGCGTCAGCAAGGCCACGAAGGGTGTCTATGTGAAGAACGGAAAGAAAATCATCATTAAATAATCAGAAGGAGGAACCATTGTTATGAAGAAATATAATAAGCCAGAAACAGAAATACTGAACATGGACGCTGACTGCCACCTGATGGAGGCTTCAGCACCCGGACTGGGAGGCGACTACAGCGGCGGCACAGTGCTCGACCGCGAAGAAGACGACCTGTTTAAGAGTCCCGACCTGGAATCCATACTACAAAGCGGGAAATGAGGTGACACCTCTTTCGTCCGACACTTGCCTGCGGCTGAATATCAAGAGTATTCAGCCGCAGTCTTGTACCGCCCAAGCAGCACCAAAGTATTCCTGCAAGGAAAAAGCGCCGTAAAATTTGGTTTTTCGCTCACTTATTCGTACCTTTGCGGCTGAATTCAGATTTTTAACGTTAAAAAGGATACTTTTTAGGATGAAACAATTTAGAATCGTGGACAACGTCTGCGGCTGGCTGGCCTTTCTGGTGGCCGCTTTCGTCTATTGCTCCACTATCGAACCGACAGCCTCGTTCTGGGACTGTCCGGAGTTTATCACTACGGGCTACCGCCTGGAAGTAGGACACCCCCCCGGGGCACCGTTCTTCATGCTGACGGCCAACCTCTTCTCGCAGTTTGCCAGCGACCCCACACAGGTAGCCTACTGGGTTAACACCATGAGCGCCCTGCTGTCGGCCACGTGCATCCTGTTCCTCTTCTGGAGCATCACGCACCTGACCCGTCGCCTGCTTATCGACAAGTGGGACGAGCTGACCACCGCCAAGCTCATTGCCATCGAGGCCTCCGGCATGGTGGGTGCCCTCATCTACACCTTTAGCGACACCTTCTGGTTCTCGGCCGTCGAGGGCGAGGTGTATGCCTACTCGTCGGCCTTCACGGCAGTCGTCTTCTGGCTCATCCTGAAATGGGAGGACCATGCCGACGAGCCGCATGCCGACCGCTGGCTGGTGCTCATCATGTATATGACGGGCCTCAGCATCGGCGTCCACCTGCTGAACCTGCTCTGTCTGCCGGCCATCGTGCTGGTGTGGTACTACAAGCGGTTCCCCGATGCCAATGCCAAGGGGTCGTTAGTGGCACTGCTCGTGTCGTTTGCCCTGGTGGCCCTGGTGCTCTACGGCGTCGTGCCCGGCATCATCACCGTGGGCGGCTGGTTCGAACTGCTGTTCGTCAACGAGCTGGGCATGCCGTTCAACACCGGCCTCTACATCTATATCATCCTGCTCATTGCCACCGTCATCTGGGCTATCTATGAGACGCAGAACGCCACGGAGCAGAACTGGAAGCGCCAGAACATCGCTTTCCTGCTCTCCGTAGGTCTGCTCGGCATACCCTTCTACGGCTACGGCTGGTCGGCAGTCGTCATCGGTGTCGTCGTACTGGCCGCCCTGTGGTTCGTCCTGAACCGCCGGTTCCTGCCCAGTGGCGAGACCAAGCGCCTGGCCTTAGTGTCGCCCCGTCTGAAGAACACCGCCCTGCTCTGCATGCTGATGCTCATGATAGGCTACTCTACCTACGCCGTCATCGTCATACGCTCCGATGCCAACCCGCCCATGGACCAGAACTCGCCCGAGGACATCTTTACTCTTGGCGACTACCTGGGCCGCGACCAGTACGGACAGCGCCCGCTGTTCTACGGCCAGGCCTACACCTCGCAGGTGGCTCTGGAGGTCGACGGCAACGTCTGCCGTCCCGTCATGTCAAAGGGTAAGCCCGTGTGGCAGCGTAAGGAGAAGGCCTCCAAAGACGAGAAAGACACCTACTTCGTGGTGCGTACCAAGGACGAGTACAAATATGCCCAGAACATGCTGTTCCCCCGCATGTACGATGCCGGCCACGCCCGCGACTACGAGTCGTGGATGGGTGGCGTCAGCGGCACCGAGGTGCCCTACGACCGCTGCGGCGAGAACGTCATGGTGAAGGTGCCCTCACAGTGGGACAACCTCCGCTTCTTCCTCAGCTACCAGTGCAACTGGATGTACTGGCGCTACTTCATGTGGAACTTCGCCGGCCGCCAGAACGACCTGCAGGGCCATGGAGAACTGGAGCACGGCAACTGGCTCACGGGCATACCCTTCATCGACAATGCCCGCCTGGGCGACCAGTCGAAGCTGCCCGACGAGCTGAAGCAGAACAAGGGCCACAACGTGTTCTACTGCCTGCCGCTGCTGCTGGGCCTCATCGGCCTCTTCTGGCAGTCGCTCAAGAAGGGGCAGAAGGGCATCCAGCAGTTCTGGGTGGTCTTCTTCCTGTTCTTCATGACGGGTCTGGCCATCGTATTCTACCTGAACCAGACACCTGTCCAGCCACGTGAGCGCGACTATGCCTACGCCGGCTCGTTCTATGCCTTCGCCATCTGGTGCGGCATGGGCGTGGCCGCCATCTGCGACCTTATCAGCAGCAAACTGAAAAAAGAGCCCGCTTGGCTTATGGGGCTTATAGGTCTTATAGGACTCATGGTGCCCATCCAGATGGCCTCGCAGACATGGGACGACCACGACCGCTCAGGACGCTACGCCTGCCGCGACTTCGGCCAGAACTACCTCATGACCTTGCAGGACAAGGGCAACCCCATCATCTTCACCAACGGCGACAACGACACCTTCCCCCTGTGGTATAACCAGGACACGGAGGGTGTCAGGACTGATGCCCGCGTCTGCAACCTCAGCTACCTGCAGACCGACTGGTACATCGACCAGATGCGCCGTCCGGCCTACGACTCGCCCAGCGTGCCCATATCATGGCAGCGCATTGAGTACTGTGCCGGCACCAACGAGTATGTGCAGGTAGACCCCAGCCTGAAGTCGCAGGTCTTACAGCTCTATCAGGAGCAGCCTGAGGAGGCCCGCAAGATGTTCGGCGACGAGCCGTTCGAACTGAAGAACATCCTGAAGTACTGGGTGCGCTCCACCAACAAGGACTTCCACGTCATACCCACCGACACCGTCTACATGACCATCGACAAGGAGGCCGTGCGCCGCTCGGGCATGATGCTCCAGGGCGACTCCATTCCTGACCGCATGGTCATCTCGCTCAAGGGCAAGGGTGCCCTGTACAAGGGCGACCTGATGATGCTCGAGATGATTGACCAGTGCAACTGGGAGCGGCCCATCTACGTCGCCCTCACCGTGGGCTCGGAGAACTACATGAACCTGGGCGACAACTTCGTGCAGGAGGGTCTGGCCAACCGCATCACGCCCTTCACCACGAAAGGCACGGGGCTGAAGACCTTCGACACCGAGAAGGCCTACAAGAACGTCATGGAACGCTTTAAGTACGGCAACGTCAGCCAGCCCGGCATCTATCTCGACGAGACCGTCACGCGCATGTGCTTCACCCACCGCCGCCTGCTGTCGCAGCTGGCCATCAACCTTGTCAACGAGGGCAAGAACGACAAGGCCGCCCGCGTGCTGGCACTGGCCGAGAAGGAGCTGCCGGCCAGCAACCTGCCCCACGACTTCTCAAGCGGCACCACCGACCTGATTCGCGCCTATATCGGCATCGGGAAGACCGGCAAGGCGAAGGAGCTGCTACGGGAGCTGTGGAAGAAGTCGTGCCAGTACCTGCAATGGTACTGCTCGCTCGACGGCCCGCGCTTCGCCTCCTGCCAGCAGGAGTGCCAGATGCACCTCTACATCCTTCAGATGCTGACGCAGATAGCCGACGACATTGACGAGGCTACCGGCGAGAAATGCGAAAAGGAACTGGAGCAGTACTTTGCCACCTACCAGAGCAAGGGAGGCAACATCGGCTTGTAAATGTTTATAGAGCAACCAGCAGTCTACCTCCGCTGGCTCTATCCGAGGGCTCTTTGGAGAATGGACCGTCATGACAGGTCAGTCTACCTGACCTTTGATGACGGTCCCATTCCCGAAGCCACGCCCTACATCCTCGACATTCTCAGGCAGTACAATGTCAAGGCCACCTTCTTCATGGTGGGCGACAACGTACGCAAGCATCCCGAACTCTACCAGCGCATCGTCAGCGAAGGCCATCAGGTGGGCAACCACAGCCACAACCACATCAGCGGTCTGCGCCGCACTTTCCATGAGTATTCCTACAACGTGGAGCACGCCAATGCCTACATCCACAGCCACCTGTTCCGCCCGCCCCACGGCTGGATGCGTATCATCCAGTATTACCTGCTTATCAAGCGCTACAAGGTGGTGATGTGGGACCTCGTCACCCGCGACTACTCCAAATGGACCACCGCCGAAGACGTGGTCAACAACGTCCGCCGCTATGCCCGCAACGGCAGCATCATCACCTTCCACGACTCGCTGAAGTCCATAGAGAAACTGAAAATAGCCTTGCCCAAGAGCATCGAGTGGCTCCGTGAGCAAGGCTATGCCTTTAAGACGTTTGAGTAACGCCCCCCGTGCGCGTCACACCGTAATCTCGCCACTACCGTAGCAGCGGTGGTGGCGATCGTCGTAAACGACGCAGAACTGTCCCGGTGCCACCCCGTGGATAGGCGCATCGGCATGCACCAGGAAGCGTCCGTCGCCCTGCGCCTCCAGCCGCGCCGGCAGGTATTCGGGCGTGTGGCGAATCTTCAGCGTCACCCGCTCGCCGGGCATCTGTCCGTTGATACTGTGGAAGTCGTGGATGGGGAACTGCTGCTTGTAGGCCGTCTGCGGGTCGTAGCCATGCGAGACATAGAGGATGTTCGCCGCCACGTCCTTCTTCACCACGAACCACGGACCGCCGCTGAAGCCCATGCCCTTACGCTGACCGATGGTATGGAACCACAGCCCACGGTGCTCGCCGATACGGCGACCGGTCTCCAGTTCGATGACGTCGCCGGGCTGCTCGCCTAAATAGCGGCGTATATAGTCGTTGTAGTTAATCTTGCCGAGGAAGCAGATGCCCTGCGAGTCGCGGCGGCGGGCCGAGACCAGGTGTTCGCGCTCAGCAATCTGCCGCACCTCGTCCTTCACGTAATGGCCAATGGGAAAGATGGCCTTCTCCAACTGCCAGCCGTAGATCTGTGCCAGAAAGTCCGTCTGGTCCTTCACGGGGTCGGGGCTGGTGCAAAGCCATTTCAATTTACGATTTGACAATTTACAATTTACGATTTTCTCATCCTCCGTTGTTGCATAATGCCCGGTGGCAATGAGGTCATAGTCGTGTCCACGCTTCTCATGAAAGGCACCGAACTTGATGAGCCGGTTGCACATCACGTCAGGGTTAGGCGTCAGTCCCGCGCGTACCTTATCCATAGTATATTTCGTCACCTGCTCCCAGTACTCACGGTGGCAGTCGACCACCTCTAGGCGGCAGCCGTACTTGGCAGCCACAGCCGTGGCCATCTCCAAGTCCTCCTCCATAGAGCAGTCCCACTCATTCTCCCCTCCTTCGGAGGGGTCGGGGGAGGCTCCTATCTTAATATAGAAGCAGTCAGGGTGCAGTCCCAGCCGCGCCAGTTCGTAAACCACCACGCTGCTGTCGACACCGCCCGACAACAGCACGGCTATCCGCTTATCTTCCAGTTCATTGATGTTCATGGGTGCAAAGGTACGAAACTTTTTGGAATTACCGCGTGCATGCCCCCACCTTTTTTGCATCTCCCATATACTATAAGTGTTTTACGTCCATTGAAGATATAGAGTCCTTTTCGTGTCGGCTTCTTAATGAGCTTGCGGCCATTCAGGTCATACCACTCCCCTCCGTTCAGGGAGGAGGCGGTGGTGACTCCCGTCGTACCGTCCTCGAACGCCATCGTCAGGGAGCGCGATGCGCTGGGCGCCACGCTGGCAGACAGGCGCAAGTAGGCACTGTTGGCCTTCAGCGTGTAGTGGTCTTCAGCCAGGCGGTACCAGTTAATGCCGTGGTTGCCGTCGGCCAGGATAAAGGCGGTGCCGTAGTTGAGGGTCAGCGTGTTTCCCTGACCGTCGAAGGTGCCACTAAAAGGTTTGTCGCTGCCCGCCATGCGCGAGACCTCGATGTCAGCACCCAGACAGACGGTCTTGCCGCTGAAGTAGCTCTTATCGTTATTGGCCAGCAGGTCGCAGAACACGTCCCAGCCCTCAGCGGTGTGGATGGTGTACTCGTCGCCGCTTACGGAGAAATGCCACCGATGTCATAACGGAAACCGCTACCCGTATGACCCGTAATGGTAGCTGAGCTGGTACAGTTGGTAATCTGGCACCCAAGGGCATTATGGCCAACGACGCCGCCTAATTGTTTGGCTTGATAATTACCAAGAGTATGAATGAGGACGTTGGAGCGGACGTGGCAGTTGTTGACTATAGCGGGTTTGTTGCCTTGTTCGATATTGTTGTATGTATAGCCCACGATGCCGGCGGTATTTTCATGGTTGGTGATGCGGCTATCGGCCAGGACAATACCGTCAACGACTGCACCGTATGCACAATAGAACAAGCCATGACAAAAACGCATACGGACTCCGCTGATGGTAAATCCCTGACCATAGTAGCTGCCTTTGAAGTTTTTAAAAATGCCGTCGAAATTATGCTCATCGCTGCTGGTGTCGCTTCAGTCGCTGGTGTGGGCGAAGGTGATGTTGGCCGTCTGCTTGAACGTCTTGCCGTAGGCGTCGTTGCCCGCGTTGACGTAAGTGGCAAGGTCCTTGAGGTCTTGCTCATCTTTGATTTCGTAATACCCGCCCGCCGTGTTGTACGTCAGGCCGCTGATGGCTTCCTGTGCCCACGCCGTTGTGGCGGTGAGTACAGCGAGCAGCAGCGTCATGGCTGCGCGTGCCGCTAAGGTCTTGATTGATGTCTTTCGTTTCATTATGATTCTTTATGTTTATATTCCGTTTATTCGATAATTATTCGTATCTTTAACTTCGTTGAAGACAGGCTGCACCTCAGAAAAATTCAAAAAAATTTGGTTTTTCGTTCGGTTTGCACTATCTTTGCCACCAGAAACCAAATATATTAGGAGTATGAATGGAACAGTATTAAGGAAACCATCGGCCAAGGCTGCCCCGTACTGGGGGATGCTGCAGGGGTTGAGCAAGCCGCTGAAACTGGAGCTGGTGGTGCTGCTGAGCGAGTCGATGGAAGAGAGAGAGGTCGCGCCGACGCCTCCGCCCCCACCATTGAGCGAGGAGGAGAAAGACCTGTTGTTTGAGAAACTGGCGGGCTGCTGGGCCGACGACCCTGAGGACGCCGCCCGCATGGAGGCTGCCATCAAGGAGTGCCGCGAGAACGACGTGCTACGCGAAGTAAACATGGACTGACGGCTATGGAGAAGTACATTCTTGACACGAACACGTGGATTGAGCATTTCCACCAACGCAGTGGCGTGAACGCCCATGTGCGAGCTGTAGGGCGCAAGAACCTCTGCGTCTCGGAGGTGACGCTGGCAGAGCTGACCTTCGGAGCCTACAACAGCAATGACTACGAGCGGCATATCAAGGAGCCGGAATGGCTGCGCGAGACTGTCACCGTCCTCGACATCAGCGACGTGTTTGACGAGTACGCCCAGATTCGCTGCGCCCTGAAGCGACAGAAGAAGACGCTCGACAAGGGAATCGGCAACTTCGACATTCTGATAGGCGCCACCGCCCTGCACTACGGCCTGACTGTGGTGACTGACAACGTGAAGCACTTCGAGCCGATGCCCGGCGTGAAGGTGGAGAACTGGATAAAAAGAGAATAAGAAATTGACAGATATGATGTCATTAGCACAGAGAATCAAGGAAACGCCGATGGCACCCACGGCCTCGTAATGTTTAACCGAGTGGCGCGACGAGACGCTGCGACCGCTCATAACATTCGAGACATTATGGGTAAAAGTAAGAAGAGAACGCCGGCTGGCACTTGCCTCGGTCGTTCGCAAAAGCGCGGCAAGCAGAAGAGCCACGGTCGGTTCCGTCGCCGCGAACGTATGTTGATTCTGAGTGGCCGTTTCGACCGCCTGCCCTATCGGCAGTACGAAATCACCAACCAGTGGGACCTCGGCGGCGACGGCAAATGTTTCTGGGGATTCGCCCCCGACGAAGAATGGTTCGTCAGAGCCATGCGCAAATGACTACGACATCATCCCCTGCATGGCTTCGTGCTGTGCGGGGGATTTCTTTTGGCTGTATGTCATCGGTCGTGTCATTCTATTCCTTGTTCTGATGTTTTTTTACCGTTTATTGATTGTGCCGTTACTTCTCCTTGAACAGACGGATGATGATATAGACGAAGTATCCCCCCACGGCCACGTAGATGAGGCCGAGGGGGACGACAACCCATAGGGGCGTCTCGTCGAGGAATACCGTGATGTTAATTCGCACAATTTCCACACCTTGTTGCAGTTTTCTCACAGTTTCTTCGTAACTTTGCAGTCGAAAAGTAGAGCAATCGCGGATATGGAACTGACACAATTCTCGGCCGTTGTCGTGCTGACGCTCCTGGTGCTGAAGCTGCTACTAGGTGCTGCAGCACGTGGAGGAGGCCGTGAAACGATGGGTTGAGGCGGGCGGCTACCGGCAGAACGGCATCAACATGCCCACTGCGGCCGAGGCCATCGGCACGCCACGCTACCTGCTCTCGGCATGGCTGAAGAAGAAGAACCGCACCTACGCCAGCTGGATGAACAGTCTGCGCATCGACGCAGCGAAGCGTGTGCTCAGAGAGCACCCCGAATGGAGCAACGAGGCGGTGGCGCAGCACTGCGGATTCAGCGACCGCAGCTATTTCCAGAAGAAATTCAAGGAAGCAACCGGCCAGACGCCCACCGAATATACAGAGGGGATTTAGTGTTAAGTAGCCGTTAAAAATTAAGTTATTTGATGGCTGAGTCGATGTAATCCTATATGGTTCGTTTTCTTGCCGCGACACAGGGGGACAGATCCCCCAGTGTTCTCGAAAGAATTTTAATATCACGGAACCATGACGGTGAGGATAAAACCTACATGGCAGCCTGACAACGGCTTTTCAGCAAGATCAAGCATGCCGCCTTGCTGAATCATCATGCGGCGACTCAGAGAGAGACCAATACCGCTGCCGTTGCGCTTGGTTGTGAAGAAAGGTACAAAGAGTGACTGACGGTTCTCTGCAGGGATGGGCAGACCATCGTTTCCGATATAGAGTCTCAATTGATTGGTGGATGTCGAATCAACCGGTGTGATGACAATCTTCTTGGCTTCAGCTTCCACCGCATTCTTAGCCAGGTTCATCATCACTTGGTGCAGCATGCCTGCATCTGCGCGGACTGTGATGCCACCCGGGATGCTTACCTCCCACGTCAGTTCCGGGTAGGCCTTGCAGACATCATCAATCAACGGGCTGAGCGGCACATCTGCCAAGACGGGGTTCTCCAGTTCCGACATCTTACGGTAGTTCTTGACGAACTTGCTCAGATGGCGGCTGGTGTCGTAGATGGCCTGAATGCCTGGTTCGAGAGGTGTGCCTTTCACATCGTCACGCCCCAGCATCGACTGACTGATACTGGTGATAGGCGCTGTGGCATTCATCATCTCATGGGTCAGCACACGGGTAAGCCGTTCCCATGATTCCACCTCATTCTGGTTCACCTGCTGACGGATAGTCTCGCCCAGTTGGTTTAGCGTCTGCTGCATGGCTCGCTCTCCTGGCAGCAAGCCGTCGGTAGGCAGCCGGAAGGTGAAGTCGCGATTGCGGATAGCCTCCTGCATCAGGTGGGCACGGAGTTTCAGAAATCGTTGCCGACGGACAAGCCAGGCAATGGCCGAAACTAACAGTACACCTATTATAATACATAGCCACATCATAGGCGTTTCATCTTGTTATAGAGTGTCTGACGGGTGATGCCTAACAGTTCTGCTGCCTGCGAGAGATTGCCGTGACAGCGGTCGATAGTACGACGAATATGGTCTTTCTCCATTTCGTCGAGCGTCACTATCTCGCTCTGCATTTCCAGCACGTCTTTCAATTTACGAACGAGTTCATCATTGTCCCACGGCTTGGTGATGAAGTCAGCGGCACCGCTCTTCAACCCTCTAACCGCTAATGACACATCAGCGTAGGCGGTCAGCAATACAACGGGAGTCTGCGGGTGCTGCTTACGGATGGTGCGAAGCCAAAACAATCCTTCCTGTCCACTGTTCACGCCCAGCGAGAAGTTCATGTCTAATAGCACGATGTCTATCTCCTCCTGCGCCATCGTTTTCAGGATGTAGTCAGGCTGGTTCAGCGTCAATATACGTTCGAAGACACTATCCAACAGATAGCGCATCGCCGTCAAAATGGATGGGTTGTCATCAACCACTAATATCGTACCATATTTGTTCATGGGTGCAAAATTAATAATAATCTGTCTAAAAATCATACGGAAGACTGTCTAATTATTAGACAATCTGCCTCTGGATGTGTTAAAAACCTTGGAGCAAAGAAGCAAAAAACCTAATTTTGCAAACAAAAGCAGCGAAATATGAAACGTCTGATAAGTTTATCATTCATCATTTATCATTTTTCATTTAGCGAAGCGCAGTCGTGGACGATGCAGCAATGTATGCAATACGCCGTGGAGCATAACCACGAGGTGAAGCGGACAGAGCTGGAACTCGACAACTACAAGGCGAACCGTACAGGAGCCATTGGCCGTTTCTTGCCATCTTTAGATGCAGGCATTGGTGCGCAGTACAACTTCGGACGAGCCATCGACCCAGAGACGAACGGCTATACCGACGTGAGTACCTTTTATAATGGCTACTCTCTGAGTGTTTCTCTGCCAGTTTTCGATGGATTCAGCCGTCTGCATGCACTAAAAGTTGCCAAAGCCAGCGTTCTCATGGGGCAATCAGCTCTTCGTCAGAAACAAGACCAGACGGCTCTCAATGTCATGCAAGCCTTCACCAACGTCGCTTATTACGAAGGACTGGTCAAGATGGCTGAGGAGAAAGTGGAGGAAACAAAACTCTTGCTCCGTCAGACTCGTGTATTGGAAGAAGTTGGCCGCAAGATTCAGGCAGATGTGGCACAGGTGGAGTCACAACAAGCTGAAGCCGACTATGAATTGATTCGTCAGCAGAACCTCCTGGCTTCTGCCCTGCTGGAATTGAAGAAAGCGATGGCTTTCCCTATTGCAGATACGCTTTCGCTGGAAGTCCGTCGGGAGCAGACTCCAAGTCCGTCGGCATCAAACTCCGAGTCCGTAGCCTTCGGACTGGGATTGGCTCAGGAGCATCCAGAACTATTGGCATCACGCTATCAGATGCAGGCCTCCAAACATGAGTGGCATCAGGCTCGTGCTTCATTGTTCCCCTCTCTCTCGTTGAGTGCGGGTCTGAACACCACTTACTATCATACGCTGCACTCCAACACAGGTCAGTCTTTCCACAACCAAATCAAGAACAATATGGGTGAGTATATTGGAGCTACGTTGAGCATCCCCTTGTTTAACCGTTTGCAGACTATCACCAGCATCCGCAAGGCAAAGAACAACTATCAGATAGCCCGTGAGAACTACGAGCAGAAGCAACTCGAACTGGAGAAACTCTCTCGCGAGGCTTGGCAGGACTGGCAAGGTTATCAGAAACAGGCTGTGCAGATGGAGAAGAAGGTAGAAGCCGACTCTTTAGCCTATCAGCTGACGCGTCGCCAGTTTGAGGAGGGGCTCTCGACAGCCATCGACCTGCACACCACTTCCTCGCAGCTGCTGAACTCGAAAGCCACCCTGCTGCAATGCCAGCTGATGGCGATGGTCAAGGAACGCCTCGTGCGCTACTATCAAGGTGAGATAATATGGGAATAAATAGTCAAATGGCTAAATCGTTAAATAAATCGTAAATAGTAAACCGTTAAATAGTAAATAACAAAGGTGGACAGAATAATTGAAAAGACAAAGTCGCAAAGACTGATGAAGTATTGGCCGTATGCTGTAGGTGGTGCATTGTTGCTGTTAATAATCTGTTGGCTGGTTTTTGGCAATCACGCTTCTACGCTGAAAGTCAATGCCGACGATCTGACAGTAAGCGAGGTAACGAAGGCTGAGTTCAAGGACTATGTGCGCACCAACGGACAGGTGCTGCCCATCCAGGTGGTGCAGATTTCGCCCGAGGAAGGCGGCATCGTGATGGAGAAGGTCGTCGAAGAGGGTTCGCACGTCAAGAAGGGCGATGTCATCGTTCGTCTGAGCAATTCGAACCTCGACCTTCAGATTCTGAATGCCGAAGCAGAACTGGCTGAGAAGCAGAACCTGCTGCGAAACACGCAGGTAGCCATGCAGCAAGACCGTCTGAACAACCAGACGGAGCAGGCACAGCTCGACATGGACACCCAGCGCAAGCAGCGCACCTTCGAGCAGAACAAGCGACTCTATCAGGAAAAGCTTATCAGTCGTGAAGACTACATCCAGTCGCAAGAGGACTACCAACTATCTGCCAAGAAACGCTCTTTGGTGTCAAAGCGCCTGAAGCAGGACAGTATCTATCGCACCGTACAGATGGACCAGATGGAGGACAACCTCGACAATATGCGCAAGAACGTGGTGCTGGTCCGTCAGCGCAAGGATAAGCTCGAAGTGCGGGCTAACATCGATGGTGAGTTAGGCCTGTTAGATGTAGAATTAGGTCAGAGCATCCAGCCCGGACAGAAGATAGGCCAGTTGAACGACCTCTCTGACTATAAGGTGCAGGCACTAATAGACGAGCACTATATCGATCGCGTGCGCCAAGGACTCACCGCCACCTTTACCCGTGGCGACAAGCAGTATCAGTTGCAAGTTCGCAAGGTCTATCCAGAGGTTCGCGAGGGCAAGTTCCGTTGCGACTTCGTATTCCGAGGCGAAAGACCAGAGAACATCCGTACAGGCCAGACCTACTATATTGATTTGGAATTAGGCCAGCCCGAGCAGGCCGTCCTCATTCCTCGCGGCACATTCTTCCAGACCACAGGCGGCCAATGGATCTTTGTCCTCGATAAGAGCGGCTCGAAAGCCTATCGCCGTAACATCCGCATAGGCCGCCAGAATCCGCAGTACTACGAAGTTCTCGAAGGCTTGGAGCCGGGCGAGCGCGTCGTCACCAGCGGCTATGAGGCATTCAAGGACAATGAGGTGTTGGTGCTTAAGTAAGGATCCGATGAGGGAACAAGACCGTCAGAACTAATCCGGTAGAAAGCTTCAAGACGGAATAGAAGCCTTATCTCTGATGTCTTTCGGGCGGAATCTACCTGTTTTTGTTAGATTTCGCCCGAAATGTTCGTTTATGTCAAACAATTGTTGTATCTTTGCAAACGGAACTGGATAGTATGGGAGTATCATTTGACGAGACAGAGAAGAGGTTTGTGTTCGACTTCGAACATGATGGTGCTGATGACATAGTCAGCCTTACAGGTAATGGCTATCAGGTAAAGGCATTTGGCAAGTGCTTTTACTATGGTTATGAATTCTCTGAGCAAGTGGAAAGTTCTGTGCGTACAGCATTTATCAAATATGTCAAGTTTACAAATGATTTACAGAACACCCCAAACTTGACAGACTTCATTAAAAACGCGATAGACAATCTTCATAAAAAGATTAATCTCTACAATTATGACATAGTGGTAATGCCCGAATCGTCGAGCAAGGTTAATCAGTACATGCTGCGCTATATCTACAGATTTGCCCAGCCCACTCTGTATAAGATGACACTTGTCAAGGCACTTCCTTCGAATATTTCATTCGATATGAAAGCCTACGAGAAACAATATCTTGACGATATTCTGGAGAACGGGATGCCTCGTTATAGCCCAGCCGCTAAAGAGCAGGCCAAGGGTTCTATCAACGCGATGCTGGAGATGATTCATCAGAAGGATTATTTCACGATTGCCAAGGATGTGAAAAAGAGTAGGCTACGTCCATATATCATGATCTTCCTGAGGTTTGAATCAGAAGAAGAACGTGAACTTTGTTCCATGATTCGCCAGCAGAATGTGTTGGTGATAGATGATGTTACTACCAGTGGCTCTACCCTGAACGAGGTATTGCGCACGCTCCGTATTCTCAACGAAGACAACGAAATCACCATCTTCAGCCTCATCGGGCGCAATGACTTGATGGCCGAGTCGATGTAATCCTATATGGCCTTCAGACAAGACTGTCTAAAAATCATACGCCAAAGTGTCTAATTATTAGACAATCTGCATCCGCCAAAGTTAAAAACCTTGGCGGATGCGTTTTCTTGACGTAATTTTGCAACAGGAATTAGAGTAAGAAGAAGAAGTATGAAGACAATTATTATATGGACGATGAATTGGAGAAATCATATCAGCAGGAACGTCTCTTCACCAAGCAGATTCTGTTGTTTTCCCTGTTGGCCATCCTCATCAGCATCATCGGTGTATTCGGCATGACAATGTTCGAAAGCGAATACCAGTTGCAAGTCCGCAAGGTCTATCCTGAAGTCCGTGAAGGCAAGTTCCGCTGCGATTTCATCTTCAGAGGCGAGCGACCCGAGAACATCCGCACAGGCCAGACCTACTACATCGACCTCGAACTGGGACAGCCTGAGCAGGCCGTCCTCATCCCTCGCGGCACGTTCTTCCAGACCACAGGCGGCCAATGGATTTTTGTCCTCGACAAGAGCGGACAGAAAGCCTATCGCCGTAACATCCGCATAGGCCGTCAGAACCCGCAGCACTACGAAGTCCTCGAAGGCCTGGAGCCAGGCGAGCGCGTCGTCACCAGCGGCTACGAGGCATTTAAGGACAATGAAGTGTTAGTAATCAAGTAAAAACAATATGAAAGAAGTATTGAGAAACATCTGGTACATGGCACGCCGCTTCAAGACGGCAACTGTATTGAACTTTGTCGGGCTGACAGTGGCCTTTGCAGCCTTCTACCTGCTGATGACGCAAGTGGTGTATAACATTTCCTATAATTCGTGTA
>CAMYZO010000027.1 GCA_947303855.1 uncultured Prevotellaceae bacterium
TTCCTCTGCCAGTTCCGTTTCTTCTGAACTCTTCCAATACATATAATCACTGATGTACTTGCGTAGAACAGTATTTCTGATTTTTGTACCCATCAAATCTGCAAGAAGACTGTTATAGTCGATACCGTATGAGTAGTCAATCTTTTGGATTGTTGTTGTGAAATCTGATTCACGCGCTAAACGATACACGATATTATTCTCACCATCCTGCTTGAAATTTGACAACACAAGCGGTGAATGAGTAGAAACAATGAACTGCATGCGTGGGAACGTATTCTGCATACGTTCCAAAATTTCTTGGGCTAATGAAGGGTGCAGATGCAAATCTATTTCATCTACAAATGCCACTCCGTCAGGGTTGCAGTTGCCGTTAAGCAGGAAAGCCCTGTTCGCCAAATCAAATGCCATTGAGAAAGCACGACGATAACCTGCTGGCAGTGACTCAAAATCAGACTCCATACCATTGTTGAACTCCAACACCACCACTTCGTTCTTGCCACGGGCTACCACAGTAATTTCCTTTACTTCAAAGTCTGGATTTGCTTCACCATCCTCTAACGATCTGGAAAAATTCATCAAGCATTCGTTAATAGCAGAGAGATATTCCTCTTCTTTGTTCTTGCGGTGACCATACTTGAAGTTTTTCCATTGCTGGGCAAAGTATTGTAGCCAAACGGTACTGCAATCACGAGGGTCGTCCCAGTTATAATAGCCAGCTGATTGGGAAATGCCAAATTCCGAATCAAGCAACATCTGAATTCTTTTGCCTATTGTTTGACGCTCGTGAGGGAATGAATCAGAATAGAATGCCAAAACAGGAAGGTCCTGAAGATCATTGTAATGCTCCCAGAAAAGAATGGAAGAATTGCTATACGATTCTTTCATTCCAGATGTTATGGACTCTTTCTCAAACACCACTTCAAGAGGCTCGTCCAGAAGATTCTGGTTACCAATGTCTATCGTGGTTACAATTCTGACTGGCCACGTGCCTTCCATGCTCTGAGTACCATCTTCATTTCTCTTCCTCATTGCATCTGTCGTCTCAAAACTCTTTATCGCAGCAATCGTGTTAGCGACAAAGTTGCGTTGTGAGATTTTGGAGTTCTTGGTGAAGATAAAACTCAATGATTGCTTCAATGCATGAATCATATTGGTCTTACCTGAGCCGTTTTTACCTATCAACAGCGTAACGTTTTTGCCGAAGTCAAGACCGTCAACTCCGTTGAGCATCTCATAGTTGCGATAGTTCGTTAGCTTGATATTCTTTATGTACATAGATTTATGTCAGCTTTTAAGGTTACTAGTATTGATAGAAATGTGAATTGGGACCATCACGTCGCCCCAATTCACATTTGTTCAGCCGCAGGCAGCAATTACTGGTTGAGCAGACGCTCGGCCATGGCACGGCCTAAGGCTTCGCACTGGGCCATGGTGTCGGCATTGAGAGCCTGGCGGATTTCCACGGGCTGACCGACGGCCTCGTATTTCAGTTTATCGTCGTTCCAGCGGGTAATCTCGCTGACGGCTTTCGATGCCCAGCTGAAGGAGCCGAACCATCCCATGCAACGGCCCTTGATGTCTTTCTGCGACAGTTCATCGAGCAGGACGTTCATCTCGTGGTAGAGGCCGGTGTTGTAGGTGGGGGCACCGACGATGAGGCCCTGATAGCGGAAGAGGTCGCGGATGATATAAGAGTGATGGGTCTTCGACACGTTGTACATCACGATATTCTTCAGACCGGCCTGGGCGGCAGCGCGGGCGATAATCTCGGCGGCGCGCTCGGTGTTGCCGTACATGGTGCCGTAGCAGATGACGAGTCCGGGTTCGGCTTCGTAGCGCGACAGACGGTCGTAGATACCGATGACCTTCTGGACATACTCATGCCATACGGGACCGTGGGTGGCGCAGATATAGTCGACCTTGACACCGGCAAGTTTCTTCAGGGCCATCTGTACGGGTGTGCCGTATTTGCCGACGATGTTAGAGTAGTAGCGTGTCATCTCGAGCCAGAACTCGTCGCAGTTCATCTGTTCGTCAACGTAGGCACCGTTGAGTGCGCCGAAGCAGCCGAAGGCATCGCCGCTGAAGAGGATCGAGACCCCCTCCATACCTCCCCGGGGGGAGGCCAATGTCATCATGGTCTCTGGCCAGTGTACCATGGGAGTGAGGACGAACTGCAGCTGGTGGGCTCCAAGTGCGATAGAATCGCCGTTTTTCACCTCTTTCAGGCCAGAGGTCAGCTTGTAGAAGCCGGCCATCATGTCGAATGTCTTCTTGTTGCCGATAATCTGGATGTCGGGATAGAACTGTCGCAACAGGGCCAGCGAGCCGCTGTGGTCGGGCTCCATGTGGTTGACGACGACATAGTCGATGGGGCGGTTGCCGATGACCTCGCGGATGTTTTCGAGGAAGGGCATGAAGAAGTCGACCTCGACGGTGTCTACGAGGCACACTTTCTCATCGTCGATGAGGTAGGCATTGTAGCTGACGCCGTTGGGCAGGGGCCAAAGTCCTTCGAACAGGTTTTTGTTACGGTCGTTAACGCCGACGTAATAGATGTTGCTGGTTATTTCCTTCATAATAGTTTTAAGTTAAAAGTGCATTTTATTGGCAAAGTCGGTATCGATGCAGTTGCTGAGGCTTTGGCAGCAGTTGGCAGAGAAGGCCTGGGCGCAGGCCATGAGCTGGTCCCACTGCTGCTCGGTAAGTCCTTGCTCAATATGGTAACGGGTGATGCCGTAGCGCATGAGCCCATAGACAAAGCCGGCATTGAAGTTGTCGCCGGCACCGATGGTGCTGACGGTGGTGGTGGGAGGCACGGCGTACTGCTTGACAAAGCCGCCGTCGGCACGCACCTCGACGGGCTTGGCTCCACGGGTATAGATGAACTTCTTGGTATAGAACGATATTTCGGAGCGGTAGATGCTGTCGCAATCGTCCTTGCGGTACATGATTCTGAAGTCTTCGTCAGAGCCGCGCACAATGTCGGCCATCTCGTAGTTCTCCAGCAGGTTGGGCGTAATCTTCATCAGGTCGTTCTGGTGAGAGGCGCGGTAGTTGACGTCGTAGTAGATGATGGCACCGTGCTGGCGGGCGTAGTCGAGGAAACCGAACACCTGTGGGCGCACCACGGGGTTGATGGCGAAGAACGAGCCGAAGAGGACGACATCGTCGGGGTTCACCTCAGGGTAGACGAAGTCGAGCTGGTCGTGCTGATGGTCTTTATAGAAGATGTACTCGGCATTATTGTCGTTGTCGAGGAATGCGAGGGAGATGGGCGACTTGGAGTTAGGGAAGATGTTGACGTTGGAGGCATCGACACCATTGTCGGTGAGATACTGTTTGACGTTCTGTCCTATACGGTCGTTGCCGGCCTCGCCAATGAACACGGCGGGAACGCCGGCGCGTCCCAGAGAGATGATGGCGTTGAAGGCCGAGCCGCCGGGAACCGCCTGTATGGGCTGGTTGTTGCGGAAGATGATGTCGAGCACGGTCTCGCCTATGGCTATTACTTTTCTCATTGCTTTGCAGTTTTGTGGCTGCAAAGATACTAATTATTTATCATTTTCCGCCATTTTAGGTAGCCAAAAATTGCAATGACGACGTAAAGTGCATAGAGCGAGGCTTTAAAGGGTATGTCTTTATAGAAGTAAAGGACGGAGGTGACCACGTCGACGGCTATCCAGATGAACCACTGTTCCAGATACTTATGAGCCAGTGCCCAGATGCCGACGATGCTCAGGGCGGTGGTAAAGCTGTCGGCCACGGGCACGGTGGAGTTGGTGAATGTGACGAGGAGCCAGTAGATGAAGGCCCAGATGGTGGCGATGATGATAACCCCCACCAAACCTCCCCGAGGGGAGGCTTTTTTGAGCAACGAGGTAATCCCCACCGCGTTCCCCCTGTCGCCCTCTGAGGATGACATGGAAGCCTCCCCTCGGGGAGGTCTGGTGGGGGTTATCCACCGCCACCAGCCGTAGACGGTCACCGCGAGGTAGTAGAACTCCATGCCGCAGTCGGCATACAGCCCCTTTTGATAGTAGAGCACGATGCCGAGCGACTGCATGGCAAAGCCCACGGCCCACATCCAGGTGCTGGCCCTATACTCCAGGAGAATATAGGCCAGCCCCAGGATGGTGGTAGTGATGTCGAGCCAATGCTCCGCCACAAAAATAATCATAACTCCTAATTCCTAACTCCTAACTCCTAACTCCTAACTCCTAACTCCTAACTCCTAACTCCTAACTCAAAACTTCAGCGTAACGTTGCCCATCATGGTAAATCCCGCCATGGGGATGAAGCCAATCTGGTAGTAGCGGTTGTCGTTGGTATGGCCGCCGCTCTCATAGATGGCGGAGTAGACCCAGCCGCTGGCGGCATAGCGGCGGCTGAAGATGTTGTTGAAGTTAAGGCCGAAGATGGCCTCGCGCAGCACCTTCTTGGGCTTCAACGTGTAGCTCAGCGTGGCGTTCGATACCGAGTAGCAGGGCAGTGCGCGGTCGGCATTCTCAGTATTGTCAAGGTACTGGCGTGAGACGAAGTTGGTGTGCCACGTCAGCTGTGCCCCTTTGTAATGCAGGTTGACGAAGCCGTTGAGGATGGTAGAGGGCGAGAAGGCCAGCGTGGCGTTGTCGTAGTGGATGGTCTGCGAACCGTTGTCCCAGTCTTCTACCACCTCGTCGAAATCCTTCAGCTTGTTCTTGCTCAGGGCGGCGTTTCCCTCTATGGTGAGCCACGATGTGGGGTCGATGCCGGCCTGCAGCTCGATACCCATGCGGTAGGAGTCTTTGATGTTGGTGGTGAGGTTCTCGCCGATGTCCGACTGTGCGCCCGTCTGCACAAACTGGTCTTTGTAGTCCATGTAGTAGAGGTTGACGCCGGCACGCCAGATGTCGCCGTTATAGGTGTAGCCCAGCTCATAGTCGAGCAGCTGTTCGGCCGAGGGCGCAGGGTAGGAGCCATTGTCGGTAAAGTTGTTACGCTCGGGCTCGCGGTGACTCATGGCCACCGAACCGTAGGCATGATGACCGTCCAGGCTCCACGACAAGCCGGCCTTGGGGTTCATGAAGTCGTACTTCTTGTCGATGTCGAGCCGCTGGTTGTAGTAGCCGCTGTCATCCTCATAAAACTTGTCGTTGATACCGTCGGTCTTGTAGCCCACATGGCGGTATTGCACATCGGCAAACACGTCCCACTGGTCGCTGAGCTTGTAGGCGGCCTTCAGGAACACGCTGCCATCCAGCTTATGGGCATCGGAGTCGTAGTAGGTGTATTCGCCGTTGGCCAGATACTTCTGGCGCACGTCGTTGTTGGCAATATAGCTGAGGCGTCCGAAGTGGTTGCCGTCGAAGTTCTGGAGCGACAGACCACCGATGATGTCCCACGACTCGTCCTGATACCCCACGTTGCCCACCAGTCCGTAAGTGTGCTGCGTCAGACCCTTCTTACGTACGAAGTCGGTCTTCTTCACGCCGTCGTAGCTCAGGCCAAACTTCTTCAGTTTGTTCTCCGGACGGAACTCCTCGTAGTAGCCGTAGCCGTAGGTGTAGTGCAGCGAGGCACTCATCGACCAGTGCTTGGCAAAGTTATAGGCCATCGACAGGATGTTGTGGTTCTGCCAGAAGTTGTCGGTGGTCTTGTCCCAGTAGGAGCCGTCGGCCATCTGGTAGCGTTTGGTGACGTAACTGCCGTCGGCATTTTTCTCGAAGGCATCCCAGTCGGCCTGCTGCATCACCTCGTAGAGGGTGTTGTACTTGCCCAGTCCGGCCTCCCACATATCCTTATAAGTCTTGATGCCGGTAGCGGCGCCGTAGGTGCCGTCCATCAGGCTCAGGTCATTGTTGCCTGTCGTCACGCCGTTCCAGGCCTGGCCGGTACACTCGAAGTTGCCCAGGTTTTTGTATCTGACGATGAAATCGTCAGACACGATATAGGTCAGTCCGCCGTAGTAGGAGCCCGACCGTCCGTCGGTGCCGTGTATAAAGCCGTCGGTGGTCGTCTGGTGGAAGGCACCGTCGATGACGAGGTGGTTCCACAGCAGCCCTGTAGAGAAATTGCCGCCGAAGTTCAGTGTGTTGTACGAGCCGTAGCTGGCAGAGAGTTCCAGACTTGGCATCAGCGAGGGCGTTGCTGTCTGCAGGGCCACAGTACCGCCGAAGGCACCGTCGCCGTTGGTCGACGTGCCCACGCCGCGCTGTATCTGTACCGAGCCTAACAGCGAGCCGTAGCTGTTCATGTTAGCCCAGAACACGCACTGGTCTTCGGGCGAGTTCAGGGGCACACCGTCCAGGGTGACGTTGATGCGTGAGTCGGCGGCACCACGGATGCGCATATAGGCTGTGCCAGTGCCTAAGCCGTTCTCGCCCCAGGCCATCACGCCTGGTGTCTGTGCGAAGAGGAACGGCAGCTCGCGGCCCGTCTTAGAATGTTCGCTGAGTTCCTTTTTCTTGATGTTGCTGATGGCGTAGGGCGCATTCTTCTGAGCCCGCACGCCGTTGACTACTACTTCTGAGAGCCGCTCCACCTGTGTGGAGTCGTAGAGTGCCGCCTTGTTTTGGGCACTCATGGTTGCGGCACTTACCAGCGCGGCAACCAAAACAGTCTTCTTCATCGTTTTTTACCTTTAATTAATAAATAAAGGGGAAACAATAATACTTTCTATTCCTGCGTCGGCATTACCCGTTTCAGGTCTTGAGGGTATCATCTCAGCCCACACTCGTGAGCACCCCTTGAAAATCGGCTGCAAAGGTACGACAAAAAAATAAAAGAGCAAAACATTTTTGCCCTTTTATTTTCAGTCAGTTACATCAGGATGAGTCCGCCACCGGATTGCATCGTCACCTTGGCCTCGCCTTTCTTGTTGAACTTCAACTGGCGCAACTGGGGTCCTTTCTTGGCATCGTCAACGTAGTATTTCACGGTCTGACCGGCAAACTCGGGCATCTGCAGCAGCAGCGTCTTTGCCGTCTGTTCGGCGTTGAGGCCGGCCACGTACCACTGGTTGCCGTGCCGGCGGGCCAGCACGACATAGCGGCCGGGATAGCCGTCGAGCAGGCGTGTCTCGTCCCATGTGGTGGGCACGGCCTTCAGGAAGTCGAGTTCCATCTGGGGCAGTTCCTCCAGGTTGTTGGGCTGCAGGGCTATACACTGGATGGCACTTTGGTTGACAATGGCCGACGCCATCTCAAAGATGTCGGTGGTGTAGCGGCGGTGACGCTTCTTGTTGTCACGCGACATATACTTGTTCATGATGGTGCCGCCCCAGTCCATGGCAGCCACGGCGTTGCGGCAGAAGGGGTGCATGCAGAGTTCGAAGGCCTCGCTCTGGGCATGCTGCTCGGTGAAGTAGACATTCTCTGATGCCAGCACGGCTTCCGAAGCCGCATAGTTGGGGTACATCACCTCCCAGCCGCGAGGCAGGGTGCAGCCGTGGAAGATGACCTGCAGACCGTAGCGGTTGGCATCGTAGAGTATTTCCTCATAGAGTTTCATCGTCTCCTGCTTGTCGCCGGCAAAGAAGTCTACCTTGATGCCCTTGACGCCTATCTGCTTCAGCCATGCCATCTCCTGGTCGCGGGCAATATTGGTGTCCATGCGGCCTCGCGGTGTCTGCGGGGCATCGTTCTCAAAGCCGTTGGAGTTGTACCAAAGGAGCAGCGACACACCCTTCGACTGTGCGTAACGCGACAGCTCGGCCATGCGCTCTCGACCGATGTTCTGGTCCCACCAGTTGTCTACCAGACAATATTCGTAGCCCATCTTGGCGGCCAGGTCTATGAATGCCACCTGGTCGTCCCAGTTGATGGAGTTGTCCTGCCAGATGAGCCACGACCAAGTGTAGCGGCCGCCGGCGTACTGTTGCGACGGTTGGTAGAGCGGCTCCACCAGGTCATAGCTGATGGTGGTTTCGACGATGGGCTTTAGCGACGTGCCGACGGTGATGGTGCGCCATGGCGTCTGCCCCGGCAGCGCAATACCGGCATAGTGACTGCCCAGTCCGCCAAACTCGCCGGGCTGGGGGAAGGCAATGGTGTAGCCTGTCTCTGGCCGGAAGTCGCTGAGGTGTGAGCCGCAGTACTGGCTCGACACGCCCGTCTCGGAAATGAGCACCCAAAGGTCTGCTCCTGCCTTGAAAAGACAGGGGAAGGTATAACCCTGACCGAACAGCGACTTCGCGTTCATAGGTGCATCGGGGGTGTAGTCCTCCTCATAGCTGGGCTTGGTGCGCTCCCAGCCTTTCATGGGGTCAATCTGCGGACAGAGGAAGGTGGTGGTGCCGTCGGGCAACAGGAATGACGATGCTTCGCGGCGGATGACGGCTGCCTTGGGGTTGTCCTTCTGCTGGCGGGGAATGAGGTAGCGGTAGGCTACATCGTTGTTGCCCACGCTCATCTCGACTGTCATCTGCTGGCCTTTCTGATTCGTGAAGTCAATGCGAGCCATGTTGGCCTGGTAGTGACCGGCCGACTGCTTCGTCTGCCGCATCTGGTAGGTCTTGCTGACGGGCGCCACACTGGCTCCCTTGATGGTCAGCGACGTGGTGAAGTCGCCAAAGTCGGCCTCAAAGCCTAACCGCGACGGCAGCAGCGCGGTCTTGTCGTCGTAGGCTATGGCATAACGGGCCTGTCCGCCCTCATCGCTGATGGTTACTATGAGCCGTCCGTCGGGCGAACTCACCGTCTTGGTCTCGGCGGCCACGTTCAGTGTGGCCAGCAGCAGTGCTGCCAAGGTAAGGGTCTGTTTCATGGTTATAATATACATGGAATTGACTGAAATTGGTATTTTGGTTGCAAAGATATACAATTTTGCGGAGAAAAGTGTTAAAATAATATTAAAATGCACCTGTTGATATACAATTTGTTCAGAAAATGATTATATTTGCACCGATAACTAACTAATTACTTGGAGGATTGCTTATGTCAACTAAAAAGAATCTTGAAGAAGAGAAATTGAGAATGGAATCTCAAGCAAACGAAAGTTACTCACCTGAAGTAGAAACATCTATCTGGTACAACTGACACAATAAAAACGCGCTGAAACATCATTCAGCGCGTTTTTATTTTCATAGTTCCATTTTTTATTCGTAACTTTGCAGCCGCAAAAATATGAATTGAGAGAATGGAAATGTTGACGTTGCCCCTTTGGGTGTGGATTGTTTTTTATGTCTTGGTGTTTCTGATGCTTATCGCCGACCTGAAGATGTTCGGAAAGAAAGGTCAGCATGAGGTTGGCGTGGGCGAGGCCCTGCGCATGACGGCCCTCTGGATTGCCGTGTCGCTGGTGTTCTGTGCCGGCATCTATCTGCTATACCCCGTCCAGCCGCATGAGAAGGCCATGGAGTTCCTGGCAGGATACCTCATAGAGAAGTCGCTCTCGATGGACAACCTCTTTGTCTTCCTCATGCTCTTCTCGTTCTTCGGCGTGGAGCGTAAGTATCAGCACGAGGTTCTCTTCTGGGGCATCTTTGGCGCACTGGTGCTGCGCAGTATCTTCATCTTTGCCGGAGCAGCCATGGTAGAGCGCTTTGAGTGGATACTGGGACTCTTCGGACTGTTCCTTATCTATACTGGCATCAAGATGTTCAGCCATAACGACGATGAGCAGGTTGACCCGTCGAAGAATGTCATTGTCAAACTGTTTAAGAAGTTCTTCCCCGTGAGCGACCGGATGCACGGCGGCGACTTCTTCGTCCATGAGAACGGACGGCGACTGGCTACACCGCTGTTCATCACCCTCTTAGTCATTGAGACCACCGACGTGGCCTTTGCCGTCGACAGCATTCCTGCCGTCTTCTCCGTCAGCCGCGACCCCTTTATTGTGCTCACCTCTAACATCTTCGCCATCCTCGGACTCAGGGCACTCTATTTTGCGCTGGCCGCTATTGCCAAGTACTTTGGCTACCTGAAGTACGGCCTCGGTATCATCCTGAGTTTCGTGGGTATCAAGATGCTGCTTGCCATGAACGAGTATGTCAACGCCGCAGGCCGTCTTGTAGGCCTGGAACTCAACATGCCCCATGTGGAGGTGTCAACGCCCGTGTCGCTTTCCGTCATCTTTGGCGTCCTGCTACTCTCCATCTTGCTCTCTGTAGTGGCAAATCGTCAAAAAGCCGCCAAATAATTTGGCTATTTCCTAATTTTACCGTACCTTTGCACTCGCATAGGTATCTGCCCTGATAGTTAAATGGATATAACAAGGCTCTCCTAAAGCTTAGTTCCGAGTTCGATTCTCGGTCGGGGTACTAGAATTTAGTCGGGAGTTTAATGTATCTTTCTGCAAAAGTACACAAAAACAGGAAAAAGAACAGATAAAGAGGTTCTTTTTTATAATTTTTTTGGCATTTCGCCCGCTTCTGTGTATCTTTGCACGACAAAACCATTTTACCAGCGATGATTCAATCTGTTTTTCAGATAGTCGGAAAACTATGGGAGCGTATGCCTTGGCAAGTGCTTCTGTTGCTCTTCGCTGTGCCTTTTCTCATCCGTAACCTGCTCCTTCCGATGGTGGGCGACGATTTCTCATACGCTTTCATTTGGGATGGAGAGCATTGGGGTAACCTGATGGACAATATTGGTCCGCGTGAGCGAATCAATAGTCTGTACGACATCCTTGTTTCCCAATGGTCGCACTATTTCACGTGGGGCGGACGCACACCCTCCATGCTATTCATCCAGTTCTTCGCTTGGGTGGGGAAGGTCTGGTTTGATCTGGCCAATACCGCCGTTTTTGTGCTGCTCATGCTGGTGCTTTACTGGCTGGCTGTTGGTAAGATAGAGTCGCCTGCCCATCATAAAGGTGCTTTCCTCTGGGTTTTGCTGTGTATGCTCTTTGGCGTACTCGACTATCCTACCACCATGCTCTGGATGACGGGGGCCTGCGTCTACCTTTGGACAGGACTGTGGGAATGTGTGTTTCTGCTGCCATACGTTTGTGCAAACAGCCGTAAAAACCTCTCACCCTTTATAGTTCCCTTGGGCTTGTTGGCCGGCTGGTCGGAAGAGGCTGGAAGCCTCATCACTGTCATGCTGACGACTTTTTTCCTTATTGAAGCCTGGCAACAGAAACGACTCGAGCGGTGGATGGTTGTTGGCTACGTATTCCTCCTTATAGGTTGCGGATTGCTCATTCTCAGCCCCGGTTCCCTCAACCGCATGGACTTGATGTTAGAGCTGGCGCCAGAGTATGTCCTTCCACCAGAAAAGTTTTTCAGCGTAGAGATGTTCCGGGATAACTTTACTGAGGGCTTCCTGCCTATTCTCATTTGGGAAAGTTTCCTTTTCATCCCCATCGTGCTTTTTTATAGAGGTGAGAGGTCAGAGGTGAGAGGTGAGAGAATAGTTGGTAAACGAATCGTCGCCTTTATGGCGGGAGGCATCATGGTGCTTGTGGTGATGATGATTGTTCCTGAGTTCGCCCTGCGCACGGGTTTCCACTCTACGATGTTCCTTACGGTGGCTTCAGCAGCCAGCTTCAAGGAGATTGCACCATGGCTGAAGCAATCGCTGGCTGCTACGCCCACACGCCGCATAGCCACCATCACAATTGGCACTTTATTGATCCTCTACGGGCTGTTTGTCTTGGTGGGTGCTTTCTATATCGAGAGTTCCTATCGCCAACAGTTTGACGAGCGTCTCGATTACGTTATGCAACATAGGGATCAAAAGCTGTTGGTAATACCTGCTTTCCAGATTCCTAACGATCTCGATCATTATATTGGCCCCCGTTCGCTCGTTGACGATCATTTGATTTACGCTGCAGATATTGAGTCGAAACCTACTGACAACCGTTCGCTGATGTATGCCCTATATTATGACTTACCTCCGATATGTATTGACCGACAAGTAGACTGGAGATTGAAAATTGAAGATTGAAGCATGAAGAATGACCGTAACAGCTATCTCGTTTCAAAGGCTCTGAAGAGCTTTGTCATAGCTTCGATCCTGACGGCGGCTGCCGGGCAGTTGGCATCCACATTCGATGCCATCGTTCTGGCGCAGTTTGAGGGTCCCGAGGCTGTCTCTGCCCTGAGTCTGGTGATGCCTGTCACCACCTTCATCAGTTGCCTTGGACTGCTGATGGCCTTTGGTGGCAATGCACTGGCAGCGCGAGCCATAGGGCGGCATGACCTCAAAGGAGCCTCGGCCATTTTCTCTACGGCCATCTGGTCGATCCTGACGCTTGGCGTACTCTTCTCTCTGCTGATGTATGCAGGCATACCAGCCATTATGCGCATTGTCACCGATGAGCCTGAGCTAAGACTCCTTCCTGCCGAATATCTCAGTATCTATGTGCTGGGAGCCTGGTTAGAAATGCTCAACTACGCCCTCTGCCTGTTTGTGGCTACCGACGGTCATCCCCGTCGCGTCACGCTGTCGGTCTTCGTTGGCGTCGTTACTAATGTTGTTGTCGACATTCTGGCGGTGGGCTTTTTCGAGTGGGGCATCCGGGGCGTTGCCTTCGGCACCTTGGCACAGTTTGCTGTCAACATCCTGCTGTTAGGGCTCTACCTGCGCCACCCTTCCTGCTCCTACCGGCTGATGTGGCCTGGCAACAAGCTGCACAAGCTGTTTGTCGAGAACGTGCAGGAGGGGGCTCCTGTCACCATCAGCAACATCCTGATGGCCGTCACGGTGCTATTACTCAACAACATTATTTTCGACGCCCAAGGCGACCAGGGACTTTTCTTCTGGTCTGTCTGTCTGCAGATGTTGTTAATATCGGTGGTGTTCATCAACGGTGTCATGGAGGCACTCTTTGCCATTGGCGGTGTCATGGTGGGCGAACACGACCTGCAGGGCTTCTCGCTGTTGTCACGGCGAGCATTGCTGACGGTCAGCGTGCTGGTATCTTTGCTGATTGTCTTGATGTGGATACCCGATGCCGTGGCTTTCATGTTTGGCGTGAAGACAGCACAGGAGGCGGTTGCTGTCAACCAGGTGCTGCGCATCTTCTCACTCCTGTTCCTGCCCTTTGCACTCACACTGACGCTGGTGGCTGTCTATCAGGTGCTCGAACGAATGGTGCTCAGTGTCGTCATCGTCGTCGGACAGCTGGCCGTGCTGGTGCTCACAGCAGCATTCTTCTCCCACAATGCCCCTGACTATATATGGTATGGCTTTCCTTTGGCAGGCTTTGCGTTTCTTGGCGCACAGCTGCTCTATTCATACGTCACCAGCCGCCGTCAGGGCTGCCGCATCTCTGGTCTTACGCTGATACCCTATAGCGAAGGCGGACATGCACTCGACTGCTCCGTTCCATACGATGCCGACCAGGTGTCTGACGCCCTCGGGCAGATTGCGGCGTTCTTTGAAACGACAGGGGTTGACCCCCATACGGCCTTCGACCTGAACCTCTGTTTAGAGGAGCTGATGACTAACATTGCCGAGCACTCCACGGGGCACGTCATTCATCATTCTTTCGATGTGCATGTCTTCGTCCGCGACCAGCATGTCCGTGTGGCCCTAAAGGATGGCGGACGCCCGTTCGACCCCGTTAAGGCCGGGCGTGCTGCCAATACCGAGCTGACGGATGGCGACATTCCCAATCTGGGGTTGCGCATAGCTGCCAACATCGTCACCGACATCTCATATAAATATATGTATGGACTGAATATCGTATTAATTAAAATATAGAAGCGTTATGATTTTGTTGAGTTTTGACACTGAGGAGTTTGACGTTCCTCGTGAGCATGGCGTAGACTTCTCGCTGGAACAGGGGATGGCCGTCTCGAAGGTCGGCACTAACCGCATCCTCGATGTATTGAAGAAAAATCAGGTGAAAGCCACATTCTTCTGTACGGGCAACTTCGCGGAGAATGCACCTGAAGTGATGCAGCGCATCATGGACGAGGGGCACGAAGTGGCCTGCCATGGCGTAGACCACTGGCAGCCCAAGGAAACCGACTTCGTCCGTTCTAAGGAGATTGTGGAGCGCTGCACGGGCCGCACCGTCTATGGCTACCGCCAGCCTCGCATGTTCCCTGTGGTAGAGTCAGAAATCAAGCGGGCGGGCTATCTGTACAACTCGTCGCTGAATCCTGCCTTTATTCCTGGCCGTTACATGCATCTGACCGCCCCCCGCACACCCTTCATGAAAGACGGCGTGCTGCAGATCCCGGCCTCTGTTACGCCGCTCATCCGGTTCCCGCTGTTCTGGCTGTCACTCCATAACCTGCCTGAAGGGCTATACCACTGGATGGTGCGCCGCACACTGAAGGCAGACGGCCATTTTGTCACTTACTTCCATCCCTGGGAGTTCTTCGATCTCAAGGAGCATCCTGAGTTCAAGATGCCGTTCATCATCAGAAACCATAGCGGACAGCAGATGTGTGAGCGTCTGGACCGACTCGTCAAGATGCTGAAGAAAGACGGCCATCAGTTTATCACCTATACCGAGTTCGTAGAAGTGAAAAGTGAAAAGTGAAAAATGAAAAGTGAAAAATGATGATTAGACTTGCTACCGTATCGCCTTGCTATAATGAAGAGGCCGTGCTTCGTCACTCCGTAGACCGGCTGACGGAACTTTTCAACCGTATGATTGCAGAGGGACTCATCTCCAAGGATTCCATGATGGTATTCGTCAATGACGGCAGTCGTGACCGCACCTGGGAGATCATCCGTGAGCTGCATGGTGAGAACCAGTTCGTGAGAGGCATCAATATGTCGAGAAACGTGGGTCACCAGAATGCCATCATGGCCGGTATGATGACTGCACGCGAATGGGCCGATGCCGTTATCACCATCGATGCCGACTTACAGGATGACATCGAGTGCATCCCCAAGATGGTTAGGAAGTTTGTGGAGGGCTCAGACATTGTCTATGGTGTGAAGGTGTCACGCGAGGGCGACTCTTTCATGAAGCGTACCACTGCCCAGGCATTCTATAAGCTTCAGAGTTCGATGGGCGTGGAGAGTGTCTACAACCATGCGGACTTCCGCTTGATGAGCCGTCGTGCGTTAGACATGCTCAGCACCTACAAGGAGCACAACCTCTACCTGCGCGGACTGATTCCGCTCATTGGTCTACCTTCAAGCACGGTCGACGATGTCATCAGCGAACGTTATGCCGGACAGTCGAAGTACACCCTCAGCAAGATGTTGCATCTGGCCTTTGCCGGTATCACGGCATTTAGCGTTCGCCCGATGCATGCCATCTTCCACATCGGTGCACTCTTCTTAATCATATCTTTCTGTATAGGTATCTATGTGGCCTATTCTATCATTACCGGCCATGCCGTCTTGGGATGGGCATCACTGATCCTGTCTATCTGGCTGGTAGGAGGTTTCATCATTCTCTCCATCGGTATAGCAGGCATGTACATCGGTAATATCTACAACGAGGTCAAGCAACGTCCGCTGTATCACATTCAGGAAGTGTTATAGATTGAAGATTGAGCCGCCTAATGCCCTATAGAGGTTGATGACAGATTCTACTAAGTCGTAGCGGTTGTCAAGTAGTGAGAGCCGTGCTTCGAGCAGCGACTGACGGGCGAGGAGAACTTGCAGGAAGTTCACCTCGCTCTCGTATTTCATGCGCGTCTCGGTGACCTGCAGGACATGCTGGAGTCTCTCCAGTTGCTGTTCATTGAGAGCAATGGTTCTGCGGGCATGATGCTGCCCTGCAAGAATATCGTTCACCTCCTTGCTGGCATCGACGAGGGTCTGGTGGAAGGCCACCTGCGCCTCTTCCTGTTCAGCCTTGGCTTTCTTCAGGTCTGCCTTCAGCCTTCCCTGGGCAAAGACGGGCATGGTGAGCGAGCCGAAGACACGGGTCAGCAGTCCTGTCAGCGTACCGTCGTTTTCGGCACCGTAGCCAAATCCTACCTGTCCGCCAATGGTGAGCGAGGGATAGAAGGCGGCACGCGCTGGCATACTCTGTGAGCAGAATGGCTGTCTTCGACAGCAGTTCGATGATCATGATGATACCCACTTGCATATAGATATTGTTCTCGAGTTCGAAGAAGAGTGCGAAGATGCAGCAGCCCACCAGTCCGAAAGGCACACTGAGCTGCACTGCCAGCGGGATGAGCAGGCTCTCGTAGAGCGAACAGAGCACCAGGTAGATGAAAACAAGAACGATAACGAAAACGAAAACCGTATTGTCGGAGGAGCTGACCTCTTCGCGGGTGGTGCCCGTAAACTCATAGCCATAGCCTTGCGGCAGGGTCTTCCGTGCCGTTTCCTCTATCGCTTTGATGGCATCGCCCGAGCTGTAGCCGGACTCTTGTTCCACCTCAACGCCGATGCTGGTAAAGAGGTTGAAACGGTTCAGCGACTGCACACCGTAACTCTTCTTGAGCGTTACAAGTTCTGTGAGGGGAATGAAGACTTTGTCTTCGCCCGTGATAAAGATATTGTTCAGGTCGTCCTTGTCGGCACGCAGTTCGGGGTCGGCTTGCAGCATGACGTGGTACAGGCGGCCGAAGGCATTGAACTGCGAGGCATAGTTACTGCCGATATAACCGTTGAGTGTGCTCAGCACGGCAGCGGGTTCAACGCCATAGCGCTTACACACCGAAGCATTGACAGAGACGGTGTATTGGGGGTAGTTGATATTGTAGGCACTATACACCGTCCCTATCTCCTCGCGCTCTTCCAAGGCTTTTGCAAACTTATCGGCAACTTGCTTTACCTTGTCGATAGACTCACCCTCGAAATTCTGGACGTTGAGTTCAATGCCGCTGGTAAAACCATAGCCGGTGACGGTAGGCAGGGCGTAGGTGAACATGGTGCCCGTCTTAATGCTATCGACGCGCGCCTCAATCTGCTCTATGACAGCCTCAATCTCATGGTCGTCACCCGGTCGCTCGTCCCAGTGCTTCAGCTTGATAATCAGCAAACCCGTGTTGCTGCCGTCGCCGCCCAGAATGCTCCAGCCCGCAATAGAAGCTACGGATTCTATCTCGTCGATACCCTCTATGGCCTGGCTTACCTTGAGTACCGTCTTCTTGGTCTGCTCCAGGGTAGAACCGGCAGGCGTGGTAATCTCCACAAACACATTGCCGGTATCCTCGTCAGGTATCAGGCTCGTAGGAATCATCCGCAGCATCGTCACCCCAAGGATGATGGCACCAGCGGTGAGACCTGCGGCCCCTCCACATTGCCGCTGATGGCATCAATACGGCCTTTGTGCTCCATCTCCTTGCCCCAGTAGGTGGTCAGGGTAACATCAGGCAGTTTTTCCGGCAGCTCATCGATGCTGCATTGGTAGTATTGCGTCAAGTCGTAGAGCGTCTTCTCCGAGAGACCCATATAAGCATGTATGTGACGCGGATCGGAAACCGTAGCCAGCTCCTTTTCCATAGCGGGGTCTACCAACTCTCCTATACGGTATTCTATCATGCTGAGCACACCGTCGGAGGGACTCTTGATGACGGTGTACGACAGTTCGTTCTGGGCTGTTTCCAGGTCTGCCTTTGCCTCGGCCAGCGCGGCTTCTGCCTCGGCAGCCTCGTTGCGGGCTTTGTTCAGGTCGAAATCACCAACGACATGCTGCCTGAACAGCTGCTCCTTGCCTTCGAGCGTCTGGCGGGCAGTGGCCAGTTGGGCTTTGGCACTGTTTACTTTGGCTTCGGCAATCCTCACAGCTGCCTGGTAAGGCACCTGATCGAGAATCACCAGCGGTTGTCCTTTCTTGACGTGCGCACCTTCCTTGACGCAGATCTGGGTAATCCTTCCTGACACCTGCGGACGAATGTCGGCAGGCTGGTCAGATTCTATCGTTGCCGTGAACTCGCGGACGATGGTGAAGTCCTGGGTACTGATTGTCAGCGTGCGATATTCGCCTACAGGCTCTTCATCCTCCTCCTCATCGTCCCAACAGCTATAAACCAAACCTCCTGCCAACAGTACAGTTGCCAGCAGGATGATGGAGTACCACACTTTTTTGTTCATGCTTATCTGTTCTATGTCCGAGTGAACGACAAATCCGGCCGAACGGAATATTTAATCGTCGAGTCTCTTTAATTCTTTTTCGACTTTCTTTGTGTATGCTTGGCCTCTTGATACGAGATATCTGAAATACACCACGTCATCTACAATCTCAATGTGAAACGTAAAAAAGCCCGGTAGTCACCGATGCGGATTCGATATACCGAATGGTAACCTACAAGGCGTATGCAATCAGTTATATCCTCAATGCCGTCAGCAGCTTTTACCTCCTTGATGACATCAAGAACACTGTCAAGCTGCTTGCCAGACAGTTTATCAACGACCTTTGAAAAGCTCTTAGAGATTTTTACCTTCATAGACCGTATTTCTTCTCAAAAGCTGCCTGTTCATCGTCACTCAACATCTCCATTCCCTCTGGATCTGTCTGCTGCAGATATCTATAGACGGCAGCGTCATCGTAGGACTCAACCAATTCGTCAAGACTAATCTCAATAAATCGCTTCAGGTTGGTTCCACGGCTGGCAGCAATAACAGACAAACCTCGAAATGTTTCTGGCTTGATGTCTATGACCTTACGACGCATATCTGGCTTGGCGGTCTTTCTTACTGTTGTTTCCATAATTCTCCAATTTTTGGAGCAAAGATATACAATATATATGATATATACAAATTTTGCGGCAGTTTTTTATAAACGAACTACTGCCCTTCATGGTTTACGTCGTGAGGAGTGAACGTCTTCTACAGTTTCCCAATGTCCGCCTTTGTCGGGACCAACCCGCTTGATGATTCCTGATGCCTGCAACTGTCGCATTTGTTTAGCAATACCACTTTTTGCCATTTTAAGGGTCTCGGCTATAGCTGTGATAGATATTTGTGGATTTTGCTTTATCAGCAAAAGGATTTGTTTTTGCGTGGCTTTCAGTCCACTTTCAGTGTTATTATCAGTTTTCATACCACTTTTCATGCCACTTTCAGCGTTGTTTTCAGTTTTCATACCACTTTTCATACCACTTTCAGCGTTGCTTTCAGTTTTCAGTCCACTTTCTTCCACTGCAATGTCTTTCGATACCACTTTGTCCTGAATTAGCGGTGTTTTTTGAGAACTTTGTATTATTCAATGACCTTTGAAAAGTTCATAGAGTTCTATATCTTTATAGACGTGTATGCCAACGGATGCTTCCTGACTATTTACTCCACAACCACCCTGAAGGCTCTTGTAGCGTTCTTCTCGGCATTATAGATCTCAATGTAAGTCGTACCTCTGGCTATCCCTTTCAGTTTCCCGTCAACAATGCTGGTAATCACTCCGTCAGCAAAGACAAATTCCTCGCCATCAGCACATGCCATTGGCGCTTCTCCTACTTTGAGTTGGATAACCTCTGGCTGCAACCTATAATAGACGAACCGCCCCATCTTTGTCATCACATCGAGGGCATTGTCTGTCAGTCCCATCACAAACCAGTTGTAGCGACGGTTATAGCCAAAACCATTCGATTGCAAGGTGATCATACCGCCCATCTGCATGTACCATCCGTATGTCATCGTGTCGAATCCATACGTGAAGTAGTTGTCATAGCCCGTATAAGTCCTGTCATTGTTGAACGTAAGTAGTTCATAGTAGCCTGCTTCAGCATCTCCCCATAGCCAGCTGCCCATGAGATACCTTTCGTTATCAGGCAGGTTACTCCTATCAACAAACGTTATGCTATCAATCTGTTCTATAGCCACGTCACTATGCCCTCCACCTTTATGATGTATGCGCAAGTGAGTTTGGCCATATACAATAATGGTAGCAAAAAGCACTATAAGTAAACAGAATAATCTTTTCATCTATATAGTTCCTGACTATTTGAAAATGCAGAAGCCGACAGAATAATCAGTCGGCTTCTGCTAAATTATTTTTACTTGTTTTACAGAGATGGCTTTTCTATGACTGGTACTTCAATTTTGTTAACCCGTTTCCTTGCAGAAGAACTGGAACTTTCAAAGGCCTTTATGTCATAATATGTAATTGTTCCCTTCTCCGAGTTAAAGACAATCTGAAGGCTGGAAACATCACGTGTAGGTCCATCGCAATATGCAAATTGTGTATTGGTTTCATTGGCTTTATAGAATGTATACTCAGACGATAGGTATTCATGTATTTCTTGTGTATTGAAACCTGCATTCAAATTAAGCAGAAAAGCTGTTGTCTTTCCTGTATTGTCATCTACACTAAAATAGACATACTCAACATAATCGTTCACAATATAATACATCGGCAGTATTCCAAAATACAAATCACCATATGTGGCAACAAGTTCGTTAAGCGTCATGCCAAATGCAGAAGTGTAGTCTGGCCACTTGGGTAATCCTTCAAGAGTTAGGTCTGTGTAGATTACTGCGTTGTTTGCAACATCAAGTTTCACACGAATTGTCCTGTCTTCATTATACCATACAAGAAGTCCAGATTTTGTTTCGTTCTCATCATAGATGTAGTTCTCACCAATAGCGGTTGCTACGAATTGTTTGTCAGTATCATCGAACATATAAGCCCAATACTCAAACATCTGTCCTGCTTTATTGAATACAAAGCCATAAATGCTCATATACTCTCCATAAGGATCCGTGTAATAGTCTGAACCATAAGGAGAATAAGACTTGCTGTCGAATGAGAAAGTCATCTTCAAATCTTCAGCCGTTTTTTTGACACTGGCCTGGTCGGTGCCAAAAATTCCTGTAAAGTTAGGCCATAGGTTGAAGTAAGCGTTAATGTCATTGATAATTATAGTCCTACCATCTTGATTATACTCAATCATTGCAATAGAGTTATCAAGCGTACTATTATTTAAGAATTGAACAGATTTCCCTATTTCCCTAAATTTGTAGTATCTTGATTCCATATAGGTGAGCACGGTTTCAGAGGGAACACCTTCTTTGAGAATTAAGTTAAATGTTTCCACGGTGCGTGTCCTAGGATTCAACCAGAGGCTTACTTGTTGAACAACATCATGGAGTTCCATTGCATAGAAATATCCTTGTTCGCCATCGTTTTGATGAGGATTCCCAAGTACGGTTTTTACCTGAGTATAGTTCTGACCAATCAGAGAGATGTAGTCATACCATAAATCGAGACACTCATCACCAACAACGACTTTCACCCATACATTACCATTATTTGTGGCAATCTTGATGTAAGTTGTGCCTTTCTCGCCATTTGCAGTTATCAAACCGCTTTCAGATACACTGGCTATACGCTCATTTTTGCTGGTATAGGATTGCACGGTGTAGTCGGGTCGATCTTGTGCAAACGCTATCTGCTGAGTTTTGCCAACGCTCATGTTGTATGTTTCTACGACTTTTTCTTGTCGATGAGCAGCTACGGTTTCCGACTTGATTGTGAAGCTGAACTCATCATGGTTTGTAATCGTCCAGTCAGAGAACTGAGTCTGCCCCATGAAACTATAAGTGTTAGTAAGTCGCCCTGTCTCATAGTTTATTTCATAACGACCTTCAGTTTCGCCTGATCTGCGAACATTACAATACTTGTCATAGAAAGTTCCAGATTGGGAATAACGCATTTCCTCGTTTTCCTCTTCTTCGTACCATGTTCCTATAATCCAGTCCTCCGGGGGTGGAGGCGGAACGGTTTCATGGTCACAATCGTCATTACAAGATGCCAGTGCTAACACAGTAAGCATCAACATAAAAAGATTCTTTTTCATTGTTTTGAATTTAGTGATTATGTTTATATATTAATTCTGTTTAGTTGCTGTAGCTGACTCATAGCTATCGCCCTTAATGTGTGTGGGTTCCCAGTTTTCAGCAGGATTGCCTGAAGCATTGTTATCTTTTGCTTTTGTTCCACCTGTTTTGTTCGCATCTTTTATTTTGTTAAGCTGCCTTCGTAAATTATTTACTATTGTCCCTGATTGAGGGCTATTGCCTTGTTGTTGCACAGTATCCTTAGCGCTATCTTCCTGAATACTGTCTTTGTGGGCAATAGTGTCTACAACGACAGGGAAATCATTCTGTTTGGAGAATATCAACTTGTAGCCTGCAAAGCAGAGTGATAAAAGGATAAATGCAGCGACGGTGAAAAGCAAAATGTTTGTAAACAAGCCTTCTCCTTCATCCCTTTTTATAACTATGCCCTTTGAATCTGTTTGAACAACCTGAAGAAGTGCTATTGTAATATTGTCGCTGCCGTCAGCATTGAGAGCAGCTTCGGTTAGGACTTCTTTGCAAGTAGGCAAATCGTTCTGGTTTTGAGAAATAATACCGCAAATCTGGTCATCGCTACAAAATCCACACAAGCCATCAGAACACAATAGTATGATTTCTCCCGGCAGAACCGGAAACGTTGCTGTGTCAGGCTTGGCTTTTTGTGATGCATCGCCAAGACTGCGTGTAATAATGTTACTGTCAGGATGTTCCATTGCCTGTTGTTCGGTCAATTTACCATCATCAACAAGCGTTTGCACATAAGAATGATCTTTTGACAAACGTTTCAGGCCTTCCTTTGGTAAATAGCAGTAGGCACGGCTATCACCCATCCATGCGATATGGGCATTGCTACCAATAAGCCAAACCATAACAATGGTGCTGCCCATTCCATCAGCTTCACTATGGGTTGAACTGTAATTTTTCACCCGTCTGTCAGCCTCGACTATTACTTTCTTCATGAAGTCGCGAGCACTATCAGGCTTTGAAACTACGCTTTCCGATAGATTAACAGGGGCGAACATTTCTTGCACCGTACTGATGGCAATGGCTGAAGCCACCTCACCAGCATTTTGTCCACCCATGCCATCGGCAACAACTAATAGGCATCCTCTTTGGCCAAGTGGGATTACCGTCTGTTGGTCAGACGGAATAACCCACTCGCCCTTCGTGAGGTCTGGACAAACAGTGAAATTGTCCTCATTGTTGTCGCGAAGCCCTATATCAGTACCTGCAAACAATTTGAATGTTGTCATAGACTATCATTTGATGGGTGTCGGTTCAGAATCGTCAGTAGCATTGACATCTTTCTGCTTCATTTGTTCTTTGTCTTTCTTTCTTTTTGCCTTCCCTTTTGATTTCGATTCCATTTTTGTCAGTGTTTCCGTTTCTTTAGTAAGCAGTTGGAGGTACCAGCTACCATCACTTTTTTTTGCTGCAACACCTGCCATAAGCAATTTGATGTATCCTGCCCGTTCAATTATAGGAACAACAAACAATCCCCCAATCACTTTGTCAGCATCAGAGGGGGTCAGCGAAATAGTTGTGCTGTCGGGTGTAGCATCCACTTGATAGCTTGATTGCCTAAGATTTACGCGTATAGTACTGTCCTGCACAGAGGACGATGTGTAGGCCCAGACTAAATAGCCATGTTTCTTCCCTGGTGTTTCATCGGTAGGCAATCCGAAGTCACTCATCGCATCGGTGTGAATATACAGGGTATTGTCACTATTAAAAGATGACACATATTGAGTACCAAGCTCTAACTCTACAGCCTGCCAAATACTGTCTTGCAAAGAGCGTTGCAGGGTTTTATACCATTCTGCCTTATACTTGTTGTCCTTGTTTACTCTTTGGTAATCGTCATCACTCTCCCAAGGGACAATTACTCCGCGTTGAAGTATTGTTCCTCCAGATACTTTGATACCTAGTGTATAAGTTTCACCATAGTAAGGGCGATTGCTTTTTCCGTAGTAGTCACCTCCACGCTCCAAACGGTATTGTTGGCGAATCACAGATAAAGCAGGGGCAAGTGCATCGTTGATAATAGTACTGTTCTCAATTCGTCTGTTCGCAAGATGATTAATTGCGTCTTGGAACGATTGAGCGCTCGTTGTTAGTGATACTATTACAAAAAGCACCGTACAAATTAGTCGAAAAAAATGATTACCTCTTGTCATAGTCAATTATTCTTTAATTATCGGATATTTGAGATAGAAGTGATTCCTCCATGAGTTGTTGTTGAAACACTGTACGAGACAATTCCAATGGCTTTAAGTTTGCCATTTTGCATATAAAACACTGGACCACCAGAGTTTCCAGACTCGTAATTGCGAGCACTTATACGGATAATCCCGTTTTCAAGCCCAGCTTGCGATGTCTTACAAGAGCCATATAGGGGCGATAGCGATGGCGTGTCAACAGCTCCCATTCCCAATGGGAATCCAAGCAAATGGAGATCAGCACCTATGGGGAGTTGTGTTGCCAATTTTCTGTCAATTACTATACTGCCTTTTTCGGATGTGTTTACATATGCCCAATCCGTGTGTCCTGCCGATGCCTCAACGATATAGTTTTCTCCATCAATGTAATGTTTCTTCTCTGCACTATGATCCATGATAAACTGTTCACTTGTAAAGTGCAAACGACGGCTCTTGGACACGGCAGTTATATCGGCAACGATTTTACATCCAGGCATATTTGTGGCAAGGAATAATAATGTCAAAGCATCGTCGTTATCAGTCGGCAGTTTATACTTCCATCCCTCTACACAGTGTTTGGCGGTGATGAATTTCCCGTCAGTAGTAAGGAAACCTGTTCCTACCCATCCATAATTTGGGACTTCCTGCTTTTCCGATCCATTCGTTATATAGACTTTAGCAATCATGAAATACACATCGTTTTCTACTTTTGAAAGCAACTTACTTACCTCATTACTTCTATCCACAATTCTAACTTGCTGTTTTTGTCCCTTATACACCTTAATAAGCGAGTCCTGTCTTGCTTGTTCTTTTTTTGCTGCCGCAAGTAATGAATCCAATTCCGCGTTTTTGCCTTGAATGGAAGTGAGAGCTTCTTTGGCTTCTGCTATTTGTTGGTCGAAGTCCTTTTTCTGTAAAATATTCCATGTCGTTAATCCAGAAACGGCAAGTATCAGTAGTATGCTTAGTGCTGTTATTGCCCTCTTGTATGGTGCCAAAGCCTGTTTACGGAACAATTCCAGCCGTTCAGTCATTTTGATACTTTTCACGAGGCTCTGATTTCCCTCGGGCACGATGAACCCTAACCGAGGGCCTCCAACGGCCAGTTGAATTTCATCTCCATTCTGCAGATACCATTCGGTATCAATGGCTCGCCCATTAAGAAATGTGGTGTTTGTTGTTGACAATTGTACCAATTTCCAACGTTCACCATCGCGGATAATGGCTGCATGACGACGACTTACCGTTTCAAAAGTCTCATCAAAGCGTACTTGACAGTCATGACTGCGGCCAAGTTCAATTTGGTCGATAATAATCTTCTGTGATTCACCTGCTTTGTGGTATTTCGATGCATCACGGTGTTCAAGGATGTAGTAGCGTCGGCCACTGCCCCCCATCAAGGCGCTCATGCCAGCTCCGACAGAGCCACGGAGTGTGCGTTTGTATTGCACAGTTTTCTTTTCTTCCATAATTGTCTTATTTTTTGTTCTTATTAATCTACTTTTAATTTATATTCCCCAGCAGTGATAATGTCACCGGTAAATAATCTCAGTCCTTGTGTACTTACTGAAGTGGCGTTTAGATAGGTTCCATTGGTGGAGGGTTTCCATTGACGAAGTTCCTTGTCCCACTGTCCATCGCGTATTAACCAGTACGTACCAGAAGAAGAATGTTCCAAGGTGAAGTGATGGCGTGACAGATAAGTATCTTGTGACTCAGGTAGTGTGATGGAATTGTCGTTGCTACGTCCCACTTTTACCATACGCACCGAGCCTTCCAAGTATCTGGCCAGATTGTAAATAGCGCCAAGGTTCTCGCCCTGAGTTACAACGAGTCTGTTGATGCGACTTGTGCGGCCTGTTTGAAGTGTTTGTGAACTACCAACATTAAACCTCGATTCTAATTCTTTGAGAACATCGGTAGCACTCTGGAAACGATTCTGGTAGTCTGGAGTTAAACAACCTTCAATAATTGGTAACCATTGATAACCATGTAAACAATTACGTATGCGCTGCTTATTCCAGACACCCTGCTTGGCGTTTTGGTGATATTTTGGCAAAACGCTGGCATCGCTATTATCGTCAATATCCAAAAATGGGAACGCCCCATCGCTTACTAGCTCATATAGCATCACGCCAAATGACCATATATCTATCGTTGGCAAATAGGTTATGCCGCCACCTTTGCGTTCCCACATCTCAGGTGCCATATATAAAGGAGAACCAAACATCTGCTTAGGGCGTTGTTTAATCCAATCTTTTTGCGACAAGTTTTTGTCGCCAGCGTCACTAACGGCTCCAAAATCGGTAAGTGCAGCATTCCCATTGTCACGAAGCAGAACGTTTTCAGGCTTCAAATCTCGATGAATCTTTCCTTCCGAATGAAGGGCATGTAAACCTTTAAGAACATCTTTGGCAATCATAGGCAAGTGCTCTTTGTTTTTGCCTTTCAGCGTGGAAAGGTCTCCACCTTGGCAATACTCCATGACGAAATATGGATTCCCTTTAAGAGTACCAAAATCCAACGTGTGAATCAGATTGTCACAACTGATACGCGCTGCTTCATACTCACGTTTGAACCGTGCTTCAAGATTATCGCGAATGTCGCCGGGCACTTCCCAAAGCCGGAGTACCTTCATGGCTTGTATACCATATTTTCTGCTTTTTACCAAATATACGTCACCATATGAGCCACTGCCTATTACTTGCAGCACCTCATACTTTTCGTCAAGCAAGTTGCCAACCTCTATGTTCAGTCGGTACGCTATCATCTGGCTTCAGTTAGTATTTGACGTCATCGAAACGATATAACTGATTGCCCAGTAATATCAAATCGCCACTTTGCAACTCGATAGGACGTGAGGCCTGTACAAAGGTGGTTTTATATTCGCTATGGTCTTCAATCTGCCATTTGCCATCCTCGCACTTTATTACTGCCTGTTCCTGAGATGTTATTGTCGAGTTCTTTGGGTCGGTATTGTCACGGTTAAGAACAACAAGATTACCGTCAAACTCCAGCAATTCTCCTTCAGGAAGACCATCGTCTTCTGAAATAGGAGTAAGAATAAAGCGACCGTCCTTCTCTCCCTTGCGTTTTGGTCTAACCGTTTGTTTGCCGCCAGCAATGGCCGACTCTTGATGAACAACCTTTGTTTCTTCACCTTTTGTCTCCTGCTCTTGGGCGGGATACCCACATTGGCCACACTTACCATTTTCAAGTGGGTATCCGCACTCGGGACATGCATTGTCGTCTGTTGCTAGGTTGTTGCGCCCAGCGCTCCCTTCACGTACTGTTGCTTTCAAGGCTGCACGCCCTTCTTGAGGCATGCGGTTAGTTGGCCTGTCATGCCCATTAACTGGCTGACGCACTTGGTTTGAATGTTCCTCTGCTACCAGAGGTTTATTGCACTTTTCGCAATTTGTTTTTTCTTCGGGATTATCCCATCCGCAAAATTGACATCTCATAGTTTTAATTGGTTTTTATGTTTTAATCATCTTTTTAGTAACGTAGAGCATAGGCAAGTTTAAATTCCAGTGTATGAATGCGATGCTTATAACCATTCATCACAGCATTGCTCTCATTGAGTACTGTCCAGCGTTTGTTGTTCCAATAACCGTCATTAGCCATATTGCTGAGCATCATTGTGTAATAGAGTCCAAATGACAATCCTGCTATTTCGTAAGCTGCACCCGCACGCAATCCCCAGTTGAAACGATGTAAAGGTGATTCTGTAAACGTGTCATGATGCGGAACGTCTGCCGTATTACCTGTTGTATAGCTCTCAGTCCAAAGCACGCAAGGTTGATATAGATTAAAGTCTGCGCTTGCGGCTGTATGACGCACATAGTTGGCGTTGTCAGCTTGCTTGTTGGTATAGAGATTATAAAGATGCAGTGTTTCCGAATCGGTATTTCCGTTAAACTTCATATTCGACTTTATTCCGAAGTTCAGAACGGGACCGAGATTAAGTTGCAAGTGGCTAAAATCGCCCGTCTTGAAGCGATAGCTAGCAAGGATAGGCACTTCAATCATCGTATGAGTGTATTCCTCTTCGTATGCATTTTGTACTTGCCCCCTTAAGTATTGATAGGATGTGTGGGGCATCGTATAAGTAGTTGGCAGATTGAACTCATTTTTATACTTAATCTGTGTAAAATTAGCTCCTGCAATCATATATATAGTATGGCCTAAACGTATATCCGCAAAAAGACCAAAACTGTAGCCAACGGCTGATCTATATGAGGCATTTTCCTGACTGGTGCCAAGACCATAATCGGGAACCGAACCTACGTAATCCCCTCCAGCAGATGTTGAGACAAAGGGCATATAGTAGCTGGCACTGACACCTATCGAAAAGTCACGGCCAGGAATTCTTTTCTTCTTCCAATAATCTTCAACTTTTTGAATGACCAAATAGGGTGGTTGTTCTACCATAAGGCCAACGGCTTGTTTGTTTGTTCTGACTTGAATGCTTCCGAACCTGTTAGGCGTTTTAGAATCTTCACAGGCATATTCCTTTGTTTCAATGCAAATACTATCAGTTCCAACCTTCTCAACATTCAGCCAGTCAGGAAAGTTGCCTACATACCAAACATCTGCATCTGTATAAACTTTCACATAATGCTTTCCGCCTTCTTTTGGAATCCACAGATTGTTATGAGAAAGTGCTAAGTGTTCTTTGCCAGCTCCTTGATATATCTTGATGGTGACTTCTTTGTTGGGCGACTCGATGATAATATCGGCTACACGCTCCATCACCCTGTCGTTGGGCTGGACAATGATGCGAATAGTCGTGTCACTCTTTTCAACACGGCACCATGAGGGCGCACTCTTGACTTTCCAGTTAGCATTCGACTCAATACCAATCTGCTCTGCAGTTCCAGCAGCTGGAAAATTGAGGCTTTTGGCATCTGCTTCCAAGTATTCACCGCGAGCAGCCTGAACAACTTTTAGAGTTTTAAAGACAGAACCGCTCTTCACCGTCAGTGTGGTACTTCTCTCACGCGTTGTATTGTTTGGCTCTAAACACGACAGTACGAAACTATTCTTATTGTCTGAACGTGTTTTCATCCATTCTTTTAAGCCCTCAATGTCCCATGACTGAGAGGAGATAACGCCAATTTGCGATTCACCTCCTTGATAGGGTATTTCCACTACCTCTTGTGAAAGTTCAAGTGGCACGGGGCATTCTTTCTTGATAATAGCATTACACTTTAGAATGCGTTTGTCACACTCTGCCTGCAAGTTATGATCCGCCTTCTTAGCTCTTTGATAGAGCGTTCTGGCAGACCTAGCATCACTACAGTTGCCTGTCTTCAACAAACTATTGGCCTGTTTGAATAGGTCACTACCAGATGTCTGTGCATAGCCTGGGATAACAAGCAGCAGAGAAAGAGCTAATGAAATCACTTGTTTCTTCTTCATAGTTTTTAATTTTATTTGTTAGTGTTTAATTATTTCCGTTGATACATATTCTTTTATTATTTCTCGACAGCGGGCGTATTTTTCAGCAGGTTCTTCTGCTTCAATATCGCGGTAGCTCTGTTCTTTGGAAGAAAAGAACTTGTAAGCATCATTAATTATTGCTTGCGAGTTTACCCAGCGACGTGATGCCTCTTTAACTGCATCATCTGACACGCTGTCCATTGCTATTGCTTCTTTGTATTTTTTATCCGCATCTGCCAGTTTGCTTGCAAAAACTACAGCTGAGTCCATGTTGTCTTTATTGCAGTAATCCCATTGACTTTTTACAATATAGTTGACCGAGTCAACTTTTGCTAACATAATGCTGTCATTTTTGCCACCACCATCATCAACTTTTTTTGGCCACAACCACCAAGTAGCACCAGCAACAATTATTGCAATTCCAGCAATTGCCATTATCTTTATCCATGTAGGGCGAGGTACAGGTCTCTTACGCTTTCTTGCCCATTCCACAATTTCCTGAGCACTTGGCCTGTCCCAGGGATTCTCCTCCAAGCAAGCCCAAATTAGTTCTTTCAGAGATGAAGATAGCTGTTGCTTAATCGGAGGCTTCTTTTGCGAGGATGTTTCTTGCGTAAGACCGCCCATTCTTCCAAAAGGCACATCGCCAGTAGCTAACTCAAAAAGACTTGCGCCTAATGCCCAGATGTCAGTAGCCATCACTGGCTTTAATCCTTTATGTCGGTCTTTATCGGCGTATTCAGGTGTCAATCCCGAATCTTGATCCATGTTTTTCCCTGGCCTGATAGTTGCCCGTAAGTCAACACTTATACCAAAATCAGTAATCATAAAAGTGCCATCGTCACCAATCAGTACATTAGCAGGCTTTATGTCGGAATGGATGATAGGTTTTGGCTTTCCGTCTTTTTTGAGTTGGTGGATATATGCTAAACCAGAAGCCACTTGGCCTGCAAATCGCCAAAGGGTATCCTCATCAATGTTCCCGATGAACTTCGTAGCAGAGCCTTTCGCATAATAAGGCAATTCCAAATAAGGGACATCAAACTTCTCTTCTTTGATGCTGGATGGAAAAAGAATATGCATCTCGTCGTCAAAGTGGTTGATGCGTACAATATTTCCGTGTGTTAGCTTGCTGACCCTGACGAACTCGTCTCGGAACATTTCTTTCCCTTCTTCGTTCAAGAATCCTGCTCCCATGTATATTTTGAGAGCTACTTGGATGCCTGACTTTTCGTCTTGGGCAAGCCACACTTCTGAAAAGCCACCACCACCAATCTTTTCTAACAGACGGTAGTGCCTATCTATCAGACCTTCTTTTTCTTGGATGTCTTTGATGGTCAACATACCAAATGCGTTCACAAGCGGAGTCTATCATGACTCATAATGCCTTGGTGACTCACAGCCAAGAGGGTTCTTAGTTATGTTGCCTTCTATATACAAAAGAAGCGTGAGAGTCAGTTCTGTCGCTCATCCCGCTCACCGAGGCTCTGGCATCGCCCTTATAGTCCGAAACGAGCAACGCCGAAGCCCACGCCTGTATGAATATACATTATTACATATATATCATACCCATGGACGCCATTGTTGCTTTGTTGTTTGACTATAAGTTTTGGAACTGCCAGATTCCGATGAGTCAAGAACAAAGCGTCAAGTAACGCCTTCCCATATATAGTAACCCTCTAACCCACCACCTTTCTCCTAAGTCTAACGACTTATTTGAAATTACCCTCTTCTGATGATTAGGCCCTCGTGGGCTTCACATTCATTAGCCAGGCGTGGACAGTCTTGACATTATGGGTTTGCAAACACGTTCACTTCCCAAGAGATGGGCAAGACTATGAGAGTCGCTGACAAAATTACACAAAATTTCGCTATTCTCCTTATTTTTTTACAAAAATCTGCAAAAAAAGTGCAATTTTGTTCGTTTTTGTGTAAAAAACAGGCGGAAAAGAGCGAAAAAAGATTGCACAACTCAGAAAAACTTACGGATTCTTGGCTCTGCCGCCTACCGCCAGCCACCCACGCTCCACCATGAGGTATTTCGTGCCGGCCATGGTGTGCTTGCTCTGGAAGTTGAAGTTGTTGCGGTTCAGGGTGTTGCCAATCTTCTCCGGACTGGCACTCTTCAGTGTTGCCTTGCCGTATTTGCGCTGCAGGCGGTCGAGGACCTCGGCCGTTGACCACCAGTGGCCTGGCTCGTTGCCCTCCGGCTTGCGGAACATGTCGGCCACCATCTCGGCCAGCGAGTCGATGCGCTGGAAAGGCTCGTTCTCCTCTATCAGACGGCTTATCTGATCGTCGCTGAGCCAGTACTGCTGTCCCTCGGCCACCTCCTACTTCAGCTGGGCGTAGAGCTGGCGGTGGTCCAGGGTGTCCTCGAAGTCGATGACGTCGGTCACCTCCACACAGACGAAGCGGCGCGAGCCGGTGGGGTCGGTGAGGGGTTTCTGTTGGTTGGTGGTGCCTATGAACGAGGCGTAGCGGCGGTACTGCTTGTAGGCCTTGCCGTAGGGCGGCCGGAACTTCACGTCGGCCGTCGACAGCAGGTATTTCAGGAGCACCTGCTGGCGGGCGGTGGTCTTGTCGAACTCGTCGATGTTGATGAGCGCAAACGAGGTGAGGCCGAGGTTCAGGTCGGTCTCGTTCTTGAAGTTGATGCGGTCGTTGTAGTAGTCGCGCAGCTCCTTGGGCAGCAGGATACGGCAGAAGCTGGACTTGCCGCAGCCCTGACGGCCTATGAGCAGCGGCACCAGGGCATTACCCGTCAGCGACTGCTTGCCCTGCCAGTGGGCCACCATGCCGAGCAGCCATGTGTGGAGGTACAGCTGCCAGTGGGGCTGGCTGTTGGGCACCCTTGCTGCCAGGGCGGCCACGCGGTCCTTTCCGTCCCATGCCGGCAGATGGTCAAGCCAGTCGTTCACGGGGTCGTACTTCTGTATGCGGGGCGACTCAATGAAGCGTGCAATATCCCTGTCCCACGACTTCAGTCCCAGTTCCTTGGCTCGCATCGTCATCTCGTTGCGTGCCTCGTCGTCCAGGTCGGCAAAGTCGTCGTCCTCGCCGTTGTTCAGTCGGTATTGTGCCACGCCGGTCATCACGTTCTTGCGCATCTCGTAGTGGGTGTGCAGGAAGATGTCGGTCTTCATCATCAGCAGCGTGTCCTCAGGCACGCTCTTCAGCGGCTTCACCTTGTGGCGCCTGGCCCAGTCCTCCATGTCCTGCACGGCATAGACATTGGCGAAGGTGGTCTCCACCAGCAGGCGGTCGTGGTTCAGCACGGGGTGCAGCAGCGTGAACTTCAGGCCTATCTCCTGCGGGATGCCCTCCGTCAGACAGTGCTGGGCCACCCGCATCACCAGCTCGGCCTCGCGTTCCTCGTCGGGCAGCTCGAAGTAGTGTCCCAGCACGTCGGCCAGCACAAACTGGTAGTTGAGTATCCATGTGCGCTTCACCGTACGGCCCGGCATCAGGTAGTCGTTGGCCGCCGCCCTGTCTGCTGTCACTGCCGTCGTGGCGTTTTCCGATGCACCGGCTGCCGTCTGGTCGCCCTCCGTCAGGTCTATATAGAAAGGTACAGCGTGCTCACGGTATTTCAGGTCAGGGTCGGCACTGATGTACACCGTCCTGGCTATCAGCGGCTTCAGGGCGTCGAGCGTCAGGTCGAGTTGGGCGCTGTAAGCCTGGCGTGCCGTATGGTAGAGCTGTTTGTGGAAGCGCTCCACCTGCTCCTCGTCCTGTGGCACGCCGCCGCCGTTGTCTGGCAGCCGTTCGCCGCGGCACACCACCTTCACCGAGCGGCCCGATGCGCCGAGGAACGCCAGCAGCGTCTGGGGCAGACGGGCGGCCTTGTTGCGCAGGGCGATGGCCTCGTCGTACGACGACAGGTTGCTGGCCTCAAGCACCAGCAGACCGTTGTAGGTCTTCACCGTCTGCTGCTCCTTCTGCTTCACCAGCTCAGCCGCGAAGCACAGCCTGGGCAGCGTCATCTTGAAGTCGACGTCAGAGACGAACTGTCCGTCGTCCGTCTTCTTGGCATGCATCAGGTGCCACACCTCGCGCAATTGTCTCACTTCGGCCAGATAGGCTCCTTCAGCCATCTGCCGCACCACCGCCTTCAGGTCTTCCCTCACCAGCGTCTCCTTGTTTCCCTTACGTTTGAATACTGAGATTTTCATAGTCATTATTTTAGGTTGATTATTCATGTTTCGGCGTGCAAAGATACAACAAATTCGCCGTATTTGCAAGTAGCTCCCTGCGAATAGCCATCTGTCATCTGTCATGTTTTACGTTAATCGGCTCATTACCAGATGGTTAGTATGCAAAAATTAGGATTCTTACTGTCATATACTGTCATGCTTTGCCCGAAATCCCGACTTCTCGCGGAAAATCCCGGCCTCTCGCGAAAAAATCCAAGCCTCTCACGGGAAAATCCAAGCCTCTCACGGAAAAAAGCAGGCCTCTCACCCTCGCCATCGGCGACATGACAGTATATGACAGTATGATTTCGGCTTAACCTTCTGGAAGCCAAAATTATAACCTAGAAATATGACAGATGACAGTATGTTTCTGCTCTTTCAAAAAATTATTTCCGGATTATCACCGTCTCAATGCCGCCGTCGGTCATCGTCTGGCGGACGATGGTCAGGCCTCGGCGTGGCGATGGCAGCCGGACGCCTGACGGCGAGAAGAAATGAGGCGAGCGGGCGGCGGCATCGGACGGTGCAACGGCTATGGCGGTAGGGGCGTTGGCATAGCCTGTCACACCCTTGCCCACTTCTACCATGAGCGTGGCACCGGCCCCCGTCTGCTGGTTGCCTACGACCGACGGCACCAGACTGGCGTCGAAGGCAGCGTAGGTGTAATACTGGCTGGGCACGAAGTAGTCGATGATGCCCGACTGCTGTTTCAAGTCGTCCTGTCTGTGACAGCCGGTGAGCTGCAGGTTATAGTCGGCGTAGCCCTTCTTGGGGTCTGTATAGTCCTTGGTGGCTGTGACGCCATCGCCGAACCAGCAGTTCTCGGCAAAGATGTTCGACTTGTAGCCGTAGCCTATGCTGTAGTGGCAGCCGGTGTTGGTATAGTAGCAGTTCACGATGTGTACCTTGCCGAAGCGTACCCGCGGACAGCGCTCCATGCAGCCCTCGTCCCACCAGCAGTTGGCAAAGGTGGTGTTCAGGTGACCTTCACTCTCGGTAGCCTTGTCGCTGGAGCCCCATGTGTTGCAGAAGCGGTGGTCGTCGGCCCCGCCACTGCCCCCTTCCTGAGGTGCAATTCTGTAGACGAAGCGGCACCAGCTGACGCAGATATAGTCTGACTCGTGGTTGCAGTCGAAGCTGCTGTCAACGCCGTCGCCGATGGTGCAGTGGTCTACCCAGATGCGCCTGACGCCCTGGAAGAGCAGCGCGTCGTCGCCGTCGACATCGTAGGCGCCGGCCCCCTGGATGGTCAGGTTGCGGAGGATGATGTTCTCAGAGTCGGCACCGCTGCCGCTTGAGAATTTCATGATGCCGCTATTCTTCTTCGTGCGGTCGTTGCTGAAGATGCGCGAGCCGGGCAGTCCGAGGATGGTTTTGTTCTTCACGTGCCATGTGTGCATCTTCTTGAACTCCACCTGTCCTTTGACATAGATAATCATCGGCACGTCGCGCTCGCCCGAGGCCCCTTTCTTGTTGATGGCAGCGTCGAGTTCGTCTTCTGTGTTCACTACCACCTCTTCGCCGCCTTCACCGCCGGTCACCTCAAAGCCAGGCTGGGCGCCCCATCCTATGGGCTTGTTTTGGTCATAGGTGCTTAGCGGCTGCTGGCAGTATGCGCTGACAGACAGGGTGAGGAGGGCTGCCAGCAGCAGTTTATGGGAATGAGAGAGTTTTGTCATGAGATGATTCATAGTGTGGGCTGTGTGTTATTTGTTAAGCAACTCTTCAATGATTTCCTGGCAGTGGCCGGGCATGACGATGTGGTGGTTGCCGATGGGACAGGTCAGGAAATAGCGGGTGGTGAGCGTCCTGTCGTCGAGGCGTATCACCTGCTGCGTGCGGCAGAGGTCGGGCTTGGCCTCGTTGCGCAGCAGGGTGCCTTCGGCAATGAAGTGGCGAGAGAGGTCGCCCGCCATCTTGAAGATGGTGACAGGTCCCTCCTTCATGTAGCCGCGGATGCCCACGCCGATGCCTGACTCGAAGTGGGTGTCCAGTTCATAGCGCTCCACCATGTTGAGGGGAATGGTGCAGTGGGCAAAGACCATCTCGCCCGTCTCAGGGTCGATGCTGGCGGGGTTGGCCTGGAAGCCGGAGACACCCAGCAGCGAGCGCACCACCATCATCGAGAGCATGGCGGGCACGTCGCCTTCGCAGCCTGCCACGTAGCCGTCGGCATTCAGTCGGGCCAGTGCCATGCAGCCCGTGTTCCTAATCGTTGTCAGCAGGTCGAAGCAGCGCAGGGTGAAGCCCTGCAAGCGGTGCCGGGCCATGATGGCCGTCAGTGCTTCGTAGATTTTCTCGCTGTCCGTTATCTCGTCGAGCAGTTCCTGCATGGGGATATCCACCAGTTCTATGCCCAGCACATCCTTCACCCTCGCCTTGTCGGCATCGCTGGCGATGAGCCAGTCGGAGGGCTTGCCGATGATGCCGAGCCGTGTGCCGCAGAGGGTCTGTCTGGCCTCCTCCGCCTTTTTCAGCACATGGATGCGGTGGGCTATATAGTCGCTGCTGCCGTGGATAATCTCGCCGCCGATGTTGTGCTGACGCAGGTACGACAGAATCTCCATCGAGGCGGCGAGCGAATTGCTCTTGCCCGACGTGAGCAGGTAGAACGGCCGACGGCTCTTGGCCTGCAGTTCAGGCAGCAGCCGGCGGAAGATGCCCTCCGTGCCCCCTGTGCGGACATAGATGAGGTTCAGGCCGTGACTGCCGTAGTCGCTGTAGTCATTGCCTTTCAGTTCATATTCCATGCCAAGGCTCGCCAGGAATGCCTGGGTGACGGCCCCCACCGCCTTCTCGTCGTGAAGCTCGGATGTGAGCGTATAAATAGCAGTTGTCTGTTTCATGTGTTCTTTGTTATTTGTTGTCGGTTAGTCATTGCTGTGGAATTTCCGTTCTTGTACTGTTCAGCTCATGGCATATTTCTTCAGCCATTCCGTTCAGGGCCACGCAGTCGGCCCGGCTGATATGCCGCTTACCGCCATCGTAGGGCCAGGGACTCAGAATGAGCAGCCGCCCGGCAGCACACGCATCGAAGAGGTTGTCGGCAGGCTTGTAGTAGTCGCGGAAGCCATTATCCGTCAGGAGAATGAAAGGGTGCTGTTCCTGCAGCAGCACCTGCATCACCTGTTTCTCATCGGGCGAGATGAAGGGCGATACCATCATCACCGCTTTGCGCGCCTTCAGCACACAGCCGTTCTTGTAGTTGCGCAGCTCCTGATTGTCACCATGCCTGGCCTTCTCCACCATCGTATGCCTGACATGTACCGGGGCGTAGGCATCCGCCATCAGGAGCGCTATGTTCCCTACGCCGTCATACGAGCGCCCGCCAATCACCACATCCTTCTGTACGCGGAAGAAGCCGGGCCTGAGGCGCTTGGTAGCCAGCCGCTGCGGGTTCATGTCGATATAGCGAATCGTGGTTTGAAGCTGCGAGTAGCGGGCCATCGGGCGGATGAAGGGCATCTCCCTGAAAAGCGGCTCCAGCCGGTAATAGGCCTCGTCGCCTATCTGGCCGCGCAGGGCGGCGGCTGTGTCCTCTAAGCGGCGGCTCTCTTCTTTGAGTTTCTCCCGAATGGCATTCGGGGTAATGAAAGAAGGGGCGGGCAATGAGCAGGCGCGCCCCAGCTTCTTGGCGGCCTGCCAGAAGCCTCTCACCGTCGCCATGATGCCCTTGGGCATGGTGCGGCGCACATACAGCACAGCATGCAGGTGGTCGGGCATGAGGCAGAAATGCAGCACCTGCACCTCCGGGTGATGGCCCGGTATGCTCATCAGGCAGTCTACCAGCGCATCGCCCAGAGCGGTACGCACCACCGTGGCCTGCGCAGGATTCTCTTCCGGTATGATGAGCCTGCCCAGCACGGGCTGTCGGTCGGTCACCGTCAGGGTGGCATGATACAATCCTGCCCCCTTCCAGGCTCTGCCCGGCTCCTGCCATTGCCACTGCTCCTGCTCTGCCATCTTTCTGATGTTTCCCTTCGTTATGCCGTCTGTCCGCCTGATAGCGGACAGGTTATCGTTTGCAAAGTTAATGAATCCGCCGGAAACTACCAAAGGGTTTTTCCATCTTGCTGAAAGTTTTCCCTAAAATTTTGCAAATAGGTTTAAATAGGTGAAAGGAAATTGCAGGCGTCAGGGGTTTTGCTTACTTTTGCACC
>CAMYZO010000028.1 GCA_947303855.1 uncultured Prevotellaceae bacterium
GAAGATGTAACCTAAGACAAGAGCCGCAAGGCTCAGAATAAATGTAATCATTGCTCAATATGTTTTTTTATTCTTTTTCCACCCGCGTCAGGTGGGCGGTGATGGTGTAGGTGGTGCCGTCGGCGTGCCTAAGAAAAGCTTTATTGACCATCTTGCCGTTCTCGCAGGAGATAATTTCCCAGTTCTCGCGTCGCAATTCCTTTCCTGGTTTCTGCCATCGGAAGCAGAACAAGGGTCCGTCGGCAAAGTATTCGGATAATACAGTCTCCTCTTCTACCCACTGCCCGTCGATGAGGTCATAATAGCTACAGGAACGTCAGCATGGCCGCGAGTATCAGGATAATCTTCTTCATTATACGGAGGTGATGACCAAGAAAATCGGCCATTCTTTTCACTGTGTTGGCATTATTTAACTCTCTGCTGAACATAGACAATATATTTGGATGCAAAGGTACAAAATTTATTTGTGAATGACGAATGTTATGCGCAAAAAAGTAAGGGGAAGGCCTGAACAGCGCAAAGGTATGAAATAATTCTGAACTATCCAAGGAATTAGGGCAAAATGATAGCAAAACGTGTAAGAATCTACGGAGGATGTTGAAACCCTCCGTAAGTTTTGCATAAAAATACTCGCTGGGATATATAAAAAACAGACCCGACAGCTTGATAAATCAGAGGCTGCCGGGAATCAACGTTGCAAAGATAGGAATAATTTCTGAATATTCCAAATATTTAAGCAATTATTTTTCGAAAATCGATTATAAGCACATTATTTTGCTGCATGCGCTGCCTACATGGTCAAGTCCAAACATTAATGAAGCCCCATCTATACCCATCCAATTGAAAAGTCGCATCATGCGAGCATACTGGTTTAGAGCATAGGATGTGTCAATAGCAGCATTTGGTCGGCTGAAACAAATAGGCTCATGATGAGCGATATGATTGCGTAACTTGTTGATGTAATCAAGTTCCTGGAATATATAGGAGTTGTCATATCGATGCTGTCGAGTAGAGGTAGGCTTGTTGGGGAATATATGCAGCAACGATTGTCCCATGAGAGCATAGACAACGTTGGAAAACATGTATTTCCAGACACCGAACTCCATTTCAGAAAGCAGTTTTGAATGACTGTAAGCGTTGCTTCTCATCAGCTCATTGTAAGCCTTTTCTATGATTTTTCGGGTCTTTTCTACTCGAAGATCATAATAAAGTCTTCCATTAGGAATAACCGCATCACGTAACCAATCGTTACCAAGATTGGCAGTCAATTGCTTATCAATCTTGTTTCGCAATGCGACTTCAAAGCAACTGATTAACGTGAACATTTCTTGGGACAACTTAAGATTATAGCGATATAAAGTCATCGCTTTTTTGCTGTCGTTATTACATGCAAGCAAGTACTTGCGCATGCGTTGTTGTGAGATAATATCTTCAAATTCAGAATACTTCATATGCTCATTATTTTAGTGCAAAGTTACTAAATTCTTGGCAAAAGCCTGCCATCTTTTCCGTTTATTTTTGTTTTCTTGGGCACTTTCTCGTTTTATTGGAATGGTACATCAAACCAATTGGCGGAAATGCCCATAAATACGGGGCGAGTTTGCTCTTTAACAGCCCTGACCAACCCTGAAATGTTACTTTCAGGGGTATTAGCTTCTGTCTTAATCTCCAAACAAGGCTCACGCCATGTCTGCCGTTCCTTTCTGCTATGATGGCAGCGAACTGTCTTGTCTGCCTTTCGTTCGCGTCTCTGAGGTACTCCATTTCTTTGTCTGTTACTATATCTGCTGGATTATTCGTGACCTGCATAACTGCTTGGAATTCAGCTATAAAGGTACGAATTTTTCAGCAGATTTAAGAATATAAAGCGTTAATAATCAATAAGTTATGAATATAATTAGCATAAAAGCAAAAAACAATTTCAAAGAGATAAATAGAGATTTGGCGACTGCTCTTGTAGAGCGGGAATCGGCCCCTGTAAATGCCCCCTGCAAATGCATCTGTAAAACTGAATAAGACTCAATTAGCCATTATAAAAGTTTTATTGAAGGATAATAGAGCTACTTATGAGGATTTAGCTAAAATCATCGGAGTGGACAGGACTACTATTAGACGTAATATTGCAGTATTAAAGGAAAAAGGTGTCATTAGACGTGTTGGTGAAGATAAAAATGGCTATTGGGAAGTGCTATTAGACATTAAAATTGTTGATTAGTGGGCCTTATTTGGTGGTGCAAATGTGGTGCATTGCGTAAATAGAAAAATCCACAAGAAACTGATATTCAGAATCTTGCGGATTTTCTAAAGTGATCCCGTTGGGATTCAAACCCAAGACCTTCAGAACCGGAATCTGACGCTCTATTCAGCTAAGCTACGGGACCGATAGTGGTAAAATCGGCGACAAAGGTACGAATATTAATTGAGAATTGAGAATTGGGAATTGAGAATTATGATTTCTTAACTGATAGGCAGAAGAGCGCAAATAGTTAGCAAAAATCAAGCATTTGTGTCATTTTGCGAAAATATTTCTTATTTCTACTTGCATTTTAATATTTTATAGTTACCTTTGCACGCAAATTTGAAACGATTGACGCTATGAGCAAACTAATCAAACCCATAAACTATGAACGTCTGCTGGACACCAAGCAGACGGAACAAGGTATTAAACTCATTAAGGAGTTCTTCCAGCAGAACCTGTCGACGGAACTGCGGTTGCGCCGTGTGACAGCTCCGTTATTTGTGCTTCAGGGACTGGGTATTAACGACGACTTGAACGGTGTGGAGCGTGCCGTGACGTTCCCTATCAAGGACCTGGGCGATGCCCGGGCTGAGGTGGTACACTCGCTGGCCAAGTGGAAGCGGCTGTCGCTGGCAGAGTACCAGATAGAGCCGGGGCACGGTATCTATACGGATATGAATGCCATTCGCGCTGACGAGGAGCTGGACAACCTGCACTCGCTGTATGTTGATCAGTGGGACTGGGAGGCAGTCATCAACAAGGAGGACCGCACGCTGAGTTTCCTGAAGGATGTTGTGGAGCGTATCTATGCTGCCATTCGGCGTACGGAGTACTTGACATGTGAGACTTATCCACAGTTGAAGCCGTTCCTGCCGGAGAAAATCAAGTTCATACATGCTGAGGAACTGTTGAAGATGTATCCTGACAAGTCGCCGAAAGAGCGCGAGGATGCCATCTGTGAGGCTTACGGAGCTGTGTTTATCATCGGTATCGGCGGCAAGTTGTCCAATGGAGAGAAGCATGATGGACGTGCGCCAGACTATGATGACTGGTCGACGGTGGCTGAGGATGGCCGCGAGGGGTTAAACGGTGACATCCTGATTTGGTATCCTGTGCTGGGCCGCTCGTTCGAACTGTCATCGATGGGTATCCGTGTAGACAAGGAGTCGCTGCTTCGGCAGCTGAAACTGGAACATCAGGAAGAGCGCCAGCAGCTCTATTTCCACCAGCAGCTGTTGCAGGACAAGCTACCACTTAGCATTGGCGGCGGCATTGGACAGAGCCGTCTGTGCATGGTGCTGTTGCATAAGGCGCACATCGGTGAGATTCAGGCCTCCATCTGGCCTGAGGCCATGCGACAGGAGTGCAAGGCACTGGGTATGCCGCTGATTTGATGACTCAACGTGGTATTTGAATACAAAAAAAGGAACGGCTGTCCGTTCCTTTTTTGTTTCTGATGTCTTTAGTTTCTGAAGACCAGACCGTCGCCGAACTCATCTACGATAATCGGTTTATCGCGGTTGACCTCGCCAGCCAGAAGTTTCTTCGACAGGTCGTTGAGCACCAGTTGCTGGATAGCCCTTTTCACGGGTCGTGCACCGAACTCCGGGTCGTAACCCTCCTGTGCCAGATAGTTGATGGCTTGTGGCGTGACCTCAAGCTTGAAGCCCTGCGGCTCCAGCATTTCCTGCACCTTACGAATCTGCAGACGCACCACGTCGGCAATCTGCTCGCGTGTCAGCGGCTGGAAGGTAATGATCTCGTCGATACGGTTCAGGAACTCCGGTCTCATCGTCATGCGCAGTTGTTCGCGGGTAGCGTTCGAGGTCATGATGATGATGGTGTTCTTGAAGTTCGCCGTACGTCCCTTGTTGTCAGTCAGCCGCCCATCGTCCAGCACCTGCAGCAGGATGTTGAACACGTCAGGATGAGCCTTCTCAATCTCGTCGAAGAGCACCACCGAGTAAGGTTTGCGGCGAACGGCCTCCGTCAGTTGTCCACCCTCGTCATAACCTACGTAGCCCGGAGGGGCACCTATGAGTCGGCTAACGGTGTGCTTCTCCTGATATTCCGACATATCGATACGTGTCATCATCGTCTCATCATTAAAGAGGTATTCTGCCAGTGTCTTTGCCAGTTCGGTTTTTCCGACACCCGTAGTACCGAGGAAGATGAACGAGGCGATGGGCCGTTTCGGGTCTTGCAGTCCGGCACGGCTGCGGCGCACGGCGTCAGAGACGGCTGTGATAGCCTCATCCTGTCCGATAACGCGTCGGTGCAGTTCCTCCTCCAGGTGTAACAGTTTCTCGCGCTCGCTCTGCAGCATACGGGTGACGGGTATGCCCGTCCAGCGGGATACGACCTCGGCGATGTCGTCGGCGGTGACCTCCTCGCGAACCAGTGAGTTGCCGCCCTGAGTATTGGCCAGCTGCGCCTGAATCTGCTTGATGTCGTCCTCAAGTGCCTTCAGTTTCGAATAGCGTATCTCGGCTACGCGGCCGTAGTCGCCCTCACGCTCGGCACGTTCAGCCTCCAGCCTGAGGGTCTCCATCTCCTGCTTGTCCTGCTGGATTTTGTTGATAAGCTGGCGCTCGCCCTCCCACTTAGCGCGGAACTGCGTCTCCTGCTCTTTCAGCTCAGCAATCTCCTTGTCAAGTTGCGCAATCTTTGGCTCATCGCCCTCCCGTTTGATGGCCTCACGCTCAATCTCCAACTGAGCCAGTCGGCGGGTAATCTCGTCAAGCTCTTCAGGCACGGAGTCACGTTCCATACGCAGTTTGGCGGCAGCCTCGTCCATCAGGTCGATGGCCTTGTCGGGCAGGAACCGCTCGCTGATATAGCGCTCCGACAGTTGGACGGCGGCAATACAGGCATCGTCCTGTATACGCACCTTGTGGTGGTTCTCATAGCGCTCCTTCAGACCACGCAGGATGCTGATGGCGCTCAGTTCGTCGGGCTCGTCGACCATCACCGTCTGGAAGCGTCGCTCCAGAGCCTTGTCCTTCTCAAAGTATTTCTGGTACTCGTTCAGCGTGGTGGCACCAATGGCCCGCAGTTCGCCACGTGCCAGTGCCGGCTTCAGGATGTTGGCAGCATCCATAGCCCCTTCGCCGCCGCCGGCACCCACCAGCGTGTGAATCTCGTCGATGAAGAGGATGATACGTCCCTCGGCCTTTGTCACCTCGTTGATTACACTCTTCAGACGCTCTTCAAACTCACCCTTGTACTTGGCTCCTGCCACCAGCGCACCCATATCCAATGAGTATAGCTGCTTGTCCTTCAGGTTCTCGGGCACGTCGCCACGGACAATACGGCCTGCCAGCCCCTCAACGATAGCCGTCTTACCCGTTCCCGGCTCGCCTATCAGTATAGGGTTGTTCTTCGTACGACGGCTCAGGATCTGCAGCAGTCGGCGAATCTCGTCGTCGCGTCCGATGACGGGGTCGAGCTTCCCCTGACGGGCCAGGTCAACGAGGTTCTTGGCATACTTCTCCAGCGACTGGTAGTTGTCGTCGGCACTCTGCGACTGCACCTTCTGTCCTTGGCGCAGTTCCTGGATGGCCTTCTGCATCTCCTTCTCCGTGCAGCCGGCATCCTTCATGATGCGTGCGGCTGTAGAGCTGACGGTAAGCAGTGCCAGCAGCAGCGGCTCCACAGAAACGAACTCATCGCCCATCTTCTGCGACAGGTCTGTTGCCTTGACCAGTACCTGGTTTGACTCGTTCGAGAGATACGGCTGTCCGGCACCCTGCACTCGTGGCAGGTGCTTGATTTCCTGCTCTGCGAGCATCTCAATCTGCTGGCCGTTCACGCCCAGCTTCTGGAATACGAAGTTGGTCACGTCGCGTGCCTTCTCCAGCACACCCTTCAGTATGTGTACAGGCTCAATGGCCTGCTGTCCGTTCAGCTGGGCTGAGTTCACAGCCTGCTGAACCGCCTCTTGGGCTTTAATGGTAAACTTGTCTAATGTCATGTTTTTTCCTCCTATAGTTTAAATTGTTATCTGCTTTGTGAGCCACAAACAGCGTGCCGAACCAGCGGAAACCGACAAAACGGCAGTTCTGTGTGACGTTTTGTCGGCAAATCGTTAAAGTTTCATATTTTAAAACGCTGTAGTCGGGTAGTGTCGGGAAAAATTGCTACCTTTGCAGATAATGTTGCTTAAATGACAAGTAGAATGAAGAATGTAGTGCTAACTGTGTTTTTTGCTTTGTTGAGCATGATGGTGGAAGGACAGACATATACTGAACTGTGGAAGCAGGCTGACGCGGCGGGGAATAAAGACCTGCCGCGCACAGAGTATGACGTGCTGATGAAGATAGTGGCGAAGGCCCAGAAAGATGGGCAGTACGGTCAGTTGATGGCCGCCGAGCTGAGAGCCAGCAAGGTGATGTGCTCCATAGCCCCCGACTCGCTGCAGCCAGCCGTAGAGCGGATGGAGCAGCGCCGGCATCAGGCAAAGGACAAGGCGCTGGCCACGGTCTATGCCGTTGTGCTGAATAAGATTTATAAGGAGAACAGCAAGTTGGAGAAGCCCGACGGTCTGACGGTGACTCTCGATGCCGAGACCTGCGAGCGTCTGGCTGCCGTTCAGGCCACGGCCTATAAGCCGCTGACCGTTGAGGGCCGCGACAGCCGCTGGTTTGGCGACGACCTGCTGAGTGTGGTGGGCTACGAACTGAAGGACTTCGGAGCGCTGAACACCTATTATAATAAGGTAGGCAACCGCGTGGCCTCGATGATGACCGCCCTGGAGCTTGCCAAACAAGGGAAACAATTCAGCAAAGCCGGACGTGAAGCCTATCTTGCCCAGCTCGACTCGCTGACAGCCCTATACGGCGACCTCCCGGAGTGTGGTGAGGTGGCCATTGAGCGTTACGACTGTCTGGAAGACTATGTGAATTGGTACGTCCGCGAACAGAGGGAAGAAACCCTGTGGAACTACCTGCAGGAGGCTCAGCAGCGTTGGGGCGGCTACGAGCGGATGAGCCAGTTGCGCAATGCCCAGCAGGAACTCACCCGACCGCGGTTCTATGCCTCGCTCTATAAGAAACTGGCCATGCCCGACGAGCAGCAGAAGCTCGACATCCTCAATATCAAGAACCTCAACGGGCTGACCCTGCGCGTCTACCGCGTGAAGGTCGACGGCAACACCAACCTGAGTCCCAGCGACGAGAAAGACTACAAGAAGCTGAAGTCTCTGGCTACGGAGCTGCCCGAACTGCGGGTGACACGCACCTACAGCGGCAAGCCCAGTTACGAGACCTTTGGTGACAGCATCACGTTGCCGGGCCTGCCCGTCGGCGTCTATATGCTTGAGATGGAGAGCAAGCCTACCACCGAGGTGTCGCGCCAGCTCTACTTCGTCAGCAACGTGCGTACGCTGGTGGTGCCCCTGCCCGACAACCGCCAGCGCTACGTGGTGGTCGATGCCATTGAGGGGCAGCCTGTCAAAGGAGCGACCATCGAGTTGCGCGACTACCGGGGAGAGCGCGGCCAGAAGTTAGCTACGCTGACCACCGATGCCAAGGGTGAGGCCGTTCACCGATATGCGAAAGAGCGTCCGACACAGATCTATACCTATACCGCCGGCGACAGGGCCTGCCTGCCGATGAGCAGCTATGGCACCTACTACTATAACGACAGCCATCGGCGCGTGGAGCGTACCCATCTGTTTACCGACCGTGCCGTCTACCGTCCGGGGCAGACCGTCCGCGTGTCCGCCATCGTCTATGAGGTGGAGAACGGCTTTGAACAAAAGGCCCTGAATGATAAGAAGATGACGCTGACACTGCACGATGCCAATGGCAAGGTGGTGTCGGAGCAGACGCTCCGTACCGACCGCTTCGGTACGTGTTCCGCCGACTTCACGCTGCCCTCTAACGGTCTGACGGGACAGTTCACCGTGCAGGCCGCCAACAGCAGCCGTAACATCCGCGTCGAGGAGTACAAGCGTCCGACGTTTGAGGTGACGTTCGACAAGGTGACAGCCGACTACAAGGACGGCGACACCGTCACCGTCAGCGGCACTGCCCGCTCCTATGCCGGCGTGCCCGTTCAGGATGCCAAGGTGAAGTACAGGGTAGAGCGCCGCGCTTCCATCTGGTGGTGGGCCGATGTTGACGAGGAGAAGGTAGCCGAAGGCGAGGCTGTGACCGGCAGCGACGGCAAGTTCACCGTCGCCATGCCTATGGTGCTGCCCAAGACCGAATCTCCGGCGTTCTATAGTTTCGTCTGTACAGCCGATGTCACCGACCAGGCTGGCGAGACCCATCAGGGCGTGACGTCGCTGCCGCTGGGCAACCGTAAGACCGCCTTCAGCGTCGACGTGCCTGATATGGTGCGTGCCGACGAGGGCGGCAAGGTGACGTTCCAGTTGCGCAATGCCGCCGGCAACCCCATTGATGCCACGGCCCAGTACCGTATCGACGCGCGGAAGTGGCTGTCGGCAAAGACCAATTGCCCCCTGGCGCTGCCCAAGCTGTCGAGCGGTAGCCACACCCTGGAGGCCGTCTGTGCCGAGGACACCGTGAAGGAGTCGTTCGTGGTCTTCTCGCTCGACGACAAACACCCGGCTACTGAGACCGACGGCTGGTTCTACCAGTCGGCAGCGCAGTTCCCCAACGACGGCACGCCGGTCACCGTTCAGGTGGGGTCGTCGGCCAAGGATGTCCATATTGTCTACACCATCTTCAGCGACGACCGCGTGATTGAGAGCGGTGCCGTTGACCGCAGCAACGAGCTTATCAACCGCAAGTTCACCTACAAGGAGGAGTATGGTAACGGTCTGGTGATGACCTACGCCTGGGTGAAGCAAGGCAAAACCCATACCTATACGGCCAAGGTGATGCGTCCGCTGCCCGACAAACGGCTGAAGCTGGAGTGGCAGACCTTCCGCGACCGCCTGACACCCGGCCAGCAGGAGGAGTGGCGCCTGACGGTGAAGACCCCCGACGGAACGCCTGCCGACGCCCTGCTGATGGCAACCCTCTACGACAAGAGTCTCGACCAGATAGCACGCCACAGCTGGTCGTTCTCGCCCTATCGCAATGTCATGATGCCCAGCGTCAACTGGCGTTACGGCAGCTGGGGCGGTGAGTCGCTCACGGGCCAGAAGAAGCTGAACCTGCTGGACGTCGGGTCAATCAGTTTGACACACTTTGACGATAACCTCTTCCCCCATTACTGGGACGGCCAGCGGCGCATGCTCCGCATGGCACGTACCGGGGCCGTGGCCAAAAACAGTACGGCGGTCTTTGACTGCGTTGAGGAGAGTGCAGCAGCCCCCATGGCCGCAGAGCATGTTGAGGTCTTTGCAACCTCACAGAAAGCCGTCGCCGGCGACCAGGCCATTGGCTCGTTCGATGTTGGAGCGGACTCAGTCGCTGCCGGTAACGCTGCCGACGACCAGCAGCCCGACATACCACTGCGCGAGAACCTGCAGGAGACCGCCTTCTTCTACCCGCAGCTGCAGACTGACTCCACAGGCATGGTGACGCTGAATTTCACCCTGCCCGAGAGTCTGACCACGTGGCGCTTCATGGGTCTGGCTCATACCGCTGACCTCTGCCACGGACTGCTGACGGGTGAGACCGTGGCCAAGAAAGACCTGATGGTGCAGCCCAACATGCCGCGCTTCGTGCGCGAAGGCGACCAGGTCACCATCTCGGCCCGTATCATCAACACCTGTGATCGCAGCCTCAGCGGCAAGGCCTGGCTGACACTCATTGACCCCGAGACCGAAAAGACCGTCTATACCACACATACGCCGTTCGCCGTGGAGGCTGGCCAGACCGCGAGTGTAACGTTCACGGTCAGAGTTACAGCCGACTACCCGTCGCTGCTCATTGCCAAGGTGAGTGCCGCCGGCGATGGTTTCAGCGATGGCGAGCAGCATTACCTGCCCATTCTGCCTAACCGGGAGCGCGTCACCGTCACCGTGCCGTTCACGCAGAATGAGCCGGGCACGAAGACCATTGACCTGACGACATTGTTCCCCAAGACGGAAACACGCTCGGCCGAAGGACGCTTGCAAGGCAAGAACTCTACACTCTACACTCTACACTCTACACTTACCATCGAATACACCAACAACCCCGCGTGGCTGATGATCCAGGCCCTGCCCGCCGTGGGCCATCCCTACGACGACTGCGCCATCTGTCAGGCCGCGTCGCTCTATGCCAACACCATTGGCAAGCATATCATCGACCAGGTGCCGCAGGCCAAGACGGTGTTTGAGCAGTGGAAGCGGGAAACGGGAGGGGGAACCTCCCTGAACAGCCAGTTGCAGAAGAACCAGGAACTGAAGGACCTGGTGCTCAGCGAGACCCCGTGGGTGGCCGATGCCGACAGGGAGCAGGAGCAGCGTGAGCGCCTGGCCGACTTCTTTGACGAGAACCTGATGCAGCAGCGCCTGCAGTCGGCTCTCGACAAACTCGGCAAGCTGCAGCGTGGCGACGGCTCCTGGAGCTGGTGGCCTGAGATGCCCGGTTCGGTCTACATGACCATCGCCGTGACGGAGATGATGGTGCGCCAGAACACCATGGTGGGCGAGCAGCAGCAGACCAGGCAGATGCTCACCAAGGCCATCCAGTTCCTGGGTCAGGAGATGGTGGAGCTGGTTCAGAAGATGAAACGCGACGAGAAGAAAGGCCACAAGCCCTACTTCCCCGGCAACAACGCCCTGCAGTGGCTCTATATCTGCACCCTCGACGGACGCCAGTTGCCCAAGAACGTGCAGGAGGCTAACCGCTATCTTGTCAACCTACTGAAGAAGGAAACCAAGAACCAAACCATCTACCAGAAGGCTCTGTCGGCCATCATCCTCAACTCGCCCACCTACATCAAGAGTTTGAAGGAGTTCACCGTCTACAAAGAGGAGATGGGCCGCTACTATGACACCCCGCGTGCCGGCTATTCGTGGCGCGACTACCGCATACCCACCCAGGTGGCCGCCATCGAGGCCATCCTGCGCCTGACCCCCAACGATCAGCAGACCCTCGACGAGATGCGCCGCTGGCTGTTGCAGGAGAAGCGCACCCAGGCCTGGGACACGCCGCTGAACAGCGTCGATGCTGTTTATGCTTTTATGGGGCCAATGGGGCTTATGGGGCCTATGAGGCCTATAAGCCTTATGGGCCCCAGGGCTCAGCTGTATCTCGACGGCCAGGCCATTGATGCCCCGTCGGCCACCGCCGGCATCGGCTATGTGAAGACCGCCAAGCCCTACGCAGGCGAGAAGACCTTCGCCGCTGAGAAGAGCAGCGAAGGTACGTCGTGGGGAGCCGTCTACGCCCAGTTCATGCAGACCACCAGCGACATCAAGGATCAGACCAGCGGCATCAGCGTCAGGCGCGAGCTGCTGACGGCTGACGGGCAGCCGTTGCTGACGGCCAAGGTGGGTGAGCGCATCAAGTTGCGTCTGACCATCCAGAGCGAGCGCGACCTCGACTTTGTGCAGCTGCAGGACAAGCGTGCCGCCTGTATGGAGCCTGTCAGTCAGCTGAGTGGCTACAGCTGGCGCGGCGGCTACTACGTCACGCCACGCGACAATGTTACGAACTATTACTTCGACCGTCTGCCCAAGGGCAAGCGCGTCATTGAGACCGAATACTACATCGACCGTGCCGGACAGTACGAGACGGGCACTTGTACCGTGCAATGTGCATACGCGCCGGAGTATCGTGGCACGACACACTCCGTGAGTGTCAAGGTGAAAAAGTAAAAAAGTAAAAAGGTAAGAAAGTCAGAAAGAATGGAATATATAATAAATAAGGTGATAGGTATAGGGAAGAGGGTTCTGCCTTTTTGCCTTTTTGCCTTTTTACCTTTACAGATACAGGCGCAGCGCCTGTCGGTGGCGAATACAACCATTGATGTAGGGCGCACGGGCTATGAAATGCCCGTCACCGCCACTTTCGAAATGCGCAACAAGGGCCTGCGCAAACTGCTCATCCTGGATGTGAAGCCCGACTGCTACTGTACCAAGATTGAATACCCTTGCGGCGAGATTGGCGTGGGCGATAAGTTCACCATCAGTATGACCTACGATGCGCGTCAGCTGGGCCACTTCAATAAGCAAGCCACCGTCTTGTCGAACGGCTCTAAGGAACCCGTCTATCTCACCATGACAGGCATCGTGCTGGCAGAGTTGAAGGACTACAGCGGCACCTATCCCCACGACTTCCATAACCTGCTCAGTACGGCAAACGAACTGGAGTTCGACAATGTGAATAAGGGTGAGGAGCGTACATTTGAGATGCTGATTATGAACAACGGCACCAAGAAGATGCAGCCTAACGTGCTGCACCTGCCGTCCTACCTTTCGGCCAAGGTGTCGCCTGAGCACCTCTCGCCCGGACAAAGCGGAAAGATACTCTTCACTTTACATTCAGATAAGATCCATAACTATGGTCTGACGCAGACAAAGGTCTATCTGGCCCAGCAACTGGGCGAGAAGGTAAAGAGCGAGACAGAAATGGGTGTTTCCGTGGTCTTGCTGCCACCGGTGACGCCTATGGAAAAAGCACCACAGCTGACGTTGTCAGACACAACATTGAATCTGACCTTTGGAGGCAAGGATAAAAAGTCGGGTGAAATCACCTTGTACAACACTGGCCTGTCGCGTCTCGACTTCACGTCGCTACAGATGTTTACCAGCGGTCTGAAGGTCGAGCTTGGCAAGCGCCGTCTGGCTCCTGGTGAGCAGACAAAGCTGAAGATAACGGCCATTGCTAGCGAATTGAAGAAGGTACGCACCCAACCCCGCGTGCTGCTCATTACCAACGACCCTCAGCGGTCGAAGGTCGTGATTACCATTAATGCTCATTAAATCTTTACTCTTTCTATGGAACATCCCGAAAACAGTCCCGAATATGCCGGTTTGCAGGTGAACAGCGGTGTGAGCCAGCAGTCAATCATCAACCCCTATCTGAAGCGTGGCCGCTTTCGTCGGCATGAACTGTCGGTTGACGAGATGGTGGAGGGCATCGTGCGTGGCGACGTCACCATACTGAGCCAGGCCGTCACCCTCATTGAGAGCGTCAACCCCGACCATCAGCAGAAGGCCCAGGAGGTCATCAACCGTTGTCTGCCCTATAGCGGGCGGAGCATCCGCGTGGGCATCAGCGGCGTGCCCGGTGCCGGCAAGTCGACCAGCATCGACGAGTTTGGCATGCACGTACTGAAGGAGCATGGCGGCAAGCTGGCCGTTCTGGCTATCGACCCCAGCTCAGAGCGCACCAAGGGCAGCATCCTCGGCGACAAGACGCGCATGGAGAAGCTGGCTCAGCATCCGGCGTCGTTCATCCGTCCCAGTCCGTCGGCGGGGTCCTTGGGAGGCGTTGCCCGTAAGACGCGTGAGACCATCATCCTGTGCGAGGCTGCCGGCTTCGACAAAATCTTTGTCGAGACGGTTGGGGTAGGGCAGTCTGAGACGGCCTGCCACTCCATGGTCGATTTCTTCCTGCTCATCCAGGTGGCCGGCACCGGCGACGAGCTGCAGGGCATCAAGCGCGGCATCATGGAAATCTCCGACGGCATCGTCATCAACAAGTGCGACGGCGACAACGTAGACCGCTGTCAGATGGCTGCCACCAACTTCCGCAACGCCCTCCACTTCTTCCCCATGCCCGAGAGTGGATGGTTGCCGAAGGTGATGTGCTACAGCGGTTTCTACGGTACGGGCGTGAAGGAAATCTGGGACATGATATACCAGTACATCGACTTTGTCAAGGCCAACGGTTACTTTGACTACCGGCGCAACGAGCAGGCCAAGTACTGGATGTATGAAAGCATTAACGAGCACCTGCGCCTTAACTTCTATAACAACCCCGTCATACAACAGCAGCTGGTGCAATCAGAAAAAACAGTCCTGGACGGCAGGAAGACAAGCTTCGTGGCCGCCCAGGAACTGCTGGACCTCTACTACAATCAGTTGAAGTAGGTTACTTGATGTTGACCGCGACGTGTTGCAGGTCGTTGTCGTTACTGCTTGTGCCTACCATGACATCGTACTTGCCGGGAACAACGCGCATGGTGTTGGTCGTTGCGTCCCAGCCCTCAAACGACTGGCGGGGTAGGGCGATGCTCACCATCTGCTGTTCGCCGGGCTTCAGTTCCACCTGCTTGTAGGCACGGAGAGTCTTTGCCGGTCCCTCCTTGTCGGCGGTACGGCGTATGTACACCTGTATGGTCTCCATGCCTTGTCGGCTGCCTGTATTCTTGACGCGCACTTGTACCTTATTGTTCATGTAAGCAGGTTTGCTGATGCTGAATGTCGTATAGCTCAGTCCGTAGCCGAAGGGGAATACCGGCTGTCCCTGATAGTAGCGATATGTGCGGTTCTTCATGGTGTAGTCCAGGAAGTCGGGCAGTTCGTTGACATCCTTATAGAACGTGATGGGCAGCTTTCCTGAGGGATTATAGTCGCCAAAGAGCACGTCGGCCAGTGCGCCACCCCCTTGTTCACCGTCGTACCACCACTGGATGATAGCATCGCATGTCTCCTGTTCGGGTGCCAGTCCCATGGCACCGCCCGAGCAGTTGACGAAGATGACTTTCTTGCCTGCCTGGTGAAGCATGGCCAGCATATCGCGCTGAGCCTGCGGCAGTTCGATGTCCGTGCGGTCGCCGCCTTTGAATCCAGGTTCGCTCACTTTCATCTCCTCGCCTTCCAGTGACGGCGAGATACCACCGACAAAGACCACGGTGCCGGTGGCCCCGATTTCGGCCAGCAGACTTTCTGCCGTGGGCACTACGCGTTTCTTGATGTCGAAGTTCAGGGCTGCATAACCCGTTTCCTGAACGTAGTCTATCTGGATGCGGTAGTGCTGTCCGGCCTTGACGTTCACTTCCTTCTTGTCGCCCTGTATGCGGTGGCGCACCTTCCAGATGTCCACCAGCGTATCGCCGTTGACCATGAGGCGCAGTTTGTCGTCGGCGCTGATGTCAAAGACGAGGGTCTCGTCCTGTTTGGGAATAAACGTGCCGTCGAGTCGGGCAGAGAAGTTTTCGAGGTTCACGCCCGGCGCAAACACGGTGTTGCCGCCGTTGCTCAGTCTGACGGCCTGGCTGATGTTCACCACGGCAGCGGGCGTGCCCTCCATGCCGGTGTTGTTCCAATAGGCGGCCTGAATACCCTGGTTGCCTAATGGGTCAATCACCTCGCTGAAGCGGCTTTCTGTCACCTCGTTGCGCGTCAGGCTGCACCCCTGGAGCAGTCTCACGCGGCTTTGGGGGTTCAGGGCCTTCGCCTTCCTGCAGATACCTTCCATGGCGGTGATGGTGCGGGTGGGGTAGCCGGCGTAGTTTCCCCACATCATGACCGAGTCGTTGGCATTGGGACCCATGACGACGATGTCGTCAGTCGAGCCTGCTCCCTTGGCAGAAGGATAGCCCAGTGGCAGCACGCTGTCCTTGTTCTGTAGCAGCACGATGCTCTTGAGTGCCATGCGGTAAGCCAGTCTCTTGTGCTCCAGCGATGCTACAACATCCTCCGGAATCTTAGTCCACGACACCAGCTCGTCGCTGTCGAAGTCGCCTAATTCCATGCGGGCTATGAGCAGGCGGCGCAGCGAGCGGTCGAGGTCGCTCTCCTTGATGTCGCCACGGCGGACGGCGGCAGGCAGGTTCTTGTATTCCGAGCCGCACTCCACGTCGGTACCGGCCAGCACCGCCTTGGCCGATGCCTCGGCACCGTCCTTGGCTACCGCGTGCCAGTTCGGCAGGAAGTCGCGAATGGCGCCGCAGTCGCTCGTTATCAGACCTTTGAAGCCCCACTCGTCGCGCAGTATCTGCTGCTCGTACCGGCTCTGGGCACAGCAGGCCTGACCGTCAATGCGCTGGTAGGCACACATCACCTCGGCCACATCACCTTCTTGCACCAGTGCCTTGAACGCCGGCAGATAGGTCTCCCACAGGTCACGCTCCGGCAGGTTCTCAATGTTGAAGGTATGGCGGTTCCATTCCGGTCCGCTATGTACGGCAAAGTGCTTGGCACAGGCCAGCAGCTTCTTGTAGCGTTTGTCGAGCGGCTGTCCGTCGTAGGAGTAGCCCTGGAGTCCCCTGACGACGGCCAGGCCCATCTTGGCTGTCAGATAGGGATCCTCGCCGTAGGTCTCCTGTCCGCGTCCCCAGCGCGGGTCACGGAAGATATTGATGTTCGGTGTCCAGAACGACAGACTCTGATAGCGCTGAATGTTACCCTTGCGCTTGGCTTGCTGCGCTTTGACGCGGGCCTCGTCGCTGACGGCTGTAAACACCTGGTGCAGCAGCTCGTCGTCCCATGAGGCGGCCATGGCCGTGGTGATGGGGAACACGGTGGCGAAGCCGTTGCGGCCAACACCGTGCAGGGCTTCGTTCCACCATTGGAACTGGGGGATGCCAAGGCGTTCAACAGCCGGCGACACGTCCATCATCAGTTTCACCTTCTCTTCCAGCGTCAGACGGCTAATGAGGTCATCGGCCCGCTGTTCTGCCGCCAGTTGCGGATTCTGGAAAGGGTGCTGGGCTGATGCTGTGATAGCCAGTAGCAGCATGAGAGATGCTAACGTCTGTTTCATGGCAGTATGGTCTTTTTGCCGTTGATGATATAGATACCCTTGCGCGGCTGCTGCTTGTTGGCCACACGGCGTCCTGTCAGGTCGTACATGGCGTCATCGCCCTCCTTGACCTTCAGCATCTGTATGCCGTCTGTGTCGTTAGCAATGAAACGGATGGCAGCCAGGCGCCATTTCGTGCCTCCGGCAAAGAATTTGTAGGTCTTGTTAGCCTCCAGGGTATAGACGATGCCGTCCCACGCTGCAATTGCCGTAGCAGGTTTCTCACCGCTTGCAATCGTAGCCCCTGAGCTGAGCACGGTTCCTGTCAGGCCGTTCTCGCCTTCCGTCATGTTGACAGACTTGTTGGTGGCTATGCCGCCGCCAAAGAAGATCGTCAGCGTTCCCGCTTGTGTTGTTTCAATGATGATGGGTGCGCCGTTTGCCTTATCGCTCTGTGTGTAGAATCCGTTGAGTTTTACACCGTCAACTTCCTGTGCGTCGCTACCGCTGCCGCCACTTCTCCAGTCGGTGACAGCCGGGTCGAATGTTACGGTGATACCGCCCACCTCTGTAATCTTGTCGCCGATGTGTGCATCGTCCTTTGTCATGACATAGACCGTTTCACCACTTTTGCTGCGCTCAGCCGTAGGGATGGTGGAGAGGATATAGGCGGCATCGTTACCCAGCGTGTTGCCGGCTCCCTCCTCGCCAGTCAGTGTGGCGGGCACGTCGGCTGTCGCTATTTTCGTGTACTGGTAGGGTACGGTTACTTCGCTGCCAACGGAAGGTGCCGAGAAACTGTTGTCGCGGGCTGTTACCTGACGGCCGCTGCCACTGCCCGTCAGCGGGCTGTTCACACCTTTGGCAGCAAAGTTGCCTTCCACCAGCGCCTTGCAGTTTTCGTTGATGGTCATGCCGGCGCTGTTGCCGGGGCAGTTATGGTAGTTGTTGACCAGATGGACATAGCAGTCGCCGCATTGAGGCAGACGGCGCATGCAGCCCTCGCCCCAGATGTTGCAGGCAAAGGTGAGGTGGAGTGTCATCTTGCCATCAGCCCATCCGCATCCGCAGGTGTAGGCATGTGAGTAGCTGCGCTTGGTGTAGTAGAAGAGGTTAAAGGTATAGGTGGCCCAGTCGCACACCTTGCTGTCGAGGGCTCCGTCCTGAGAGTCTACCAGCGTGCAGTGGTCAACCCAAACATGCGTTCCCTGATTGGTGATGAGGTCTACACCGTCGATGTCAACCGACCCCGGTCCTATGAGCGCGAGGTTGCGGATGATGATGTTCTCGCTCGAGGTTTCGATGTGGAAGATGCCAGCTTTGTTGGGCAGCGAATAGACGCCTGTTTTCTGGTATTGCAGTTCCATCATGGCCTTCTTGGTGAAGAAGGCGCGCTTGTCGCAGGTCAGCGTGGTTCCGTCGGGCAGGGTTCCGGTGTATTGGTCCGTACTGCTCAGTCCGTCCAGGTTCTGTTTCTTCAGATAGGCATTGTCCTCGTCGGTCAGGTAGAACTGTGTACACAGGCGTGCGTTGTTGATGCCGATGATGGTCTTGTTCTTCAGCGAAGCCAGCTTCATCACCTGCTCAATGATGAAGTCGCCGTTGGAACCGTCGAGGATAATGATGTCGTTCTTGGCTATGGCCTGCTTAATCTGGGTGTCGTCAGTCTGTCCGTTGCCAAGAGCTGTCAAGGTTGTCGACTTGGCGTCGGTGAAGTTGCCGCCGCTCAGGGTGTAGGCAGTGCCCTCTTCGTCGGAGCAGGTAGCCCAGCCCCAGGGAGCCACGTTGTTGTTGCCAGCCATAGCCGGTAGGAGTGCCATGGCACTCAGTAAGGTCATTAGTAGTTTTTTCATTGTTAGTTTGGTTTTGAAATTGTTTCTGGTTGCAAAGGTACGCATTTTATTTCAGATAGCGATGGAATTGAAGAAAAAAGCGGAGGACAGACAACACAGGTTGTCCGTCCTCCGGAAAAGATGAAAAATCGTTGCTTACTTCAGCACCTTCTTGCCGTTCATGATGACAACGCCCTTATAGTTGTTGTTCACCTTCTGGCCAGCCAGGTTGTAGAGAGCCTTGTCGGCAGCCTCTGCAGTCTTCACTGTAGCAATACCCTCGGTAGCAACAGGATTAATCTCGATAGAAGAAACGAGGATGTTGCCAGTGCCAGAGTACTTCTTGAAGGTGTGCGTACCAGCACCCAGACCGAACTTCACGATGTTGGCATCGGGATTGCGCTTCAGGTCAGCAGCTTCGTTGCCCTCTGCGTCAACAGCGCTGTAGTTTGTACCGTCCACGTTGATGAAGCACTTGCGGTCATTGGCAACCTTCGAGCCCTCAGCATCCACCTCTTCGTCAGTCAGTGTGATGGTCTTGCAAGAATTCTTTGAGCAGGTAACAACAACGTCAACAGAGTCGCCCTCAGCCACCTGGAAGGTAATGATGTCACCGCTCATCATCAGGTAAGCCTGCTGTCCGGCGGGAACCTGATATTCAGCCTCTTCAACAACCTTGAAGCTGGTGTTTCTGATGAAGAAGAACTTCTTGTCGTGGTTCACGACACCATTCTCCACGATATAGTTGGGATCAGTGTCAGCCTTCTTCTCAGGATTATCCACGATGTTACCAGAAACGGTCAGAGTCTGCTTGGCCTTGATGGGATCCAGTACATATACCTCCTGGGTGGTCTTCTTGGTTGTGAAGGTTGCGTATGTGCCGTTGACAATCTGTGAGTAAGCCTCAACGGTAGCACTCTCAGTCAGTGTAGCGGCACTGCCTTCAACGGCCTCACCACCATTAAGAGAATAGAAGTTCTTGGCACCTTCGTAGGTAGAGGTGATGGTAATGTTGGCACCGTCAGCATTGATGGCGGGAGCGTCGAATGAGAATGAGACATTAGCCTCGTTGTCAGCACCGTCGCAGATGAAGCCTTCGTCGGCACCCATACCCCAGTCTTGGTAAGCCTGGAACTTCACGGTCATATCGTTGTAGCACTTGATAGGAGCAGTGTAAACAGGGCTGCTGGCTGTAGGAGCAGTACCGTCGGTAGTGTAGGTAATGATAGTGGGGATAGCCTCGTCAGAACCTTCCATCTTGTAGGGGTTGGCCTTTGCACTGACCTCGCGGAACCACAGACCGCCTTCGAAGGTCTGCTCGCCCATCTTTACGGTCGGTGTACCAGGAGCCTCGTTAGCCTCGACGATGATGAAGCTGACGAACATATCGCCATTGTAAGAACCTACGTAGATAAGACCGTCGTCAGCAGCTGTCCACTCATAGCGGAAACCGGCATCCGTTGCAGGGAAGTCAGCACCGGGAGCAGCGTTCAGTGCATTGCTCAGGGCAGCATCGGTAGCAATCTTGGGGATACGGGCAGCAGTGCCGCTCTTGTTGTTACCCTGCAGGAAGAAAATCAGCTTTGTCTTGGCAGTCACCTTCATGGCAATGACGTCCTGGGCGTTCTTCAGACGAAGGAAGTTGTAGTGAGGACCAGCGTAGTCGGCACCGTATGTGTCGGCAATATACTGATTGACGTGGTTGTCGTCGGCCTCGTTGACAACAGAGAGGTCTGCGGTTCCTTTGTTTGTAGCAGTAGAGCCGCCAGTGACGTCGAGGAAGTGGTCGGCGCCAAACAGTACGCCTTTGCCAGGACGGGCACCAAGGTCGTCACACACCAGCACATAGCTGTGCTTCAGCACTGCGATGTCGTCAACAGTAGCTGCGTTGGCAGCACCAGCGAAGCCCATCAGAGCGCAAACTAGAGTAAATAGTTTTTTCATATACATTTTGTTTTAGTTAATAAATAAAAGATGTTGTATTCTTGGTTTTGTAGAATTGCCCACAAAGTTACGAATAAAATTCCGAACTCCAAACAATTTTGATTATTTTTTGCCACGAAAAAGAGCGTAAAGGTTTACGTGGCGCATCCGATGTCAAAAAAATGGAGACGGGAACTTTGTCCGCCTCCATATCGTCTTTTCTTTCAGGTTCTACTGTTTGACGAGATAGGTCTGAGCCGGTGTGTCACCATAGTGTACGATGGTGATGGTTTCTGGCTGACCAACGACAGCAACACCTTCAAAGATGTCGTTCTTAGTCACCTTGCCCTTGTTCTCGACGCGCTGCTTAATCTTCAGTTTGCCAGTAGCAGCGCTATAGTCATATTCATACAGTGGCAGTTTTTCCGTGTTGGAGTCGTCTACCCAGGTACCTTCCGTAGTGCCCTGGCTCATCTTGACGGCTACCGAATCGGCCGACACAAAGTTGAGGCTCTCAACAAAGCCCTGCACTTCCTTGCCGTAAGCATTCACCTTGATGCCAGTACCGCGTACCCACTGCGTTCCCGCAAGTGTTTCAGGGTGGGGGATTGCTGTCGAGTCAGTATAATTGCTAACCCATGACTTGTTGTTAGTGTCGGTATCCTCAAACTCGTTGGCATCGCTGCAGGCGGTGGTCAGGCTGATGCCTGCCACCACTGCCATGACAGCAAATATGGATTTCTTTATTGTCTTCATACTTATCAATTGTCAATTATCAATTATCAATTCTATTTGTTCCTCCAACGAGCAGCACCTACATTATTCTTGTAGATGTCATTGTCGGTGTTCTTGAAGTAGAGGTTGACATTAAACTCACTGGCGGTTCCGTCGAGAGCATCAGCGCGGTGCATGTTCTGGTCTTCGGCTGTTGCTGCGATATGCGGCGGACATGGACTGATGAGCAGCTCTGTAGCCGAGATGTTGGCAACGTCAACCTTCAATGAACCGTTGAGTGTGGCCTTCTGGTTGGACACGAGGAACTCGAAGCCGTCCTTTGCATTCTCGAAAGCATTGGAACTGAAGACAGAGCCATTGGTCAGGTCGTTGTTCGTTGACCAGTTGTTGTGGAAGTTCAGCGTACACTGTCCTGACGAGCCGTCGCTGCGGTTCTCGGTACCGGTATCGCCGGTAATCTGTACACCGTATTGCTGGAGAACGCGCTGGTCGCCAGCCTGCTTGCAGAGCATAATCAGGTTGTTCTCAACCGTGAATGTCGATCCATCGGGAATGCGGCTCACCTTGAATATGGCACCGTTGCCACGGGTGTTGTAGTTCACCAGCGTGTTGTTCGAGAAGGTGATGTTCCACTTTGAGTTGCCTTCGTACTTATAGGCATCGCCCAGTTGCTGCTTGATGAATGCCGGGAAGGGGCAGTCATAGAACGTGTTCTCAATGGCTTTAAAGTCGGCCAGCATGTTGGTCTTGCCATTGTTGCCGGCACCGTCAATCCAGCAATAGCCGCCGGCACCGCTGCTATAGTATCCGCAGTCGAAGAACAGGTTGTTCTTGATAAGCACGTGGTTCCAAAGCTTGTAGTTGGGACCCTGCTCACGGACGAAGCCGCGGACAATACGCTTGAAGGTGCAGTTCTCAATGACCAGTGAGTCGAGGGTGATAGCCATACCGTCGCTGAACATGTTGAAGAAGTAGTTACCGGTAGACTTGCCGATACCAGCTTTCTCATCACCGTAGTTGAAGCACATGGGGTTGTCGAAGTCGATGTCATAGAAGGCGAGCTTCTTCATGTAAATCTCACCGCCCTCACCAGCTTCCGGCGAGCGTCCGAAGGTGAACATGGAGTAGGGGCAGCCATCCCACTGATGACCTAGGTTGCCTTGACTGAAGTAGACCTCCTTGCCCTCGGGGCTGACACCAATGCCGCAGATAACCTTGGCGCGCTTGCCCTGGGCTACGTCGGCAGGATTGGTGCGCAGCACAAAGCCCTTACAGGTGATGTCGTTGCCGTCAAGATAATAGGTCTTTCCACCTTCAAGCAGGAAGGTCTGGCCCTCAGCATAGTTGGTGTTCGAGATGAAGTCATAGAGTGTCGGCGTCAGAGGAGCGGCATTGAAGTTGGCGGCATTGCCAAACACTTCGTCTCGGCCGTAGTCTTCCTTGTTGGGGATGCCAGCTGTTGTCTGTGTAGCCAGCAGCTCGTCGTGGCTGAGCAGGATAGGCTCGCCTGGCTGACCGTCGGAACGGGCTGTGCAGGTATTGTACTTGGCATCGATTTCTACGGGCACTGTCGGGTCGATAACGTCGATGACATACACCGAGTTGGCAGTGAGGCCGTCGATGACGACGTAGCCACGGGCGCGGTCTTCATCGGTAATCTCGTACTTCTTCCACTTCTCGTTAACCGTCGAGTTGGGGTTGTTGGGCGACGGTGATACGGTCAGGTACTTGTAACCGAAATTACCTTTCTCGTCAATGTTGAAGTTCTCGTAGTAGGCATCATACTTGTCCTTGTCGTCTTCGTCGGCGAGATTCAGGCCAAGGTCGTTGATGTTGGTGTTGAAGTAGACGTGCATGTCGTTCTCCGTGGTCTCAGCCTGGTTCACGTAGATGGCCATGGGGGTGGGGTAGCGGTCATCGGTAGTGACACCAAACCACTCCTGCCACTGTCGGCCGTTGCCGTGGCCATACCAGTTGGAGGCATGTGCAAAGGTGCTCTCGTCGCCTTTGATGTTCTTGTCAAGTTTTGACAGGGCACGGATGGCGAATCGGTAGTTGGTGGAGTACTGCAAGTCCTTGAGCAGCAGGTCGAGCTGTTTCGGACCCACGATGGTGTCGAGCAGCAGGTCGCTGGTGCCCTGCACCTTCTTCCAGGCATCTGCTCCACCGCTGACCTTGATTTGCAGACTCATCTGAATCTGGTAGCCGGCACAGTCGTTGACGCCATACCAGTAGAGGTGGATGGAGTTTCCGTGGGGCGAGTAGTTGTAGTCTTTCTCGCTGTTGTAAGGATAGTCGGTTCCTTTACCACGGGTGTTGTCGGTAATGAACATGGTCATAAACTCTCTGTTGGTGTTAGTCGATGAGCCATTGTCATCACTTTCCTTACACGACACCACTAACGCGGAAGTGCCTGCCAGCAGGAGTAACATGAGGTTATTCAGTATTTTTTTCATATCTTATGAATTCTTGGTTTTATTAATACTCATAGCCATAATAATTCTTATAGACATCAGAAGAACGCTGTATCACCTGGCGTGGATAGGGCAGGATGTAGCGTACCACGGGGAGTGTCTCAGTAGCAGGGATGCTGTTGAACTGCTCCTGCACACCATCGCGGATAATCCAGATGTTACCGTTGTCGTCAGTGCGTATATAGCCATAGAAACTGTACTTACACTGGTTGTTGGGCTGTGCGGTAGCATCGTTGAACCAGTTATAGAACTTGGCATTGCTCCATCCGTCGGCAGCAAATCCGAATGTGCGGATCTGGCTCGTGGTGGGCTGGCTGATACCCTTGTAGGCATTGTAGATACGCAGGCTGGGCAGCGACTGGTTGGGATACATCAGGTCGAAACTGTAGGCATCATTCACGATATAGCCATACAGCTGGTTCTTAATCATGCGGTGTGCCATCATTTTCTGTTGATCGGTACCCTCGGTAGCATAATACTTGTGATAGTAGACAGTCAGCGGACGGTAGTTGAAGGTGTTGCCGTCGTGCTCGTTGATAGCACCTTCGAAGCCAGAGTCACCGGCCATGCCAGCAGCATGATAGCGCAGGAAGCTGTACATCAGCTCTTCGGAAATGGTGTTGGTACGCACCAGGTCGCGCCAGCGGATGTTCTCGCCGGCAAACTCCCATTTACGCTCGTCCATGATAGCCTTCTGGAAGGCGTCTTTGTTGGCCGTTGCAGCGCTGATGAACTCAGGGTCGCCGTCAGAGAAGGCACGGGCATGTACCTTTGTCAGGCATTCTACAGCCTTTTCATCCTGCGGACCGCCATCAAGTTCGTTGGCAACCTCGGCATACATCAACAGCACATCGGCATAGCGCATGTATGGGAAGTTGATGCCAGTAGAACCTGTAGAGGCGTTACCCAGGGCAGAGCCTTCTGCCGTCCACAACTTCGACCATTTGTTGTTATGAACCGAGTAGTCGTTCCTAATCAGGATAGAGTCCACCTGTGTGTTGGTCTCGTCAATGCGGTAGGTGTAATACCATAAGCCATTGACAAACTCACGGCGCTTGTCGTTGTCGCGGAAGAGGAAACGGTAGAAAGCATGCAGGCGGCCATTGCCTTTGGTTTCACCCCAGGAGCCAGTGGTCTTGTTCTCGTATGATGAATACGTGGGACCCTGAATGTAGCCGGTGTTGCCTGTCGACTCTTTGGCAAAGGGAATCTCGAAGATGGGGTCGTCGTTGTTGACAACCTGATAGTTGCACTCGTTGACAAACACGTTCTGATATTCGGCATTCAGATTGTGACTGCCGGCAGAAATGATAGAGTCGGTATAGTTACGCACCGTCTTGTAGTACTCCAGATAGTTGTCAGGGCGCTGCATGATACCGTAGCTGCGGTTGTCGCTCTTGTTGGGACGGAGTGAATATCCGCCTGCGGTCAGGGCAATACGAGCTATCATGGCCTGTGCAAACTCCTTCGAGCAACGCTCAACGGTAACGCTGCTGGCAGGCGACATGTTCTTAGAGGCTTCTTTCAGGTCGGCAATCAGGGCATCCTGAATCTCCTGGCGGTCGGTAACCGGGAACATGTATTCGGCACGCTTGGCTGCCGGCGTAAAGGTGAAGGGAACGTCGCCGAACATCACCACGAGGTCGTGGTAGATCATGGCGCGCAGGCACTTGGCCTCACCAATCCACTGCAGCACCTGTCCGTCCTGAGTCCACTCGGGGTCATTCTCGGTGTTTACGTAGAACTTGCTGGTTTCCGCAGAGGCAATAAACTTGTTGCAATACTCAATGAGGTTGTAGGCAGCCGTCCAGAATTTCAAGATGTCGCCACCTTCGTCATCACAGTCATAGCGCGAATAGCTGGTGTGCGAGTGGCTGCCAGTGGAACTGATTTGAATATCGACATCGCTGTTGTAGATGAATGTCGACTGGTAGGCATTGCCATACAGGTCACCGACAAGGGCTTGAGAGTACACGCCGAAGAGGGCGCGCTCAATCTCTGTCTTTTGGCTGAAGACAAATTCCTCAGAGTAGGCCGACGGGGCATCTACCTCCAAGTAGTCGTTACATGAAGCCAATGCCAGTGCAGCTATTCCGGTCAGAAAAATATTCTTGATTTTCATATCTCTTTTGCTTATTATTAGAATGTAATGTTAGTACCGAAAGTGAAGGTGCGACTACGTGGGTAGCGGTTGTAGTCCATGCCTGGTGTCAGACCAGTCTGGATGTCCACCTCGGGATCATAGCCCGTGTAACCTGTGATGATGAAGAGGTTAGAGGCTGAAACATAGAAACGAGCCTTAGAGATACCTGCTTTCTGGGTCAGCTTCTTAGGCAGTGTGTAGCCTATGGTGACGTCCGAACAGCGCAGGAACGAACCATCCTCAATGAAATAAGAATGGTTGACATTCTTTGTCACGTCGGTAGGATTCCAAAGATCGCGATGCGGGTTGCCCTGTTTGTAGATAGAAACGGGGTCGGACAGATAATATGCCTTGTAAAGGATGTCGCCTTTCGTACCGGTAATACTTCCGTCGATGTCGTTATACTGCCAGCCGTCGGCATAATCTGCCAGTACGTTGTAGAACTTCTGCTTGTTGCCGTTCGATGATGACAGAGCATAAGCCGTGGCATTGTTAATATCGAAGTCGAGCATATAGGTGAAGTTGGCTGTAAAGTCGAAGTCCTTGTATGAACCGTTCAAGCCAAAACCACCCTGGAATTTCGGGTTGGTGTTACCGATGATGGTACGGTCGTTCTCAGTGATGCGGCCGTCGCCGTCCAAGTCCTTGAACTTGATTTTACCAGGCTGTGTGGCGATACCAGAGTTGGAAGAACCTGACACATCGTTGATAATGGTTACATAGCCATCCTCACGCGGAGCACAGTTGGATGATGTGTTGTTGTCGGCAGCTGTCGAACCCCAGGGGATAGCCTGGTAATTCTTCTGCGGGTCGAAATAGAACTCGTCGAAGGTGTAGAGACCGTCATAGACGAATCCGTAGATCAGACCCACCTCGTCGCCTACGCGCAGCAGGTAGTCGTTATAGCTTGACTTCCAGCGCTTGCCTTCCTCAAAGCGCTCGGTCTCGGTGCCGTTCAGCTTGTCAATCTTCATCTTGTTGTGACCAAAGGTCAGGCTGCCTGACAGGACATAGTCCTTACCCTGCAGGATGTCGCCGCTGATAGACAATTCGACACCCTTGTTGGTAACCTGGCCGATATTCTGCATCTGGCTGGTATAGCCAATCTGCAGCAGGTTCGACTTGTAAAGCAGGTCGCGGGTGGTGTTCCAGTACACCTCAGGTGTTACTGTCAGTCGTCCGTTGAACAGAGAGATGTCGGCTGCCAGGTTACGGGTGATAGTGGTCTCCCACTTAATCTCCTTGTTAAAGAACTGTGCACCGCTGTTGTTGCCATAGTACTGCTCGCCCATGGTGGTCACCTCGCCAAAGCCGGGGCCGTCGGTAGAGTTGATGGCATACAGTTCGCGATAGAGGTCGGCATCGATGCGGTTGTTACCGGCCAGACCGATGGCGGCGCGAATTTTCAGGTTGTTAATCCACTTGATGCCTTTCATGAACGGCTCTTCAGACATAACCCATGCACCCGAAATGGAGGGGAAGTAACCCCACTGATAGCCAGGAGCAAAGCGGGTAGAGGCGTCAGCACGCATGGTACCCGAAACGAGGTACTTGTGGTTGTAGTTGTAGCTGGCCTGTCCGAAGAACGATGCGGTACGGTCAGGGGTTGAGAGCGACGAGGTGACCTCGTACGGTGTACCGAAGTTCATGTTGTTCCAAGCCTCGCGGGCAGTGAAGGCTGCGGGGAAGAGGTGGTTGGTCACATTGTTCTTGCGCACCTGCGACTCATAGATTTCCTGACCCAGCAGGAACGACAGATTGTGTACATCCTTCAATGCCATGTTGTAGGAAGCCGTGTTCGTCCAGACGTAGTTCAGACGCTTGGTGTTGTTGATCTGTGCAAGCGGCTGGTTCTTATGCACCGTCTGAGAACCTGTGCTGGTGTAGCCACCGTAGAAGCGGCTCTGGTCGGTCCATTGCAGTCCTAAAGTTGCTTCCGAGCGCAGCTGCAGTCCCTTGATGGGCTTCCACTCCAAAGCAACGGCATTGGTATATGTGTAGCTGTGCTTGATGAGCTGGTTGATGGCGATGTCGCTCTTCGGGTTGGTATAGTTGAAGAGTTCTTCCTCAGCGGGGTCGGCGTATGCGGGGTCGATATAGCCGAACTCACGCAGACCATTGGTGGGACGGTATTTCAGAACGTCGATGATACCGCCGGTACCTACATTCTCACCACCGGCACCCTCGTCACGACGGAACGAGAATTTGGGGTTGAACTGTATCGAGAAGTTCTTAGTTACCTGGACGTTGGTCTTAAAGTTGATGTTGGTACGACGTACGCCGGAACCAAGGATGATACCCTTGTCCTCACTCTGAGTCAGTGAGAGGTTGAACTTCACCTTGTCGGAACCGCCACCGATGGTGACGTTGGTTGAGTAGTTCAAAGGAGTCTCGCCCATCACCTCGTCCTGCCAGTCATGAGAGGGCAGGGTAGAGTACATGTCAAGGTCGTAGGGGTTGCCGAAGTTGGAACGGAAGAACTTACCGTTGCTGGAGCGTGTGCCGTCGCAGGAGTGCCACTGGTACTGGTAGTTGGCAAACTGCTGGGCATCCATCAGGTCGAGGGTCTTAGAGATGTGGCTGACGTTCAGGTTGCCGTTGAACGTTACCTGCACCTTACCTTCCTTGGCCGACTTGGTGGTCACCACCACAACGCCGTTACCACCCTTGGCACCGTAGATAGCGGTCAGAGAGGCATCCTTCAAGACGTCAATCGAGGCAATGTCCGAGGGAGGAATATCGTTGATGTTGTCCACCTGGAAGCCGTCGACGATGAACAGCGGGTGGTTCTCCTGTGTCACAGACGTGCCGCCACGTACGCGGATGTTAACGTCGGCACCTGGCTGACCGTCAACGGTGGTTACCTGCACACCGGAAATCTTACCTTGAAGGGCTACGGCGGCAGATGTCACCGGCACGATTTCCAGTTTGGCACCCGAGATAGAACCTACCGAACCGGTCAGATCCTTACGGGCCTTGCTGGTGTAACCCACGACGACCACCTCCTCAAGGGCGGCATTGTCGTCCTTCAGTTGTACCTTCATGTTCTGTGATGCTGCCACATCCTGGCTAATCATGCCAATGTAGGAGATGGTGACAGTCTTGCCTTTCTGCAGCTTTAATGTGAAGTTACCGTCAAAGTCGGTTACTGCTGCATTCTTTGGGTTACCTTTCTCTACGACGGTTGCGCCGATAACGGGTTCGCCGGTAGCGTCTGTAACCGTACCCTTAGCTGTGGTCTGTGCTGACACATTCCCTGCAACCAAGAGCAGACACAACAAGAGTGTCGTTCGGAAAATACTCTTTAATTTAACAGACATAAATTTGGTTGTTTTAGTGAATTATTTAGAGGTTATTTTGTTTAGTTAGTTTGTACCTTTTGCCTGTTATGGCAATTTGTGGTGCAAAGATACAAATTAATTTTTAATAATCGTAAGGTAAAATAGTAAATTTTTCGCAAACGATTGCGAAAATCTGTAAAAACAAAGCCACGCCGTCATATCCTGACGGCGCGGCTTTACTAAGTAGCAGACGCTGTTTTGCGTTTACTTCACCACAACCTTGCGGCCGCCTACGATGTAGATGCCACGGGTGGCCTTCTTCACGCGCATACCTTTTATATTATAGATAGCGTCGTTGGTGATGCTTTCCTGACTTACCTCGCTGATGCCGTCGGTAGTGCCGACAGTGGCAGCCTCGCCCAGACCGCCCATCTCGTTGGCGGCACGGACGGCCCACGTAGCGGTGGCATCGTCAACGGTGTAGGTAGGCTCGGTTGTGAAGTCCACCACCTTGTTGTCCTTCACCACGGCCCAGCAGAGAGCGTAGTCGCTGCCGTCCCAGGTCAGGGTGGTGCCGGTGAGCGTCACGTTCTTCGGGGTGGGAGCCTGCTCGGTGAGCAGCGTGGGATCCCAGTCACCGTACATGCGGTGCAGGTCGCTGTTCTCCAGAGCCTCCTCGGCGGTCAGCACGGGGTTGTTGGGCTTGTCTGCCGGAATGGTGACACCATTTTCTTTATGCTCGCCGAACATCTTCTTACGTCCGCTCAGATCGATGACGCTGCCTGATGAGGTCATTGAGTTGTACTCAGCGAAGCGTGCAGGCCAGCCGCCGCTCATCTCGTTCCAGCCGATGGCTGACGGAACGACGTTCATTTTCGTGTCGATGAAGAGGGCAATCGGAGTGCCGCTGCCCCACGGACGACCGAGGGTGTAGTTGCCGTCAACACCGCTGCCTTCGCCGTTGATGACGCAGTCCTTGTAGATCCAGCCATACTTGGCAGGCTTCGACGGCACGGCAGCATAGCCACCGGCAATCTGGCGCAGTTCAACGCCGTTCCAGAAGATGTCGCCCTTACCGCACATGTAGTCGGTACGTCCGCGGACATAGCCGCCTTCGAAGTAGTACAGGCCATTGTCGTTGTTCGATGTCCAGGTGTCCTGATAGCCACGCAGGCCGACGTTCTTATAGACGTTCTTCGTGCCACGGTCTTGGATGGCCAGGTCGCGGCCTGTAGCATCGTCCATACCCGTCTCAACAGTCAGATCCTGCCAGTAGTAGCCCTGACCGCGCAGCTGGAACACGTCACTGTTGCCGATGCCGTCGTACTTCGAGGTTGTACCATACTGACCGGCGAAGGTGGCGTTCTTGTCGATACCGTTGGTGATGATAACGCCGTCGCGGCTCTCGCCAATCATCGACAGGTTGTCGGTGTTGATGAAGGTGATGCACTCAGGCACCTCGTAGCCGTTGCAAGTCTTCATGGTCGAAGACAGAGGAATGGTGTAGCTGCCGTTCTTGATGAAGATGCGGTAGCGGGTGTTCTTGTCGGTACGAGCCTGGGCGGCAGCGATGGCTTTTGTCAGCTCTTCCACTGTCGATACCACTGCATCGTACATGCCCTTCGTCACTGCCGGACGGTTCATGGTGGTGAACGTCAGGCTAATGGGCTCGGCAATCATGTTGTCAGTCAGGTCGCTCACAGTCTTGGCAGCCAGGACGAAGTTGTACTCTGTGCTGTATTCCAGTCCCTTGTAGGCGAAGGTGATGGTCTTGCCGCTGACAATGCCAGTAGTGGGATTCTGCGTGACGCTCTTAATCAGGGTGTTGTTGATGTAGGCCATGGCGTTGGGAGCCAGTTTCACACGCTCGTTGAAGGTGAGCACAATCTTACCAGAAGCCGATGCACCAGTAGCGCCGTTGGCAGGCACGGTCGACACAAGCACGGGAGCCTTGCCGTCGTCAACGAGTTTCGGTGTGCCGGTGATGAAGAACATGGCCAGCGTGTTACCGTCGTTGGCTGAAGCAGCACCGTCCACCTTCGAGGTCTTGTCGGCCTTCATGCGGATGTATAGCTCCTTCTGGTTGTTGGCTGCGGCGGGCAGCTTCTCGCTGAATGTGCCAACCACGCGGGTGCCCTCCATGGTGACGCTGCCGAACTTCGTCCAGTTTTCGCCGTCGAGTGAGAACTCGGCATCGTAGGTCTGGTAGGCATTGTAGTTATACAGCATCTGGAACTGCACGTTGATGTCGGTGAAGGCCTCGGCATTGACCTTGGTCTGCCAGTGCCAGTTGCCTACGTCGCCATTGCTTGCGCCAGTGCGCCAGTTGACGGCAGCGCCCTTGAAGCTCTCATAGCCACCGCCGCCAAGCGTCGACTTGTCGAGCCAGCCCTGTGTCTCGCCGGTAGTTGTGTTCACCAGGTTCAGGGCGTCGGCATCGTTGTCCTGTGCGGCAAAGTCTGCCTTACGTCCGTTGCCACCTGCCTTGTAGAAGTCCCAGCCGGCGATGATGTCGGCCTGTGCGTAGAGGGCTGTCAGGTTGATGTCCTCGGTCAAGGACACAATCTTGCTGCTGCCGGTCTCGCCGTCGCTCCAGTTGGTGAAGGTAACAAGGCCCTCATACTGGTTAGCATTGAGCTGCACGGCGGTGCCAGCCTCGTACATGTTCTTGCCGTCCACCACAGTGGGCTCGGGGCTGACGGTCACCATGTAGTCGCTCGTGCCGTCAACGGTCAGCTTCAGCTCGTAGGTCTCCACGGCCTTGAAGTTAGCGGTCAGCGTCTCGTTGCTGTTCACAGTGTACTTGAACTTAGCCTCGGTGGAAACCTCCTGACCGGCGGCGTTCGTCCAGTTGACGAAGTCGAAGCCGAAGTTCTCGGTGGCGGTGAGTGTCACCTCACTGCCCTCCTCATACTCGTCAGCCTTCGGGTAGACGTTGATGCTGCCGGCAGCCTCAGGAGCAACGGCGGTAGCCAGGGTGTACTTCTCTACTTGAGCAGCAGTACCATTGACAAAGCCCTCGATGATGACATCGCTGAAGCCGCCTTCTTTGGTATTGCCAACACCAATCGTAGCCGACAGCGTGAGTTCTTTTCCGGAAGCCAGTGCAGCCTGCTGATCAGCAGTAAGCTCTATTTCCACGTGGTTAGTCCAGTTGCTGTTTTTGGCGAATTTATCTTTGTTTGCGTCTTGGTTAGCACGAGGAGCAGTGAAGTTACCCAGAGTAACCGCTTCGCTATCACCCACCTTCGCGTTGATGGTAACGCCGTTCTCAGCATCGGTGCCGAAACGCTGGATCCACATGCTCACCTTCGTTGGGGTGAATGTCAGTCCGGCTGCAGGTTTAGCCACCCATTGCATAGCAGTCGTTGAACCAGCAGGCTTGAGTTTAATAAACTTAATGCCATCGGCCAAGTTGTCTGCAGTACGGGTTGCAGCACCAGTAACAGTGAGGTCGCCAGCATTGACAGCAACGGTAGAGAATGCATCTTTTGGAGCGGCATTGTAGTCGGCAATGGTAGCAGGATCATTGAAAGGCCACTCAATGGTAGCTGCCACATTATCATAACTTTGGCCGCCGCCCTGGCTCTGTACCACGGGCAGTACCACCTGGATGTAGCGGTAGTAGCTGCCATCGCCAATCACAACGTCAACCGTCTCAGCAGCACCGGCAATGGTGTAGCTGATGGTCTTGCCCTGCGTATAGTCTTTCTGTCCGTCGATAGTGGTTGTGGTGATTTCGCTGTAGGCTTCCATCGAGATGGTGGCACCCTTGCACGAAGGAACGGTGAACTTGGTGCCGCCATTCAGCTGTGCCCAGTCGTTCCAGTTGCCGTTGGCAAACTTACCGCCGTTGTTGGTGTCGAAGTCGGCCTTCACGTCGATGGTCTTGCCGTTGACGGTGGCCTGGCTCACCCAAATGCCTGTCTTGTTCTGATAGGCCACAGTGGGAGCACCGTCCTGACGCATGAAGTCGAACTTCACGGTGACAGGCTCCGTACGGTCGGCCAGCTTGACCTCGTTGGCAGTGAAGACGGGAGTCAGTGCGACGGTCTCGGCCTCAGGAGCCTTGATGGTCTCGCCGGGAGCGTAGGTGTTTGTACCGTCAGTCCAGCCAGTCAGCGTGTAGCCCTCTTTGTAAAGGGTAAAGTTCTTCGGTAGGGTGTAGTCCTTACCTATAGCTACCGCCTCTGCTTCGGGAGCAACGCCCTCAGCCTCGCCAGCACTGAACGTGAACTTCACGTCGTTGGGAATCTGATTGGGGCTGACAGCCTCAACGGCGAAATATGGCGTGTAGCTGCCACCGCTGATGGTCAGCGTGGTAGGCTCGTTCACCTTGTAATAAGCAAAGAGGACGTTCTCCGTTGGTTTGGCGTTGCTCCAGCAGGCACCGTTGTTGGTGTTGAACGTAGCAACAGTCTGGCCCTCGGCGTTCTTCACCGTAACATCGCCGCCCCATGCGCAACTGCCCATAGAGACCTTGACGGTACCCAGCACTTTAACGGTAGCCGAGAAGTTGCTAAGTCCGTGCTGGTCGCTGTGATACTTGCCAGTGATGACGGCATTGGCTGTGGCATCGTCGGCAGCAACGCGGGCGAATGTGCCGTCCTCGTTCATTTTCAGACCAGCCGAGGTGACGCTTGACTCCGAGGCTGTAAAGAACGAACCGTTGGTGAAGTCTGCCTTGATGTCGCGGAATCCGTCCTCTGCTTCAGCAGCAACTGTTCCCACACCACAGAGCATGACGAGCAAACTCAGTAGTGAGAATCGTAAAAATTTGTAGTTCATAAACGTTTAGTTTTTAGTTAATATAATGTAAGTAGGTTTCATCAGGTTTTGTAAGGTTTTGGCAATTCGGCGGCAAAGTTACGAAAAAGAATTTGAGTTGCCAAATGTTTATGTGACAAAAAATGGGACGGCCTGACAGCCGTCCCAGAGTTGATTGTAACTGTATTGGAAGGGTAAGTAGTTGTTTACTTCTTCAGCAGTTTCTTTCCGCCGACGATGACCATGCCTTTGTACTGGTCATCTACCTTCTGACCGGCCAGGTTGTAGATGGCACCGTCCTTGGTGGTATCGGCAGTGATGGTGGCAATGCCGGTGGGATCTGCCGGATTGGTGCGTATGGTCTTGGTGTTGTCGATGACCAGGTGGCAGTTATTCACCGTCAGGTATGCGGCGATGTTGTGCTTGCTTGCCAGAAGGCTGGTGCTGAACGAGTACTTCACGTAGTAGTTCTTGCCGTTGGTTGCTTCAATATTAGCGTTTGCCGATACGACCTCGTTTTGGCGCGTGATGTCCAGTTTAACCTTGGCACCATTCATAATCTTTGAGATGTAGTCGGCGGCATAGTAGTCGTGCTGCCAGTTGTCTTCTGCCAGTAACACTTCTTTATATAAGCACCGGTTCGGACCGTCCGTGGTAGCGTAGAGCACAGCGTAGAGAGCGTCCTCGAACGTATTATTGTTCATGTTGTCAATAACTACGATGAAGTTGTTCAGACGGCGGTTCATGATTTCGTCAAAATCAGTCACACCGCTGTTGTCGGTCGTGTTGTTGACAAATTCCAGGTGCAGGGCTCCTTCGGCAGGGATGGTGTAGCGCACGGAGGCTGCCTTGCCCAACTTGGTGCTGTTGTCCTCGGCACCGATGGTGCTGGTCTCGGGGAAGCGGCTCACCGTCAGCGTTGTCACGCAGGTCTTGGTATTGCCGTTACGGCCCAGGTACAGTTTCTCGGCATCTTCCTTCAGTGTGAAGTACTCCACGACGGGGTCGTCTTCAACCAGACGTCCGTTGATAAACTGGCGGGTGGTGAAGAGCACCTTGGGCTTGTCGTCATTCAGGGTAAAGATGTCGATGGCAGCCTTTTTGGTGTCGTCGCTGTTGTTGAAGCCACCGGCAATGGTGATGATGTCGCCCTTCTTGAAGCCACCCTCCACGCTAATCATGGCATAGTTGGCGTTGAGGGCATCCTCAGTCATGTAGCCGTTGGGGAACTCGATGCAGGCATAGTCGGTCTTGTTCATCTTCAGTTTAACGCCGGTAGTGGAGATGTTGCCGCTTTTCGTGAGACCGTCCATAGAGGTGGGATAGCTGAAGATGTCGTAGCTCACGGGCTTGTCGCCTTCACCGCCGGGTGTCTCGTCGCCACGGATAACCTTCAGCGAGGTGATGCAGGTGCCGGTGTTGCCTGCGCGGCCTAAGAAAATCTCCCAGGTGTCCTCCTCCAGGGTGTAGGTCTGTTCCACGGGTTCACCGGCCGATGTACGTCCGTTGATGAATTGCTCTGTTGTCCAGACGGGCTCTTCAGACGTTGGGTCTATGCGGAAGGCCACTGCTGCTTTCTTCGTGTCGTCTGCATTATTGAAGGCACCGGCAATCTTGATGACGTCTCCCTTCTTGAAGCCGCCGGCAATCATCAGGTTGATGTAATAGCCCTCGGCACCATTATCGCCGAACTTGTAAGACTTGCCAATCTTGATGCAGTCAACGGCATCTTTGTTTGTGTGAATCTTCACCGTCGAGTAGCCAACGTCTTCCGTTTCTGCCGTGCCGCTGTTGCTGTACAAGTAGATGCCATTCTTGGATGCCGGATAGTCAATCAGCGTTTGGGCGTGGATACTCATGGCTGCGATGGCCATGGTCAAAAGAGTAAATAGTTTCTTCATAATTATTAATTAGTTGTTATTAAATGTTCCCTTTTCGATGCAAAGATAACAGAATTATTTGTAACAACCAAACATTTTGCTCTTTTTTCCATTTTTTTTTTGTAACTTTGCAGCGACGTTACACTACAATGATAGCAGATGAATTAACATGAATATAAGAAAAGCAAACAAAGAGGATATTAAGTGTATTATTGAGCTGTTGCATCAGGTGAACATGGTGCATCATGTGCTGCGTCCTGACCTGTTCAAACCCCACACAACCAAGTATAATGAACAGGAACTCGAATCCATGCTCGATGACAACAGCAAACCCATATTCGTGTATGACGACGGTGGAGTATTGGGCTATGCATTCTGCCAGGTTTCTGAAGTTAAGAACCACTTGTTGCTTGAAGACATGAAGACGCTGTATATCGACGATATCTGTGTAGACGAAAATGCTCGCGGCAAGCATGTCGGTAAAGCGTTATATGAATATGTACGCGAATACGCAAGATCCATAGACTGCAACAATATCACCCTGAATGTTTGGGAGGGTAACACTCCCGCATGGCATTTCTATAAGGCTATGGGTATGAAGGTGCAAAAAACTACCATGGAGATTACTTTGAAAACGAAATGAAGATATCTTGGCTTCTGGAACATCTCAATCAGATGGTCCAAGTTAGTGGAGTTCTTCTTGCAGACAATGACGATGTTGCAGTCGTTTACCTGAGACTGCTTCAAGTTTCGCCAAATGTCCATAATGTTGTAGATGTCGATGATGTTCTTCTGGCTCAGGTCATCAGACCTCTTGAAAAAGCGGAAGTCCTTCTTCATGCGTTATATCAATGCCACGGTCAAATGATAGCCCGATAATATCCTCAAAAGTGTCTGTCTTACCACACTGTATCTTTCCCAACAGCAGACCAGGCTCTTCGGTATGAGGCCCATCTTCCAACAGCTGATTCACACTGCCCTCCACGCTATCAATCTTTTCCTGTGGCATTTCGCCGTAAGGTTAATTGATTTTTAAAGTGCGCCGATCTTTTCCGAGTGCCGTAACGATTCGCCGCAGGCAAATCGTGGTACAAGCGAGAGAAAAATGGGAAATATTTGCTTGTTTCATATATTTGTTGTAAATTTGCAGCCTAATAGTGTAAAAAGGAGATTTATTATGGAAGCAGTAACTATACAGGCAAAGCCGTTCACCCCATTCCAGATTGAGATGCTGGAATTGGTGTCCAGAGTATCCTCAGAAGTGGAAATGCAAGACATTCGACGCATGCTTGGCCAGTATTTCGCCAAGCGAGCTGAGGATGCCATTGACCGTCTTT
>CAMYZO010000029.1 GCA_947303855.1 uncultured Prevotellaceae bacterium
TTACAGCCTGTCACCCTTCTGTCACCCTTGTCACCCATGAAAAAGGGTGCAAACGCCCTGTACATCGGCGTTTTGTCACCCTGTCACCCTTTTTCACGAAAAATCCTATACAGCCTTGTTTCTTGAAACGCGAACAGATATACGCAATCCAGTCTGCTGTAGGAATCTTATCAAGAAACATCATCTCGCCAAACTGATAGAAGGGCATCCTGCGATTCTGGAACAGTTTCATCATCAAATGTTTCTTGCTGCCAAAGAGGCAATAGGATACGTTACGCTGGTGCTGCCATACTCCACGAAGCCTTTTCTGAACAACCAGCGAATTATTGAACTCGCCAATCTGTTGGAATTCGTCAATACAAACAACGAGGTGAACACCTTGCTCCTGGGCAATCACCTCTGGAAGTTGCAATATCTCGTCCTTTTCAGTATTTTCTTGTGCTATTGTCAGATCATGACCGGACACCGCCGCATTTCCATGTCCCTTGCCAAGCGCCTCCGTTCCAAACTTGGCATAGATGCCAACATCATACTCGACTATGCCTGACTCTTTCAGAGTCAGACAAGTCTTTTCTCGTCTAAATTTTCGTCTAACCTTGTCAAAGAATCTTTTCGATGCCACATCCTATCTGACTTTCACTTTACACTCTTCTTTTCAGTTTGTCCGCCCCTTATGATATGCTCAAAAAGTTTTGGTTGTCTCACAAATAATGACTACCTTTGCAGCACGTTATGAACGATTTTACGGCAGAATTGGCAAGATTGCACGAATTGTCGGGGGGCAATTATTCCCGCCAAGTGGAACGTATTGCCCTTCGAAAAGAGTTCCATCCTCTTGACACGGATAAATACATCTTCACCGTTGGTGGCGAAAAGAGTGATGACTACCAGAACCTTCTTGTTGCAGCAAGAAAAGCTGTGGAACTTGGATATAAAGTCTATTTACTGCCAAACCCAAGAAGTATTCGGACTGCGGATTTCATTTTAGAGAAGAAAGGCACCTATCGTATGTACGATTTGAAAACAGTATTCGGAAAAGCTTCTGTCGGACAGAACTTGATTGATTCTATTGGCCAGTGCAACCGCATCTTGCTGAACATAACCACAGAATATAGCACACGTTCACTTGCGTTTGATATTAAAAAGTTCTTCGAAATAAACGAGAAGGCAATTGAGGTTCTCATCTTTAAAGGGCGAAAGCACATTTCTGTCAACCGTACCATGGTGTTCAATGGCGCATTCCTCTTCAACTTCAAGAGATTCTATGAAAGATAAAAACCACCCCTACACAGGATGGTTTTTAAAATGGAGTAGTACGGTGTTGTCTTGCTCCTGAAGCGGTGTCTCAACAGAGTCCTGCAACCTCGGGATTCTGCCCGGATAGCCATAACTGATGTTATGACGGTGCAAAGATAAGCATTTATTTTGATAGTTCCAAATTTTGGAGCAGTAAAATCAAAGAAAAGCTCACTTGTTCTTTGATTTCCTGGTAATAGTGGCCTCAAAGCACAGCGGAACTGTCCGCGTGCAACTTTGAGCACAGGGGGACAGACCCCCTGTGCACTCCTTTTGCGGCATATTTACAACATATAGATATGCCACAGACAGAACGAATCAAAGAGATGGAGCAGCGGCTGGACTGGGCATCTGCGGTGCTAATGAGACTCTCAGCAGCCCTCGGTGACTATGCTGAGGCGCAGGAGGATATCCGTGCATTGGAGGCGTATTACGGCAGCGACGAGTGGAAACAGGACTTCTCTGACGATGAGGCCGGCTTGTTGCCACAGGACCTGAAACGTGGCGTGCTGTCGGAAGATGGTATCTGGAATCTTATAGAGGACTGTCGCGACCTCAACAAACGTTTGGCCAAACTCATGCAGTAGCCATGCTGTAGACTACTTGTTGATTACACATTCAGACACTTGCAATTTTGAAGGATTTTCTTGCTGCGGATTTTAGGGTTAATACGTGCAATGTTCTTCGGACTTATTTTCTTGATGCCCGCTTTGTGTTGCAGCATCTGGCTCTCGCTCATGTTAACATAAAAACGCGAGAGTTAACTTAACACCCTAAGTCTGTCCCTTCGTGTGCTCTGCTTATCATCGAATTGAGATTCCACAACAAATTTTGAAGAGTCGCCATTTAATTGGAGTCTGAGCATTGGAGTGTTGTCTACACGATGATACATATCTCCATTTTTCTGACAATAGATCCACGAATATTGTTTCGGATTGAATACCAATTCATAGCCTCTTTCAGCACACTCAGAACATCCAAACACATCGTTCAACTGGCATATAAGCTCCAGATCATCACCTTTCCACCCGTAGAGGTATTGGCAAAAGTAGACTCCTTCATTGTTATTAGAGCAGAGATAATAGTCCCGCCCTTGGCTGTCCGTTAGATGGAATATCTTTTCTATTTTTGCTTCTCCGACATCACCAATCATTCTAACCCCAAATCCTTGGCTCTTTTGATATACCAGCATCGAATAAAGCGGATTGCCCAAACTCCACTCTTCAAAATAGAGGATACCGGCTTTACGGTCATCAGCATGGAAATCTGTGATAAAGTCTATTTGATTACAGTATGCGGCAGCCTGTTCTATTAGACGGAACAAGAATGCCTCACCGCCGTTCTGTCCTTCTTGCCCACCATGATTGTAACAATAGGCTTGCTCTGTTCTCAGAATTTCAAGTGCATCCCGAATCGCTTTCATCGGATAGAACCTGTCTTTTCCACGTGCGTAACGGTCAAGAAACTTGATGGCCTCCCACACCTTTAATGAATCTTCCTTGTCGTTATTATGCGTAGCCACAAAGAGACCTTCTTGACAAAGAGAATCAAAATAAGCCACCAGGTTTTTAGGATGCCCCGCTTCATAGTCTCCTGGCAAGACATAGAGCCCCCTTCTACTGACGGTGTCATTTTCTGCATTAATATATTCTATTTCCTGCCGTTCTGCTTTTGGCTTTTGCTGGCAACTAAACAAAACCATTATAGATATAGCTGCGAAAGTCAAAATACGACAACTACGATTTTTCATTTGCTTGGTAACTTCCATTTTGGTTTATACTATATTCAACATCTGGCGTATCACCGCCAAGAAAAGCTGGGCGTTATACATAGAAGAGAGCGGCACAACAAGGGTTGGACTCTTCAAATACCACATGCTCCCAACGTTCGGAGGGAAGAAGGAGAGAAAGCCGTCATGGAATTTGTAACTGAATTCGCCGATTCTTATCGTGTCATTGCCGCATGTCAAATAACCACGTCCCACACGATACTCTTTCCCATCAGAGTAGAACGTGAAGAATCCCTTGTCTTCAAACTCTTTATTTAGCCGTTGAGCGGCTATTGCATTCCATCTTTCTAAAATACCATTGAACGCATAGCCGTAGAAATTGTTTTTATACGGCTCTTCATGCTCATTCATATAGTATCCCGTTTTGCAGAATAATTCTTTCCCCTCCGAGTCTATGACGCTTAGCGTTGCTTCCGTTAACAGATAGCTGATACCTAATTGGCTATAGACGGTAGCTGATTTCCTGATTCCATTCGCATCACTGAATTTTATTACCCTCTTGCTCAACATGTATCTGTTGCAAAGTAGGACTTGCCATATAAACCCATCCGAGCAGATGATGCATCGCCTGGTAAAAATCTTATTGAAGCAATAGGGTATTCCCAGAATGGCAAGCACGATTAGCCCCATAACCACAAACATTATTGACAGCATAACCGTAATGGCCTCATCGCAGAACAAACATCCTATTATGCCTGCTAAGCTTAGAAGCAACACCCACATATACTTGCGGTTGAAGCGCTCGCCCCATGTGCTGTAGCCAACAACGAAGCGCCCGGTCTCAGCCTCGAAGTTTCTCTCGAACTCAGGATTATACCTATATTCCGCTTCCATAACGCCAATACGATTATGAGTTGTTAAGGAGGCTCATTAGTTCCTCTGCCTTTCTTCTATGACAACCAGCCTCGCTCTTATAGCGAGACACTCGTTCACGTGCCTCATCATTGTGACCATCTCTGACTAAAATCAGAATCTTTTGCCACTCTGCGTCGTACTCATCCAGTTGCGGTCCCTCAATATTAAGTAATTCTTCTTCGGCAAAAGCTTGCTGCGCTGTTTGTTCGTCAACAGCAATGTGGCTATTCTCTTTTTCCACTTGCGGACGAACCATGTGAATCTCACCCGTGTCCTCTCTGCTATCTTCCGAATCAAAGAAATGCTTTCTAAAGTATAGAAAAGCACAAACGGCCGCTACAACTGGCGCAAAAAGGTATTTGTACTTTATACTTGAAGGCCCCTCTCCATTAAAGAAGTCAAGCACATGCATGCCAGACCATATCATCAATACTATACACACCAGCCCCAAATACAGGTTCTGATTCTTTACAAAATGACTCATTGAGGAGTCGTCGGAAATTGATTTGTTCATTTTAAATTATATTTTTTTAGTCTTATTACGTTAACTCGTCTTTGATCAGGTAGCGTTGTGTCAAAATCCTTCCAAAAGCAATAATACAATGGCTAAAAAGAACTCAAAAGTCTATTCCTCAAAATACCATTTTGTACCATATCGATCGCCCTCACTTTCAATAAGATACGTGTTGGAGTACTCTGAACTGTCTTTGATGGTTCTGTATGTTGGGAAAACAATCATCGTGAGGATAAATAAAACAATAGAAGATGTACTATAGCAACCTAACAAAAACCTGCTCTTCCAATTGTCAAGTGATGACAATTGAGATATCCAGGTGGATTCTCCTTGCTTTGTCATTAAAATTATTATAATGATGACACATGGTGTCAATAATGTGATAATTGATATTAAGATATACTCACTACTACGCATGAATCCGTTTGCAAAAAGGAAAGAACATGATAAAACGAGCAGACAGCTTGATACAATAAGAGTCATTCCTGCTCTTTTCTTTTTATGTAGGAATACAGCTCCTAAGATTGTCATTATTGCGGCAAATACATTTATAATCACGTTCTGTGGAAACCTATAAGGTATAGAAATAACTATCTCAATAGCCACAAGAATCCCAACAAAAAGATTCATCAACAACTTGTAGCGTTTTGTTAATATTGCAAACAAAGTAAAAAACAAAAATGCTCCTACAACAATTAGTAAGATTAAACTCTCGAAATCCATATTACATTTGTTTTTCGTTTAGGGAATTCACACGCTTTAAGGCTGCATCGGATTGCCCCAGTCCAGTATATCTGTAAGTGAACCATCTGGATTCACAACGTAAGTTTTCGTTATAAATCCCTTCCCACTGCATACTAAACAAATCTTATGCCCTTGGCATCCCGGACACGAGATGTCTTGGTTAAAGAAAGGTTCATAATAGGTTCCTTTTCCGTCACAAGTTTGACATACTTTTTTACCTTTACAATTACTGCATTCGATGTTTTCTGATTTGGTTTTAAACTCATGTATTTTATGCCGTGACGGTGTGACATTTTCTTCGGAAGTCTCATTACTCTCTTCTATTGAAGTAACTTCATACGATTCAACAGGAACATCACTTTTTTTCCCACATCCTACTAAAACGGCATTGAAAATGATGCCAACACACATAAAGTTAATAATTTGTTTCATCTTCATAATTTAAATATTTGATTACAGTTTGTTGATGAAATTTATCTTCTATAAAAAGGAACAGGTACAATGCCTTGCCCTTTACAAGTTTTACACCTATAGTGCGAATCCAAAGTTTTACAATGAGACTTATGACATGTTGGGCACATTATGATATCACACACATGATATGAATTATAATTTTCGCCATAACATTTTGTACTTCCATATCCTTGGGCAGCTAAGACACCATCTCCATTCGGAAGCCATCCCGTTCCATAGCACTCGGAGCATAGTTCTGTTTGAACAGATTGTTCTTGAGGCAAGGGCTGTTCAACGACAGAAGCTGGATATGTCAAATTATAATCATTGCCATATACATTCCTATTCAAATAATTCTGTTCTATTTCTCTGATTCTCTTTTTCTCCTCGTTGTCATTATACAAACTCGCAGCAATAACTACAGCTGTAATCGCTATAATCAATAAAATTGATTTACTCATACTCTTTCTAGTAAAATGCAATACTATACCTTATGTTTAATAACAAGTCAAAAACTCCTTAAATATAAATTCGTCGTATTCTACTTAATGAAATCATCGACGGGTTTGTTCTCGTAATCTGAAACGCTAATGTATTTATCATCTGGAGATATATTTTCCAGCGCGTTACGGGTTCCCTTCATTCCTCTCTGATATTCTTTAATCCGATTACGCAACTCTTCAACCGTTAATCCATGTTTATCGGCGTAATCAACCCAATTAGAATCTATAGAACGTAACTGTTTCTCATACCAGCTATAGTCTCGCTTGCTCGAATGAGAATGGTTTTTGGCAAAAAACCTACGTTCTGATTTGTCAGTTCGATTCAGAGCGTCCGAGTATAATTCCATGTATTCATCTGTCGTAATAGCTTTTCGGCCAGAAATGCTAATGCTTTTTAGCCATTTTAAAAGATAATCAGTTGTTCCCTCTAACAGTCTAGTGTAAGATAGTGGATTTCCCAATTTCTTATTAATGATATTTTCCACGTTCTGTTTGGCTATCTTTCCGTCAGGAGTTGCCATATAGTAAGGTTCTGTTTCGCGAATATATACCTTCCTAACTTTTGTTCTGCCACTTTGACTAACTACATTTCCTGTGTTGTTGCCTTTTTTCTCATTAATCCATGCTTTTAATTTGAAGATGTCGCTTTGGAGTTGCTGAATTCTATAAATTTGGTTTTCGACAATAAAAACTCCACCAGATTTAGGCATAAGAGGAGTCCCTTGGTAGTGCTCTTGTATGTTTTCTTCATTTTCAGTGAAAGAATAACAACTAGAAGATTGCATCTCATGATTGTTGTGCTGGCCGTTTAATGATATACTTGCACTGGAAAGTCCACTATTAATCGCATCAAGTGAAGAGCCACCACCGTCTTTTATTTCTTTTGCAGCAGCTAAACCGTCAACAGTAGAAACTAACACTTTACCTATACCAGAAAAGGTCTGTCCTATAGCTTTCCAACGAGCTTTGCGGCGTTCCTTCTTGGCTGCAAGAGCGTCCTCCGACGTGTTTTGAGAGCTGTTATTTTCGCCTACATTCGGTGTTTTTTCTTGAACTGGATTTTGGACGGGTTTCTCTGTTTGACGTGCTGCAACGGTCTGAATCGGTTTTTGCTGAGTGGATTGACCATTACCAGCCATACGTGTGTTATTCTTCGCTTTAGGTATCCTCAGTTTTACTCCAACATAGGCTGTTTTCTTGTCGGCATTAGCTTTGCGCAGTGCAGCTTCTGTGATGCCATATTTGGCGGCAATGGAGGCAAAGGTTTCGCCGCGTTTCACCTGATGCTCCGTCTGCTGGGCTAAGGCAGGAGCACCGATGCCAAGGGATAGGAGAATAGTGATGACAAGCTTTTTCATAGGTTTGATAATTTGGTTCTTATTTTGTTTGGATAATCAGGAAGTTAGACACGCTCCAGAATGTGGTGGGGTCTGAAATGACAAGGATGGTGTTCTGGCCTTCCTTTTGTAATGTGTAGGAGCCAGTGGGGACGTTAGTCAGAATCTTTGGCGACTTGGAGGGTATCGTGATGCTGGTCACCTCGCGGATGTCAATCTTTTGGAACAGGTCAAGGTTGATGTTGGAGTAGTCTACCTTCGTCTTCTTCAGAAATCCGTCAGAGAGAAGCCCTGCTTCCTTCAGCTCTTTCTTCGTGCCCATCTTGATGTAGCCTTCATTGAGTGCTTGGTCTTGTGCCTGCATCACCTCCTCCTGCTGTGCTATCTGAGTTGCCTGCTCTGAAGTCTTCTGGGTCAGCGTCCCCACTCGGGCAGTCAGCTGCTCTACAGATATTTTGCTCTGTTCCAATTGAGCCATTAAGTCTGAGATTTGTGCATCTTTTTGTTCTATCTGTTGCTTGAGGGCAGCTATGATGGTTTTGAGCTTGGAAGCATCAGCATTGCCTGTTGAGACCTCCTTTTCCAATTGCTGTATCCTGTCACGCTGTTGCTGCAATGTCTCTTTAAGCTGTGCCAGCGACTGTTTCATCTGTTCGCGGTCAGGAAGCGGTTTCTCCGGGTCAGCACGGAAGATGTTGTTCTCTTGCACATTGATAGCATTCAGCCCATCGCTGACGACGGACACAAAGTTCTGTAAATTTAAATAATCTTGGTTACGCTGTTGAAGGGCTGACTGCAATGAGTCCACCTCCTGCTGTAGTTTTTTTGTTTTATTACCACCACAAGAAGTAAAGGTAAGCAATGCGGTCAATGCCACAAGCGTTAAACACAGTAAATGATTTCGTTTCATTCTTCTTATTGTTTATAGCCTATCACACCCCAACTTCAGCAATTTTAATCAATAAGTTTCAGGTTTTGCTTACCGCACAAAAAAAGGCGTAGGTGTCTGTTCTTCTGCCCATCCTGGCACCTTGGGCCTTCGCATTGCCTCGCCACACAGGATAGACAACGCTCATCAGCCCACGCCAGTACGGACTATATAATATTGAGGTATATAGATACGTACTACGTAGACGTCTCGTTGTCATCTGTCTGCTGTGGCTGGAAGTTGCGAAGTTCAAGGTGCACAACGACAGACGTTCGAAAACGTCTTTCTCATACAATAAGACCGCCCGCTTTACCCCTGAGGGCTAACAAGCGATGGTGCAAAGATAAGGAATAATTTTGAAACGGCAAAGAAAACGGCAAGGATTTTATTCGTGCTGTCACCTAAAAACATCAGCGGCGGTGGGAAATAATATGCTCCGATTTGGTGCTGCGGGGCACTGATGCACAAGTCGGTGGGGTGGATGTTGCGAGAAATGGGTAAGCGAGCTTCTGTGGATCTGTTACGTGATTTTCTCCGTCAGCATACTCATGAGATGCCCTTAGACTATGGCTCTTGTTAATATTCATTTCCTGAACCTCCAGAATAACTACCTGTTCGCCGATATCGCCAAGAAAGTCAACGCTTTCAAGGTGATGCATCCGGGGGCCGACGTCATCAGCCTCGGTATCGGTGATGTCACCCAACCGCTCTGTCCTGCTGTCACCGAGGCCATGCACAAGGCTGTAGATGAGATGTCCACTGCCGAGGGATTCCGAGGCTACGGCCCCGAGCAGGGCTATGACTTCCTGCGCGAAGCCATCCTGAAGAATGACTTCCTGCCGCGTGGCATCCACCTCGACATCGACGAGGTCTTCGTTAACGATGGTGCCAAGTCTGACACGGGCAACTTCCAGGAGCTGCTCCACTGGGACAACTTTATCGGCGTCACCGACCCCATCTACCCCGTCTATATCGACTCCAACGTGATGATAGGTCGTTGCGGTGTCTACAAAGATGGACGCTGGACCAACGTGCGCTATATGCCCACCAAGGCCGAGAACGGTTTTGTTCCTGACCTTCCCAAGGGCCGTCCCGTCGATGTCATCTATCTCTGCTACCCCAACAACCCCACGGGTACGGTCATCAGCAAACAGGAACTGCGCAAGTGGGTGAACTATGCCCTGAAGAACGATGCCCTCATCCTCTACGATGCCGCTTATCAGGCCTATATTCAGGACCCGAAGATACCCCACAGTATCTACGAGATTCGCGGCGCCCGTAAGTGTGCCGTTGAGTTCCGTTCCTATTCCAAGACGGCAGGTTTCACGGGCGTACGCTGCGGCTACACCATCGTACCGAAGGAGGTCACCGTCAGCACCTTCGAGGGCGAGCGCATATCACTCAACCAGCTTTGGCTGCGCCGACAGTGTACGAAGTTCAATGGCTGCAGCTACATCTCCCAGCGTGCCGCCGAGGCCATCTACTCACCCGAGGGCAAGGCTCAGGTGAAGGCCACCGTCGACTATTACATGCAGAACGCCAAGAAGATGCTCACTGTTCTAAAAAGTCTCGGCTACGAGTGCTACGGTGGCGAGAATGCCCCCTACGTGTGGATGCGCTGTCCTGACGGCATGGGCTCCTGGCAGTTCTTCGAGGCCCTGCTCTATGGTGCCAATGTCGTCTGCACGCCAGGCGTCGGTTTCGGTCCCTCTGGCGAGGGCTACGTGCGCTTTACCGCCTTCGGCAGTCACGAAAAGACGGAAGAAGCGTTACAGCGCATCAAGGCTTGGAGCAAATAGCATTATCGCTGATTCACAAACCTTCCCTCTATCACTTCCCAGTTGACGATCTGCCATAGGGCGCTCAGATGGTCAGGACGGCGATTCTGATAGTCCAGGTAATAGGCATGCTCCCACACATCGAAAGTCAGCAGAGGGGTCAAGCCTTTCTGAATAGGGTTCGCAGCATTTGGCTCCTGAGTGATGATAAGTTTTCCGTCTTTGTCTGCTGACAGCCACACCCAACCAGAACCGAAGAGTGTGGCACCCTTTTTCTGGAACTCCTCCTTGAATGCCTCGAACGAGCCGAATTGCTCCACAATAGCCTCGGCAAGCTTGCCAATGGGTTTATTGTCCTCCTGAGGGCTGATGAATTGCTGGAAATACAACTCGTGATTTAGAATCTGGCCTGCGTTGTTGAGCATGCCACCCTCGCTCTTCAGAACAATTTCCTCCAAGGATTTGCCCTCTAGCGGACTCCCCTCAAGCAGCCCGTTCAGGTTGTTCACATAAGCCAACAGGTGTTTCCCATGATGAAAGCCTATTGTCTCCTTGCTAATCACTGGCTCCAACGCATCCTGTGCGTATGGTAATGCCATCAATTCAAACTTCTTCATGTTTTGTGCCTTTGATTATCCACTGCAAAGATAATCATTCTTTCGTGATTTACTTCATAAAACCTTAAAAAAAACGCTTGTCCAAAGCGAAATCGGGAACTCCTCTTATTTTGTGTTCGATAACAGTTTGCAACAGAAGGGCTTTTATTATGTGCAAAGTGAAAGCAAACTGAAAACAAAATAACACGTTTTGTTTAGGAGCACAGAGGGACAGACCCTCTGTGCTCCTACTTCGTTTTAAATAGCAGCATATCCCCCCGGCTGCCACTTTGAACAATAAACGTGTTCCTTTTGGTTGGTTTCTAATTTCTCTTAAGTTTTGCGAACTCTTCTTCAAACTGCTCCTTAAACCATTGTGGTGGATTATCCTCAACCTTGTGGATATTGCCTTTTGTATTGTGCAATGCGACTATTTCGCCATATTCCGTATTACCATCTATGAAGGTGAGATTCTCAAACAGATTTAGATGCTGCTTAACTTTGACAAGTCCTTCGCTGAAATTAAAGCGTATTACGTCATCTGCTACATCGTGACCTCCTGTCTGTGCTCTAAGGGTCACTCTCATCACGCTGTCATCCTCAGATGTTAGCCCAAAGTAGCAAAGAGTGATTTTGAATCCAGCTGTTTTGAACTCGTTTACCATACCGACCACCATATCGCTAGAGAAGTTGGTTTCGAAGGCGAAGTCTTTCCTTTCAGCAAGAGCCTTTGTCTTCTGTTTTTCCAACTCAGAAGCGACTGTTCCACTAACCCATCGGTCAGGCCAGTCGGGATGATCTTTGCGAAGATTCAGCATGAAAGCACTTCTTGTCGGCTATCATACTGTCAAGGGTGTACCCTTGCAAATAGCTGTTAATGTTGTCTATGCACTCTGCTATATGCTGCAGACGGTCTATGTCCTTAATACGTTCTCTCATAAATCACTTTTTTGTCTTTGTTAGCAGTAACAGCGGCGGCGGGGCGCAGTGTTCCTTCCTCCACCAAGTCAACTTTACGACCAATTAAGTCCTCAATTGCGAGACGCATTCCGACGTAGCGGAAAAGACCTATTGGTTCACTATGGTCAAATTCAACCAGCAAATCCACATCGCTCTCAGGCGTTTCTTCATCGCGGGCAAACGAACCGAATACCCACGCTTTTTTGATAGGCTGAGTTGCCATGTAGTTTACAATGGCTTGTCTCATCTGTTGTGTAATCATATTTATCCATTTTTATACAATTCTTCTTTCAGTATCTGCGCTATACACTTTCCATATCTGCTCGAAGTAGTCTGCCATCTGGTCGTTGGCGAGGCTGCTGTCGCGCATCACGGAGTAAGCAGGCTGAAGCTTGGCAATCTCCGTGATAGCAGTTTCGTTGACCTGTTCAATTGTCCATAATTTGCTGCAAATATACGAAGAATAATTGAAAAGTTATCTAATTTAATCAGAATAATTAAGGATAATGGGCATTTTGTGTACTCCACGCTCATTTTTTTGCCAAAAAATTTGGAGGGAAAGAAAAAATGTACTACTTTTGCAGTGTAATAGTAAAGTAGTACACAAAAACACTAACCATTATGATTGAAGTAAGTAACATCAGTTTCAAGTACGCGGGCCAGAAGAGCCTGGTATTCGACGACTTCAGCCTGAGGCTGGAGGAGAACAACATCTATGGGCTGTTAGGCAAGAACGGCACGGGCAAGTCGACGCTGCTCTATCTGGTCAGCGGTCTGCTGCGTCCCGTCAGCGGTTCGGTCAGTTGCGACGGCATGGCCACCTGTAAGCGGACGCCGGAACTGCTGCGCGACATCTTCCTCGTGACTGAGGAGTTTGAGATGCCTGCCATCAGGCTCTCTGACTATGTGAGACTCTACAGTCCGTTCTATCCGCAGTTCTCGGATGAGATTCTGCAGGGCTGTCTCTCTGACTTCGACCTGCCTGCCGATGTCAGTCTGGGCGAGCTGTCGATGGGGCAGCGCAAGAAGGCGTACATTGCCTTTGCCATGGCTACGAACACGAAGTACCTGCTGATGGATGAGCCGACGAACGGCCTGGACATTCCGTCGAAGTCGCAGTTCCGCAAGGTCATTGCCCGCCACATGACGGAGGAGCGCACCGTGGTTATCTCTACGCATCAGGTGCATGACGTGGAGCAGATGCTGGATCACATCGTGATGCTCGACAAGCGCTCGGTGCTGCTGAACGCGTCGATGCAGGAGATTCAGAACCAGTACACCTTTGCTTACCGTACGCCTCAGCAGATGGACGACGCGGTGCTGTATGCGGAGCCTACGCTGCAGGGTAATGCGGTCATCAGCCGCCGACGGGAGGGCGACGCTGAGACGCAGGTGAACCTCGAACTCCTCTTCAACTACAAGACGCAGAATAAATAACGACAACTTTTTTAATGATATACGACAACTTTGACAACTATGACAACATTTAGTTTTGATAGATTTTTGCTGGCACTGAAGTGCCACTTTCTGATAGAGCGCAAGTCGTGGATGCGGCTCTTTGGCATCTATACGCTGGTGATGTTTATGGCCAACCTGTTCTTTACCCGTGTGCAGGCGAGAGACTACGGGTGGATGATGGAGAACTGGGAGTTGGAACGGCTTATCAGACAATATAAAAACGCTGTTGCTGATACCGTCGTCTTCGGCATCATCTTCTTCTGTTTCGCCATGCTGTTTTGTGCCAGCTTTATGTTCTCGCAGATGAAGGACACGCGCAAGCGGTCGGCCTATCTGCTGTGGCCCGTCAGCAACGTGGAGAAATATGTCGTCAGCTTCTTGTATTCCGTTGTGTTCATGACAGTCCTGACGGTTGCTGCATACGTATTGGCCGATGGGCTGCGCGTGCTGACGGACTGGCTGACGGGACGTATCGTCATCTGGGGCTTTCCCAAGTTGGCTGAGTTTTTCAGCAGTAACGCTATTTGCGAAAATTGGCAGACAGCCTGGATGTTCTTCGCCTGGGTGTTCTACTTCCACTCGCTCTATATCGTGGGCGGCACGCTGTTCCGCCGGCAGCAGTTCCTGATGACCAGTGCCGTGATTGTTGTTGTGGGCATCCTGCTGATAATGACGCTGAACCAGGTACATCCGGACGTGGATATTGTTACGGGGACTTGGGACGAAAAGACCCGCACCTATACTCAGGTGTTCCATCCCGCCTTCTATATCCTTACCTCGGTGCTGACGCTCCTCATCTTCTTCCACTACTGGGTTTCGTACAAGCTCTTTACCCGTATTCAGGTGATTAACAATAAATGGTTGAACGTATGATTTTCACAAACGATAAAGCGATATACATCCAGATGGCCGACCGCCTCTGTGACGAGATACTTGCAGGCAAGTATCGTGACGACGACCGCATACCGAGTGTGCGCGAACTGGCTGTGCTGCTGGAGGTGAATGTGAACACCGCCGTCAGGGCCTTCGACGAACTTTCGCGCGCAAACATTATTTATAATAAGCGCGGTCTGGGCTACTTTGTCACGCCCGGTGCCAAGAAGCAGATTCTGAAGGAGCGCCGTAAGGCGTTCATGAAGGAGCGTCTGCCGGAGCTGTTCCGGCAGATGCAGCTGCTGGGCATAACGTTAGAAGATGTTAAAGTGGCGTACGATGCGCAACAAAACGCATAGTGTCTGCGTCTAACAGACAAATAAGCTTAACCAAAGAAATGATTCATTTAGAAAACGTCAACAAGACCTATCATGGCGCACAGCCGCTGCATGTGCTGAAAGGCATCAACCTCGACATTGAGGAGGGCGAGTTCGTCAGCATCATGGGAGCCTCGGGAAGCGGCAAGTCGACGCTGCTGAACATCCTCGGCATCCTCGACAACTACGACTCCGGCATCTACGAGCTCAACGGCGTGCTCATCAAGAACCTGTCGGAGACGCGTGCCGCCGAGTACCGTAACAAGATGATAGGCTTTATCTTCCAGTCGTTTAATCTCATCTCGTTTAAGAATGCCGTGGAAAACGTTGAGTTGCCATTGTTCTACCAGGGCGTGAGCCGGAAGAAGCGCCACGCCCTGGCCATGGAGTACCTGGAGCGGCTGGGACTGGGGGCCTGGGCCGACCACTACCCCAACGAGCTGTCGGGCGGTCAGCGCCAGCGTGTGGCCATTGCCCGTGCGCTGATTACGAAGCCGAAGATGATTCTGGCCGACGAGCCTACGGGTGCCCTCGACTCGAAGACGAGTGTCGAGGTGATGCAGCTGCTGAAGGACCTGAACAGCCGTGAGCATATCACGCAGGTCATTGTGACACACGACCCTACGGTGGCAGAACAGACGAACCGCATCATCAGAATAAAAGATGGAGTTATTGAATGAGATATGGCAGACGGCGCGCCGCAACAAGCTGCGCACCACGCTGACGGGCTTTGCCGTGGCGTGGGGCATCTTCATGCTCATTGTGCTGCTGGGTGCCGGCAACGGTCTGGTGAATGCCAACCTGAAGCAGAGCGAGCGGTTCCTCTCGTCGTCGATGGTGGTGTTTGGCAATACCACGTCGAAGCCCTATCAGGGACTGAAGGAGGGCAGGGACATCCGCCTGCATGAGAGCGACATCGACATCACCGAGAGCGAGTTCAAGACGAACGTCGACGAGGTGGGAGCCTGCTATACGGCAACATCGACCATCAGCTTGGGGCAGCAGTATATCAGCACCCAGATTCAGGGCGTCTACCCGAACCACACGAAGATAGACAAGGTGGAGATGCTGCATGGACGGTTTGTCAACGAGATAGACCTGAGGGAGAGCCGGAAGGTGCTGGTGCTGGGCAACAAGCAGGCCAAGGAGCTGGTGACGACGCAGCCGGTGGAGACGCTCATAGGACAGTTTGTGAAGGTGGGCAACCTGGCGTTCAAGGTGGTGGGCATCTACAAGGAGCAGGAGAACGGGAGTGCCCGTGCCTTCAGCTGCTACACGGCCATCAAGCGCATCTTCGGGGCAAACACCGACGATGCCGGGCGCATAGAGTTCACCTTCCACGGCCTGGACACCGAGGAGGCCAACGAGGATTTTGAGAAGGACTACCGTCGCCGCCTGAACACAGCCCACCAGGCCCATCCTGAGGACGAGGATGCCATCTGGCTGTGGAACCGCTTCACGCAGAACCTGCAGATGGAGCAGGGCATAGGCATCATCCGCACGGCACTCTGGATAGTCGGTCTGTTCACGCTGCTGAGCGGCATTGTGGGCGTGTCGAACATCATGCTGATAACCGTCAAGGAGCGCACCCATGAGTTTGGCATACGCAAGGCCATCGGTGCCAAGCCGTGGAGCATCCTGAGGCTGATTATCGTTGAGAGCGTCATCATCACCACCTTCTTCGGCTATATCGGCATGGTGTTAGGGGTGGCCGCCAACGAATACATGGATGCCACGATAGGACATGAGACCATAGACACGGGTCTGTTCAAGGCCACGATGTTCCTGAATCCCACCGTAGGACTGGATGTGTGCATAGAGGCGACGATGGTGATGATTGTCGCCGGCACCATTGCCGGACTGATACCAGCCTTCAAGGCCAGCAGAATAAGACCGATAGAGGCGCTTAGAGCAGATTGATAATTGAAAATTGATAATTGAAAATTGATAATTGAAAATTGAAAATTGTGAATTGAGGTTGTGAGAATAGATATAGACAGTTACAGAGAGGTGCTCGACACGCTGACTCGCAACAAGTCACGGTCGCTGCTGACGGGCTTCGGCGTGTTCTGGGGCGTGTTCATGCTCGTGGCACTGATGGGTGGCGGCAATGGCCTGAAGGAAAAGCTTCAGAATAACTTTGCCGGGTTCGCCACCAACTCCGCCATGGTGTGGGCACAGCCTACCACCAAGGCATACAAGGGTTTTCGCAAGGGACGGATGTGGCAGATGGACTACAGGGACGTAGGCCGCATCAAGCGGGCGGTGCCTGAACTCGACGTGGTGACACCCGTGCTCTTCAGCAATGGCGGCTCCGCCTATTACGGCGACCGCAAGGCCAGCATCGGTGTCAACGGTGCCATGCCCGACTACCAGCGGGTGAATGAGCCGAAGCTGTTTTACGGACGGTTTATTGACGAGGCCGACATACGCGATCACCGTAAGGTGTGCGTCATCCAGAAAAAGACCTACAAGGAGCTGTTCCCAGGTGGCGGCGACCCCTGCGGCAAGCGTATCCGCATTGACAACATCTACTATCAGATAGTGGGGGTAGACTATAACATGACCGACGGCCTGAACTTCGGCGCAGATGCCGGTACGGTGGTCATACTGCCGCTCACCTTCATGCAGCAGGCCTATAACCGGGGCAACACCATCGACATGATAGCCGTGACGGGTAAGCCCGGTGTGGTGATGTCGAGTATCACACCACGGATACGTGAGACTGTGGCCCGTGCCCATACCGTGGACCCCACCGACGAACAGGGGGCGATGGTGTTCAATACCGAGGTGCTGTTCCAGCTGTTGGACAACCTGTTCCGTGGCGTCAACTTCCTCATCTGGCTCGTCGGTCTCGGCACCCTCTTTGCCGGAGCCATCGGCGTGTCGAACATCATGATGGTCACCGTGCGCGAGCGGACAACGGAGATAGGCATACGGCGTGCCATCGGTGCCACACCCCGCATGATTCTCAGTCAGATTATCAGCGAGAGTATCGTGCTGACGATGGTGGCGGGCATGAGCGGCATCCTCTTTGCCGTGATGATACTGCAGATGCTGGAGCTGGCAAACACCGAGGACGGCATACTGACAGCCCACTTCCAGGTGGGCTTCTGGACGGCCATCGCCGCCGCCCTTGCCGTGGGCATTGTAGGTGTGCTGGCTGGTCTGGCTCCCGCCGGCAGGGCCATGAGCATCAAGCCCGTCGATGCCATGAGGGATGAGTAGGCGGCCTGCGGCCTAATGAATAATGAATAAAGAATAATGATATGAAAAAGTACAGTAAACTGATTATTGCAGCGGTCATTGCGCTGCTTTTCATCGGGACATTCGTGTTCCTCTGGCAGAAGAGCCAGCCTAAGGAGGTTGTCTACTCAGAGTTCGTGCCTGAGCAGAAGGACATCCGGAAAACCACCATCATCACCGGCAAGATAGAGCCGAGGAACGAGGTGAACGTGAAACCCCAGATTTCGGGTATCATCACCGAACTGCTGAAAGAGCCGGGGCAGTATGTCACGGCCGGCGACGTCATCGCCAAGGTGAAGGTGATTCCCGACATGGGACAGCTGAGCAACGCCGAGAGCCGTGTGCGACTGGCAGAGCTGAACCTGAAGCAGGCTGAGGTGGACTTCCAGCGCGAGGAGTCGCTGCACAACCAGCAACTGGTGTCTGACGATGAGTACGACAAGATACGCCAGCAGCTGCGCCAGGCCCGTGAGGAGAAGGCTGCAGCCGAGGATGCCCTTCAGGTGGTGCGCGACGGTGTGTCGAAGTCGAATGCCAAGGCCAGCAGCACGCTGATACGCAGTACCATCAGCGGCGTCATCCTCGACATTCCCGTCAAGGTGGGCAACTCCGTCATCAACAGCAATACGTTTAACGACGGCACGACCATTGCCACGGTGGCCAACATGAACGACCTGATATTCCGTGGCAACATCGACGAGACCGAGGTGGGACAGCTGACCCTGGGCGTGCCCCTGAAGATCACCATCGGTGCGCTGCAGGACATGTCGTTCGACGCTGCCCTGGAATATATCTCGCCCAAGGCTGTAGAGCAGAACGGTGCCAACCAGTTTGAGATTAAGGCTGCCGTGTCGCTGAAGGAGGGCAGCAACATACGCTCGGGCTACAGTGCCAACGCCGAGATTGTGCTGGCATCGGTAGAGAAGGCCCTCGCGCTGCCAGAGAGTGCGATTGAGTTCAGGGGCGACTCCACCTTTGTATATATAGTGAAAGGTGAGGGCAAGGCGAAGACCTACGAGCGGACGCCGGTGGTGACAGGACTCTCTGACGGCGTGAACATTGAAATCAAGAAGGGCGTGGCCGCCGGCGACAAGGTGCGGGGGCCGGAGATTATTACCGATGACAAGGAGTAATGCGCTACGCTGATGCGCTACGCTAATGAAAAATGAAAAATGAATAATGAATAAAGAATAAAGGAAATAAAGATGAACAAACAGGCGATGAGATATAGCCGCAGGGCTTTATTATTTGTTCTTTCTACTTTGTGCTTTTGCCCCGCAGGGGCGCAGAAGCTGTGGACGCTGCGCGAATGCTGCGACTATGCCGTGAGCCACAACATCAGCATCCGCCAGCAGGAGAACCAGTGCCGGCAGCAGGATATTCAGCTGAACAACGCCAAGTCGATGCGGCTGCCCGACGTCAGCGCGTCGGTAGGCCAGAACTTTTCCTTTGGACGCGGACTGACGGCCAGTAACACGTATTCGAACACCAACACCTCGTCGACATCGTTCTCGCTGGGCGCCAGCATCCCCCTGTTCACGGGCTTCCAGATTCCCAACCAGATCAAGATGAACCAGCTGAACCTGGAGGCGGCTACCGCCGACCTGGAGAAAGCCAAGAACGATATCCGCATGCTTGTGGCACAGGCCTACGTGCAGATTCTCTACAACCGGGAGATAGCCGCCGTGGCCCACCGCCAGATAGCCATCGACTCCATGCAGGTGGTCCGTCTGCAGGGCATGGTCGACAATGGGAAGGCCAGCGGTGCGCAGCTGTCGCAGCAGCAGGCCACACTGGCCGGCAGCCAGCTGACAGCCACGCAGGCCGACAACACCCTGGCCCTGTCGGTGCTCACCCTTACCCAGCTGCTGGAGCTGCCCACACCCGACGGCTTCTCAGTGGCCCGTCCCGACACTACGTCGCTCAACGGCGATGCCGTGGCTGCAGTCAGTCCTGATGCCGTCTATGCCGAGGCACTCGGTCTGAAGCCCGAGGTTCTGGCGCAGCAGCTGCGCCTGCGCTCTGCCTCGCACAACATCAAGATGGCACAGGCAGGCTATTACCCTACGCTCAGCCTGAGCGGTGGTCTCGGCACTAACTATTACACCACCAGCGGCTTTACCTCAGACGCCTTTGGTACGCAGCTGAAGAACAATTTCTCGCAGTATATAGGGCTGAACCTCAGTGTCCCCATCTTCAACCGCTTCCAGACGCGCAACAGCGTCCGCAGCGCACGTGTGGAGCAGGAGAACCAGCAGCTGCTGCTGGACAACACCAAGAAAACGCTCTATAAGGAGATACAGCAGGTGTGCCTGAACGCCACCGCCGCCCGTGCCAAGCACGAAAGCAGCAAGGTGGCCGCTGTCAGCAGTGCCGATGCCTTCAGGCTGATGCAGGCCAAGTATGAGAACGGCAAGGCCACCATGACCGAGTTCAACGAGGCTAAGAACAGCTACCTGCGGGCAGAGTCGGACCTGGTACAGGCCCGCTACGAGCTGATGTACCAGCAGGCGCTACTCAGGTTCTACCGCGGACAGAACCTGGACTTCTGAACAGCATAAGGGGGAGACCTTGCGTTCTCCCCCTCATAGTGACTATTTAGGCTGTTCCGCCTCCAGTTTGTCAATGCCGCCGGTGACGGGGTTCATCCGCAGACGCGTGCCATAGTGCTTGTTGAAGAGGTCGCCGCTGAGCAGTTCGACGTTGCCGAACTGTGCTGCGGGGAAGTCTTCCTGACTGACGGCCTTGTTGCCTTTGTAGATGATACAGCGCATCTTTCCCGGTATGTTATAGTAGAACCCGTTTTCGGCTTTCTTCCTCTTGGCGGCCTGCACGGCATCGGTAGCCGGCAGCTGCGTCTGGTTCTGCACGCAGATAGAATAGGGCTCGCCGCTCATGTCGTCGCTGTCAACGAGTCCGAAGCGTTTCGAGAACCTGAAGAGCGGCTGCATCGTCAGTTCGCCGCTGGGGGCGATGACAAAGGTGCGCTCGATGGTGTCGCGGGCGGTGGTGCCGGCAAAGAGGCTCGTCAGCGCCTTTTCCTGCTGGTCCATCTGTCCGAGCATCATCTTCATCTGCTCACCGTCCTTGGGCATGAAGTCGGCCTGGCCCTTGATGAGCTGGCTGCGGCTATCGCGGACATCGTAGATTTCCTGAGCCGTGAGCTGGGCCATCTTTGCCAGACTGCCGGCGGCCAGAATCTCTTCGTTCATGTATTGGCGGGGATTGACGGCAGCCGGTTTGGGAGCAGCCTTGAAGGGGGTGGGGGAGGCCTGTGGCACAGGCTGGGTGTTGAGGGCCAGGATGATGCCGTCTTCCGACAGGGCCATGTTGATGGCCGATGTCTTGTTGTTGAACTTCACGCTAAAGACCTTCGAAGTGTCGGGCACGCCGATGGCTGTCTGGTTGATTGACAGGATGCGGTAGGCGGTATTAGGTTCTGTAGGCACATCCTTCAGTCGCAGAAAGCGTTCGGCATAGAGGGCAAAGTCGCCGGGGGTGTAGACGGCCTTCTCCATTTGTACCGTGACGCGGACGGCTGTTGTCGGCAGGAAGTAGACGGCTCCGTCGGGGGTGACGCCGGGCTGGTAGGCGCTGGTGGCGGTCTGCGCCCCTGCGGGGCTCATGTATAATGAACAGAGAATGAGGAAGAGTGGCTTTTTGAGCAGCCTTGTTATGGTTGTCTTGATACCGGTGGTTTTTGTGTAAGTCATATTGAAATCATTGTGCTTTATTCGTTGTTCATCGTTCATGAGTGCGAAGCGCGCCAAAAGCCTTCGGCAGACAGCGTATGATGTCGCGGGCCAGCAGGCATTCCTCGCCCGTCTCGCGGGCTGCAATGTCGCCGGCCAGACCGTGCAGGTACATGCCTACGATGCAGGCTTCACGCCGGGTGTAGCCTTGGGCCAGCAGCCCTGTGAGCAGTCCGGTGAGTACGTCGCCGCTACCGGCAGTAGCCATGCCGGCATTGCCCGTGGAGTTGAACACGATATGGCCGTCGGGACAACAGAGTGCCGAGTAATGGCCTTTCAGGATGATGTGGGCCTGCAGGCGTTGTGACAGGTCGCGGGCCTTCGACAGCCGCTCGTAGCTGTCGGCAGAGTGCCCTTCCAGCCGGTCGAACTCCCTGGGATGTGGCGTCATGATGATGTCCTTGGGCAGCTGCTGGAGCCAGGAACGGTGGTTGCCCAGGATGTTGATGGCATCGGCATCAACTACCAGGGGGCATTGTGTGCGCCGCAGCTGTGAGATGACGGCGATGGCTGTCTGCTCACTGGTGCCGAGACCCGGTCCTATGCCCAGTGCCTGGAAGTCTTCGGCGTCGACGGCTTCTGCGAAGATGGTCTCCTCACGGTCTATCTGCAGCACGGCTTCAGGTATGGCTACCTGCATGATGCTGACATTCTTGCGCGGCGTGTGTACCGTGGCCTTGCCGGCTCCGGCACGCAGACAGGCTTCTGTGGCCAGGATGGCGGCCCCGGCCATGCCGTAGCTGCCGGCGATGAGCAGGGCGTTGCCCATTGACCCCTTGTGGACAAAGGGGGTGCGGGTATGCAGCAGCGGACTGACATCTGCTGCTTCCAGCATCGTGTACTGCGAGTCTATTTTCTCTATCCCCTCACGGCTCAGGTTGATGTCGAGCACCTGCAGTTCGCCGATGTAGGTCTGGTTCTCAGCAAAGAGCATCGACAGCTTCTTCTGTCCCAGGGTAAGCGTCAGGGTGGCCCTGACGATGTTGGCTCTGACGTTGTAGGTGTTGTCCTCGGTCATCAGTCCTGACGGCATGTCGATGCTGACAACCTCGGCATGCGAGGCGTTGATATACTTTACCAGTGATGCAAAGCCGCCGTTGAGAGGCTTGTTCAGACCAGAACCGAAGAGACCGTCGATGACCAGCATGCCACGCTCCAGCAGCGGCGGGTCAAACTCAAGTGTCACCTCGGTAAACAAGGCCTTGGCACGCTTGTTGTCAAGCAGGCGCTTCTTGTTCTCGTTACAGTCGGCCGACAGATGGCTGCCGATGTTGAACAGATAGGTCTGCACCTTGTAGCCCATCTCCGTTAGCAGACAGCTGACAGCCAGGGTGTCGCCGCCGTTGTTGCCAGGGCCGGCAAAGGCCACCACCGGCACCGTCGGTGCCCACCGTTTGGCAATGGCACGTACCAATGTCTTGGCTGCACGCTCCATCAGGTCAATCGACTTGATGGGCTCGTGTTCAATCGTATATTTATCCAGCTCACGTATCTGAGCACTCGTGAATATCTTCATTCTGACGGCAAAAATACAAAAAATATGGTAATCTATGGCTTTCTTTGGAAGATTTTTTGTAATTTTGCCGAAAAATTTATCATGAGGCAATATGAGTAAGGTTAAAATTAAGGATAAGACGTTCGAGATTTCGATGCGTGAGGCCGACATCAAGCAGCGTGTCAGAGAGGTTGCGCAGCAGATGAGCCGTGACTTGGAAGGCAAGAACCCATTGTTCCTTGCGGTGTTGAACGGTGCATTTATCTTTGCTGCCGACCTGATGCGCGAGATGACCATACCGTGTGAGATTTCGTTTGTCAAGCTGGCCTCTTACCAGGGCACCACGTCGACAGGTAAGGTTCACGAGGTCATCGGCATCAACGAAAACCTCAGCGGGCGTACCGTCGTCATTGTGGAGGACATCGTGGAGAGCGGACTGACCATCAAGCGCATGATGGAGCAGCTGGGCACCCGTAACCCGGCTTCAGTACAGGTGTGTACACTTTTCTTCAAGCCAGAGAAACTGAAGGAAGACCTGAAGCTCGACTACGTGGCCTTCGCCATCCCTAACGACTTTATCCTGGGCTATGGCCTGGACTATGACCAGCAGGGCCGCGGACTTAAAGACTTATACAAATTAGAACCATAAACCCCATCTCCCTCATCTTTGTTGAGGGGACTTAACGAGTATGAAGAATATTGTTATTTTCGGTGCCCCCGGATCAGGAAAGGGCACACAGAGCGACAAGCTCATTGAGAAGTACGGCCTTAACCACATTTCGACCGGCGACGTGCTGCGTGCCGAAATCAAGAAAGGAACAGAACTGGGCAAGACGGCTCAGAGTTTTATAGACAAGGGAAACCTGATTCCCGATGACCTGATGGTCAGCATTCTGGCTTCGGTCTACGACAGCTTGGGACGCAACCATAAGGGTGTCATCTTCGACGGATTCCCCCGTACCATCCCCCAGGCTGAGGCCCTGAAAACCATGCTCAGCGAGCGTGGCGACCGCGTGGCTGCCATGCTGGAGCTGGATGTCCCCGAGGATGAGCTGATGAAGCGCCTGCTGCTGCGTGGTCAGCAGAGCGGACGGGCCGACGACAACGAGGAGACCATCAAGAAGCGCCTCAAGGTGTATCACCAGCAGACGCAGCCACTAATAAAGTGGTACGCGAAAGAGGGTATTCACTACCATATTGACGGTTTCGGCGAACTGGATCGCATCTTTGCTGATATTTGTAAGGTTGTAGATGGAATCTAACTTCGTAGACTACGTCAAGATACTGTGTCGCTCGGGCAAGGGCGGACGGGGGTCGATGCATCTCCGTCATGTGAAGTACAACCCCAACGGCGGGCCCGACGGCGGCGACGGCGGCAAGGGTGGCAGCATCTACCTGCGTGGCAACCACAACTACTGGACGCTGCTGCACCTGCGCTACGAGCGTCATATCTTTGCAGAGCACGGCGGCAACGGCGGGCGCGACAAGTGTCATGGCACCGACGGCAAGGACATCTATATCGACGTGCCCTGCGGTACGGTGGTCTACAATGCCGAGACCGGCAAGTACGTCTGCGACGTGACCTACGACGGGCAGGAGGTGCTGTTGCTGAAAGGGGGGCGCGGCGGCTTGGGCAATTTCCAGTTCCGCACCGCCACCAACCAGGCGCCGCGCTATGCCCAGCCCGGTGAGCCGATGCAGGAGATGACCGTCATCCTGGAACTGAAGCTGCTGGCCGATGTCGGTCTGGTGGGCTTCCCCAATGCCGGCAAGTCGACGCTGGTGTCGGCGCTCAGCAACGCCAAGCCGAAGATTGCCAACTACCCCTTCACCACGATGGAGCCCTCACTGGGCATCGTGGGCTACCGCGACGGCAAGTCGTTTGTGATGGCCGACATCCCCGGCATCATCGAGGGGGCGGCAGAAGGAAAGGGCCTGGGCCTGCGCTTCCTGCGCCATATTGAGCGTAACTCGCTGCTGCTCTTCATGGTACCCGGCGATACCGACGACATCAGGCGCGAATATGAGATACTGCTGAACGAGCTCAGGCAGTTCAACCCCGAACTGCTGGACAAGCACCGCGTGCTGGCTGTCACCAAGTGCGACCTGCTGGACGAGGAGCTGATAGAGATGCTGAGGCAGGAACTGCCGGAAGACCTGCCCGTGGTGTTCATCTCGGCCGTCACGGGCTATGGTCTGGACGAGCTGAAAGACGTGCTCTGGACTGAGATGAATGCCGAGAGCAACAAGCTGGCTGCCATCACCACAACAGAGAGTATTGCCCACCGTGACAAGGATATGACCCGCTTCCAGGAGGAGCTGGCCGACGAGGGTGAGGATGAGGACATAGAGTACGTTGACGAGGAGGCCATCGACGATATTGAAGACCTCGACGATTTTGAATACGAGGAGGAGTGATGCCGGCAGCCAGTAAGGGCAGCGGCATGCTGCACAAGTACGACACACCGGCCGGTGTAAGGGTTTTCAGCACTACCCGCCACGGCGGTGTGAGCACCGGCAACTACGGAACCTTTAATGTGAATGCCTATTGTGGCGACCGCCCGGAGGCCATTGCCGAGAACCGTCGCCTGCTATGCCGTGAAATAGGTCTCGACAGCACTGACCGCCTCATTATACCCCACCAGACGCATGGCACTGCCGTCAGGCAGATTACGGCTGACTTCTTCGGTCTCACGGCAGAACAGCGACAGGCGCTGTTGGAGGGTGTCGATGCTGTCATGACCCATCTGCCACATACTTGTGTGGGCGTCAGTACCGCCGACTGCATACCTATTATATTATATGACGAGCCCCACCATGCTGCCTGTGCTGTGCATGCCGGCTGGCGAGGCACGGTAGGGCGTATCGTCAACGCTGCCGTCAGCGCCATGGCCGACGCCTACGGCACGCGTCCCCAGCAGTTGCTGACATGGATAGGACCGGGCATCTCGCTCAGGAATTTCGAGGTGGGGCAGGAGGTCTATGACTGCTTCCGCGTTGCCGGTTTCCCCATGGAACTCATCAGTCGGCGCTACGAGAAATGGCACATCGACCTGCCGTTGTGCAACAGGCTGCTGCTGGAGGCCCTTGGCACGCCTGTCGCCAGCATTTCCGATGCTGGTATTTGCACTTTCGACCACGTGGATGACTATTTCTCTGCCCGCCGTCTTGGCATATCTTCAGGACGTATTTACACGGGTGTTACGCTGTTTTAAACACGATTCTTTTTTTTTAGAAAAAAAGCAGTTTAAAATAACATTATATCAGAAAATTTAATTAATTTTGCAGCCGAAATTAATCACCAGATTTCGGCGTTAGCCTATATTTGGTATATTTATTAACAAACAATTAAAAAACTTATGCAGAAAAGATTGTTCTTTCTGGTGTCCGTGCTGTTGACACTTTCGTTAACGGTCATGGCGCAAATCACGACATCAAGTATGGCAGGTAAGGTGACCTTCGACAGCCAGACAGGCGAAGAGGTCATCGGTGCTACGGTTGTGGCTGTGCATACCCCCTCAGGTACGCGCTACACAGCGGTGACCAATGCCAGCGGTCGATTCTCTATTCAGGGTATGCGTACCGGCGGCCCTTACGAGGTGACAACCTCTTACGTCGGCTACCAGCCAAAGACTATCAAGGGCGTCGTCCTTCAGCTGGGTGAGACCTACAACCTCTCTGTCTGGATTTCTGAGAATGCCACAGAGCTGGGCGAGATTGTCATCAGCGGCAAGGCCACGAAACTGACTGTAGAGAACATGGGCGCTGCTACCAACATTACCAGTGCACAGATTACCAATCTGCCCACCGTCAGCCGTTCCATCACCGATATTACCCGTCTGTCGCCCTATGGCGGCAATGGCATGAGCTTTGCCGGTGCCGACGGACGTACGGCAAACTTTACCGTTGATGGTGCCAACTTCAACAATAACTTCGGTCTTAGCAGCAACCTGCCCGGTGGCGGCAACCCCATATCCATCGATGCCATCGAGGAGCTGCAGGTGGTGATTTCGCCTTACGACGTGCGCCAGACTAACTTCATCGGCGGTGGCGTGAACGCCATCACGAAGTCGGGTACCAACACCTTTAAGGGTACGGCCTATATCTACCACCAGAACGAGAATCTGCGCGGCGACGCCGTGGACCGTGAGCAGATTACCGGTGCACGTGCCAAGGACCAGAAGACCACCTACGGCTTCACCCTGGGCGGCCCCATCATCAAGGACAAACTCTTCTTCTTCGTCAACGGCGAGATGACCAAGACCCCGACGGTGGTGAACCGCTGGCGCGCCTCTGACGCTGACAACCCCGCCGACCCCGACAACTACGTGTCGCGCACAACGGCTGCCGACCTGCAGGCTGTCTCTGACTACGTGGCCCAGAAGTACGGTTACGACACGGGCAGCTACACCAGCTTCCCCGCCGACGAGAACAACTACAAGATTCTGGCCCGTCTGGACTGGAACATCAACGACAAGCACCACGTGGCTTTCCGTTACAACTACACGAAGAACCGCTACTGGTCGTCGCCCAACGCCTCGTCAATGGACGGTGGAGCACGTATGACCGACGGCCGTATGTCGAAGGCTTCCATGTCGTTTGCCAACTCTATGTATGCCATGGACAACCTCGTACACTCGTTCTCACTCGACCTGAACAGCCGCTTCACCGAGAACCTGTCGAACCAGTTGCTGGCTACCTATTCAAAGCTCGACGACGTGCGTGCCTCTGACTCCGGTACGTTCCCCTTTATCGACATCACCAAGGACGGCAATAACTACATGGCCCTGGGCTATGAGCTGTTCACATGGAACAACGCCGTTCACAACACCATCTGGAACATTAAGGACGACGTGACCTACTACATGGGCGCACACAAGCTGACTGCCGGTGTGAGCTTCGAGCACCAGATGGCTGACAATATGTATATGCGTAACGGTACGGGCTACTATCGCTTCAACATTACCGACGATATGTACACCAACGGCGTGCTGAACGCTGCTGCCCTGTTCAACAGCACACCGGAGATTGTGGCTCTGACCTACGGCTATGGTGGCGAGAGCGAGCCTGCTGCCCGCGTACAGTTCAACAAGCTGGGCATCTACCTTCAGGACGACTGGAACATCCTCGACAACCTGAAGCTGACCTACGGTCTGCGTCTCGATGGCCTGTTCTTCAACAACGGCGACCTGATGACCAACAATGCTATCTACGACCTGGACTACAACGGACGTCACATCGACACCGGCACATGGCCTTCGTCTAAGCTCACCGTCTCGCCCCGCGTTGGCTTCAACTGGGATGTCTTTGGCGACAAGTCGCTGAAGGTGCGCGGCGGTACCGGTCTCTTCTCGGGACGTCTGCCCCTGGTGTTCTTCACCAACATGCCTACCAACTCTAACATGGTGCAGTATAAGGGTATCTGGAATGCCACTGGCAAGAGCAGCGGCATGAAGACCGACATGACGCAGTTTGCCAACGGCAACATCATGACGGGCAACGAGCTGCGCGACTATGTCATCAGCAAGGGCCTCGGTCCTCAGGACATCTCTCCCGACAAGGGCACTGCCGGCTCTACCATCAACGCCGTCAACCCCGACTTCAAGATGCCACAGGTGTGGAAGACCTCTATCGCCGTCGACTATCAGATTCCTGTATCGTTCCCCTTAACAGCTTCGGTTGAGGCTATCTTCAACAAGACCGTCAATGCCGTCTGCATCAGCGACTGGAGCATCAAGGAGGTTGGTGGCTTCGCACGCCTGAACGGTGCCGACAACCGTGCCCTCTATCAGGACTTCAAGTACACCGACGCGGATGGTAAGTACCTGCCCAATGCCTTCGTGCTCGACAACACCAGCAAGGGCTATGGCTGGTCGTTCAATGCCAAGCTCGAGGCTCAGCCCTTCGAGTGGATGAGCCTGATGGCTTCGTATACACACACCGTGTCGAAGGAACTGACAGGTATGCCGGGCTCTGACGCTTCGTCGGCCTTCACCTATATCCCCTGCGTACAGGGTCCGAACTTCGTAGGCCTGCACAACTCGCAGTATGTGACTCCCGACCGTATCGTGGCTAACGCTACCATCCACGACAAGAGCGGCAACCACTACTCGTTCATCTATGAGACCTGGCGCGGCGGTAACAACACCTCTTATATCATGACCAGCGATGTCAACGGCGACGGCTATCCCTACGATGCTGTCTACGTGCCTACCGACGACCAGGTTGGCTACTATGCCAACGGCCAGCTGCAGGGCGGCTCAGAGTTCCGCTTTGCCTCAAAGGCTGACATGGATAATTTCATGGACTTTGTTCACAGCAACGACTACCTGAAGAACCGTCAGGGCGAATATGCTGAGGCTTACAGCCACTACTCTCCCTGGGTACACCGCGTAGACTTCGGCTACAAGCACGACTTCAAGCTTGACCTCGGCAAGACCAAGCACACGCTGCAGCTGAGCCTCGACGTCAAGAACGTGCTCAACCTGTTCAACTCCAGCTGGGGCGTCTCCAAGATTGCCAACCAGGACTTCAGCACCTCGCCCAGCAATGGTGTGCAGTACTCTAAGATCCTGAAGCTCGAGGGTGTCGACGCACAGGGCTATGGCGTGTACTCTACTCCTAAGGGTATCAGCGGAAACAGCGACATGTGGAAGCCTTACCACACACTGGGTCAGTGCTGGTATGCCTCTGTCGGCGTGAAGTACTTCTTTAATTAATGGATAATTGATAATTGAAAAATGAATATGATGAAACTGAGATATTTTATTCCGATAGTCGTAGCAGTGGCAGCCATGTTCACAGGTTGTAGCTCAGACGACGATGCCAGGTATCTTGACAACATCCAGGTGTCTACCTCCTATGTGTCACTGAACAAGGATGGCGGTAACACTTCCGTGACGCTTACCACCTCTGCCGACTGGAGCATCGTGGAAAGCACGGTGCCCAAATGGCTCACCATCTCGCCCATGAGCGGCTCTGCCGGCGAGACGAAGCTGAACTTCACCGCCGAGGCCTATGCAGGCCGTCAGGCTGTGGTCAAGGTGAACTGCGGCGGCCAGACCCAGGAGATTAATATCATCCAGGGTGTTGCCGAGGTCTCTGTAGCCACCTGTAAGCAGGTCCTCGAAGGTCCCGACTCCAAGACCTACCGCGTGACAGGTACCGTGACTGGCATTGCCAACACGACCTATGGTAACTGGTATATGGACGACGGTACGGGCGAGATTTACATCTATGGTACACTCGACAAGAACGGCAGGGACGGACAGAACAACTCCATTGCTGCCTGGGGTATCGAGATTGGCGACGAGATCACCGTTGAGGGTCCGAAGACCACCTATAACGGTACTGTCGAGCTGGTTAACGTGACCGTGCTGAAAGTCAACAAGTCGCTCATCAAGGTCGACTCCCTGAGTTCAAATGCTGCCCTGCCTCTGGAGGGTGGTGACGTGACTGCCTTTGTCACCTGCAAGGGCGACGGCATCGGCGTCGAGATTCCTGCAGATGCTGCCGACTGGCTCTTCATCTCGGCTGTCACGGCTAACAGCGTCACCTTCCGTGCGCTGCCCAATGCCGGTGGCGACCGCTCTACCACGGTGACCTTCACCACCAAGAGCGGCTCTAAGAGCTATACCTCGCAGACGACAATCAGTCAGAAGGGTGCCATTCTGGAGGTGCCTGTGGCCGACTTCCTCGCTGCTGAGGTAGGCGACACGCAGTTCCGCATAACGGGTATCATCACCGAGCTGTACACCAGCGACAAGCAGGGTAAGAGCTTCTACCTCCAGGACTACTCTGGCAAGATGCTCGTCTATCGTGCTGAGGGCTTCATTGAGCTTGGTGCCAAGGTGGGCGATGTCGTGACGGTTGTCGGTAAGCGTGGTGCCTACAAGGACAGCCCGCAGATGGTCAGCGGCACGGTAGAGATGATTGCCTACAGCGTTGAGACAGTCACGATTGCCCAGTTCCGCGAGAAGGCTGACAGCAAGGATACCTATTACATGATTTCGGGTATCGTCAGCGAGGCTACCGAGGATGGTACCAAGAACGACTTGGAGACTTATGGTAACTTCAACCTGACGGATGAAACGGGTTCTGTCTATATCTATGGTGTCACCGAGGGCTGGGGTGGCAAGAAGGGCACCTTTGGCAACCTGGGTGTTGCCCTTGGCGACCGTCTGACAATCGTGGCCTATAAGACCTCCTACAAAGGTCTGGTAGAGGGTGTCGGTATGTTCTTCTCTAACCAGAAGACTGGTGAATAAATGCCTCTGAGAAAGCGATAAAAAGTCGGCGCCACTAACCATCGTGTTAGTGGCGCCGATATTTTTTAAGCCGTATAAGACGAATAGCTGTCGTTAAAACGAATAGCTGTCGTTACCAGACGCGGCGTACGCCGATAAAGCGGCGGGCATAGAAGCCGTCGTTGGAGTTGGAAATCTTCACACCCTCACTGCTGCTGGCGTGGATGAAGTTAAAGGTGTTGTTGATAGGGTCAACATCAACGACGATACCCACATGGCCCACCTTGCGCCCTGAGCGCGGACTGGTGAAGAACACCAGGTCGCCGCGTCTCATGTCGCTGCGGCTCACGGGCATGTTACGGGCATACTGGTCGCGTGACGAGCAGCCGATGTTGCCTTCGCCTAACTGTTTGAAGACGTAGCTGGTGAAGCCGGAGCAGTCGAAGGTGTAGGGACCCTTGCTGCCGCTGCGGTAGCGGGCACCCAGGTGCGACATGGCCTCGTCTAACAGGTTGTTCACCGTCAGGGCGTCGTAATCAAGGTTCAGGTCGTCGCCGGTGTTCTCATACAGGAAGTCGAAGTTGTCAATCTCTTCATATCGCTCCTGTTCGTCACCGTCTGTGGTCTGCTCCACGGTCGTCTTTGCCGTCTTTCTCACCTTGGCTGTGGCCATATTGCCCGACGTGAGCAGAATGAGCAGTGCACAGAGAATGGTCTTTTTTTTCATGAATAAAGTTAAGGTTGATGGTTGATTTAGTTGTATTTCAAAATCTGGCCGGGGCGCAGTTTCATGTTCTTTCCAATATGGTTCAGCTTGCAGATGGCATCGACCGTTGTGTTGCGCATCCGGGCAATGGAGTAGAGCGACTCGCCACGGCGAACCTTGTGGAAACGGGTGTTGCTGCGTGCCCTCTGCGACTTGCTGGAGGCTGTGTAAAGCTGGTCGTCGTCGTCTCTGACTGCTGTGCCACCAACGCCGCGCAGACGGTTGGCCTGGGCTGACTCACGCGAATAGGTGGAGCGGCGGAACAGGTAATAGTCGCCCGTCACGTCCTGATTGCGGAAGTCGAACATCAGGGCGGGGTTCAGGGCCACACCGCACAGACGGGTCTCGAAATGCAGGTGCGAGCCTGTGGAACGTCCTGTGTTGCCACCGAGACCGATGGGCTCTCCGGCACGTACCTCCTGATCGGGTATGACCAGATGGCGTGACATGTGACCGTAGATGGTCTCCAAGCCGTTATAGTGGCGTATGACGACGAAGTTGCCGTAGCCACCGCGCTCATAGCGTACCACACGGACCTTGCCTGAGAAAGCGGCGCGGATGGTGTCGCCAATGTAGACCTTGATGTCCAGGCCTTTGTGCTGGCGTCCCCAGCGTGCTCCGAAGTTCGAGGTCAGCACGCGGCTGTCCGTAGGCATGTGGAAGTCGCGCAGGTCGATGCGGAAGGTGTCGGGCAGTGTCGTCTCGCGGTGAGCATACTGGTTCTCCCAGTCTTGGTAGAGGTCGGCAGCGGGACTTCCCATCTGCTCTATCTGGATGAGCCGGTTCAGGGCCACTGAGTCCACGGCTTTCATCTTTCGGTCAATAGGGGCTTGGCGTGCCAACATGTCTTGTCCCTGCATGGGGATACTGACGATGGACACCATAGCTATAGCAAAAATATTCTTTAAAGTTTTAATCATTTTCCTTGTTTTTGGGTTATAGACCGTTGCTGTCTTCTGCAAGAGCAAAAAACACGGTTGCAAAGATACGAATAAAAATCCGGAAAACTGACAGTTGCACTGATTTGTTAACATTGTTTTGGTGTCTTTTAACACTCAAACGTTTACGCGGCTTAAGAAATGACGCCCCAATTAATGTTTGTTTTGCGTAATTCTTTCAGCCGTTGCCACAGCAACTGGTATTTGGATGACGAGCAGGTGGGATCGTCGTCAATAACCAGCTGAGCCTCGTCACGAGCCATCTGTACCAGCTGGCCGTCGCGGGCTATATCGGCAATCTTCAGGTCGAAGGCCATGCCGCTCTGCTGCGTACCCTCCAGGTCGCCGGGACCGCGCAGCTTCAGGTCGGCCTCGGCTATGCGGAAACCGTCGTTGGTGTCACACATGATGTCGATGCGCTTGCGGGTGTCCTCCGACAGCTTGTAAGGGGTCACCAGCAGACAGTACGACTGGTCGGCACCACGGCCTACACGTCCCCGCAGCTGGTGCAGCTGACTGAGTCCGAAGCGCTGGGCATCCATGATGACCATGACCGAGGCGTTGGGCACGTTCACGCCGACCTCGATGACCGTCGTCGCCACGAGCATCTGTGTCTCGCCTCTGACGAAGCGCTGCATCTCCTGTTCCTTGTCGGCGGGCTTCATCTTGCCGTGGACCTTGCTCAGCCGGAACTCCGGGAATGCCTGCTGCAGCACCTCGTAGCCCTGCTCCAGGTTCTTCATGTCGCTCTTCTCACTCTCCTCAATGAGGGGGAAGACGATATAGGCCTGACGGCCCAGGCGTATCTGTTTGCGGATGCCGTCGTAGAGCGACGTGATGCGTGAGTCGAAAAAGTGCTGTGTCACAATGGGTTTGCGCCCTGGCGGCAGCTCATCGATAACGCTGACGTCGAGGTCGCCATACAGGGTCATGGCCAGGGTGCGGGGGATAGGGGTGGCGGTCATCACAAGCACATGGGGAAGCCCCCTCCAACCTCCCCCCGTAGGGGAGGCTTTCTGCCACAGCTTGGCACGCTGGGCCACGCCGAAGCGGTGCTGCTCGTCGACGACGACCATGCCCAGACGGGCAAACTGCACGGTATCCTCGATGACGGCATGGGTGCCCACGAGGATGTGGATGGTGCCGTCCAGCAAGCCTTCGAGCACCTCCTGCCGGCGCCGCCCCTTGACGATGCCTGTCAGCAGCGCCACACGGACGGGCATGTCGCCCAGAAACTGCATGATGGTCTGCAGGTGCTGCTCTGCCAGAATCTCCGTCGGTGCCATGATACAGGCCTGGTAGCCGTTGTCTAAGGCTATGAGCATCGACATCAGGGCCACCAGCGTCTTGCCGGAGCCTACATCGCCCTGTAGCAGGCGGTTCATCTGCCGGCCACTGCCCATGTCCTTGCGTATCTCACGGATAACGCGCTTCTGGGCTTCAGTCAGTTGGAAGGGCAGGTGGTTGTGATAGAATGTGTTGAACATGTCGCCCACGCGACTGAAGACGTAGCCGCTGTATTTGCGCCGCTGGTCGCTGGCATAGCGCAGGATGTTGAGTTGCACGAAGAACAGCTCCTCAAACTTCAGGCGGACGCGGGCGCGTTCCAGTTCCCTGGCATTCTGCGGATAGTGGACGCAGCGCAGGGCCTCGTCGCGGCTTACTAAGTGCAGGCGCTGGGTGATGAAGTCGGGCAGGGTCTCGGCCAACGGCTCTTTCAGCGTGGCAACGAGGGTCTTGGTCAGACGCTCCAAGGAACGGCTGTTGAGACCGGCCTTCTTCATCTTCTCCGTGGTGTTGTAATAGGGTTGCATGCCCATGGCCGAGGTGTCCACCTTCGAGGCTTCGTCAATGTCGGGGTGGGTGATGTTGATACGGTTGTTGAAGACCGTAGGCTTGCCAAACACCAGGTATTCCGTGCCGATGCGGTAGTTCTGCTTGGCATATTTCCCGCCGCTCCCAAACCACACCAGGTCCATCACGCCCGTGCCGTCGCTGAAGTGGCCCACCACGCGCTCCTTGCGGGCACTCATCTGAAAGGTCTCGAAGCTGAGGATGGTGCCCACAACCTGCACAAACGGCATGTCGCCCGTCAGCTCATGGACGGTGTACACCCGTGAGCGGTCGACATACTTATAGGGGTAGTACTCCAGCAGGTCGCCGAAGGTCTGGATGCCGAGTTCCTGGCTCAGCATCTTCTTCCGGTTAGGGCCTACCCCCGCCAGGTATTGCAGGTCTTGTTGAAGTATATCTGTCATCCTATCAGCACTTCGGCAATCTTCAGGTCGTAGGGCGTGGTGATTTTGATGTTCTCGCGGTTGCCCTCGACGAGGGTGATGGCGTGGCCAAAGGCTTCGACCACGCTGGCATCGTCGGTGAAGCCGTCGTTGTAGGGCTGGCGGTTGGCCGCTTTAAGTAGTTGTATGTCAAAGCACTGTGGCGTCTGAACCAGCCGGTAGTCGTCACGGGGCACAGTGGTGCTGCCCATAGGGCTCATAGGGCCTATCTTTCTCAGCGTTTCCACCACAGGCACCACGGGCACCACGGCACCCGCCGTGCGTGCCGTCTCGTAGCAGCGGCTGATGACGTCGACCGACGGGAAGGGGCGCACGCCGTCGTGTACGCCCACCACGCCCTGCACCTCGTCGGGAACCAGTGCCAGACCGTTCTGTACGCTGTGGAAACGGGTAGCGCCGCCGTTGGCCAAGAGGTAAAAGCCTCCCCCTGCCCCCTCCGAAGGGAGGGGGTATTGGTATTGGCGGCAGAGGTCGCGCCAGTATGCCTGCTGTGCTTCAGGCAACACTAAGATTATCTGCAAGTCGGCAGAGTACTCCCGGAACCGATCAATGGTTCGCATCAGTACCGGCTTCCCGCCTATCGGCAGAAACTGCTTCGGTATGTCGCTGCCCATCCGCAGACCTTTGCCGCCTGCTACAATGATAACGTAGTCCATCAGGCCATCAGGTGTTTAAACCGCATGCCCTCGGCTATCTGGTCGCTCACCTCCTGGCTCACCAGCTGGCTGAGCAGCTCGTAGGCGTAGGGGAAAGCGGCGGCGGGACCCTCGGCGGTGGTGATGTTGCCGTCGACGGTGACGAGCTGGGCCGTGTACTCAGCACCGCCGTCCTTCAGCGCCTGCTCAAAGCCGGGATAGCACGTTGCCTTGCGACCCTCCAGCAGGCCGAGACCGGCCAGCACCACGGCCGGTGCAGCGCAGATGGCCGACACCTTCTTGCCGGCGGCAGCCTGAGCCAGCACAGCCTGGCAGACACCCTCGTGGGCCATCAGGTTAGCCGCACCGGGCATGCCACCTGGCAGCATCAGCAGGTCGGCGTCGCTGGTGTCAATCTGTTCAAACTGCAGGTCGGCCTCGATGTTCACGCCATGAGCCGACTCCACCAGTGGGAAGTCAGTGGTGCTAACCGTTACTACCTCCACGCCACCGCGGCGCAGCACGTCAATGGGAATGAGGGCCTCGACATCCTCGAAGCCGTCAGCCAGGAATACATAAACTTTTGCCATTGCTTTTATTGGTTTAATGAATTCGTACTAATCAATAGACCGTTGTCTTTGTGACACATCCATGCCGCAAAGTTAAGCATTTTCCGTCAAATGGCCAAAGAAAAAGAAAAAGATAACAAATATTTTTTTGCAAGCGAAAAGGCTGCATGCAATCTTTTCTGCACCAAAAAAAATGATTACGTCAGGCAATATTGCAGCAAATTATTTTTTTTAGGTAATTTTATTTTGCTAATTTAAGTGTAATTGCTATCTTTGCAGGTAAACTTTTCGAAGATACGTAAGCAAACATGGATTCGATGAAACGATATAAGCTGAGATTTGCGCTGTTTGGCAATGTGTACCAGACGAAGAAGTCGGCCAGCATCC
>CAMYZO010000030.1 GCA_947303855.1 uncultured Prevotellaceae bacterium
TGGCGTTGTTGACGATGCCCTCGATGTCGCATTCGTAGTCGCGCACCTGCATCTGGGTTTCAAAACAGTATTTCATCTATCTTCTTCACTATTCATTACTCACTGTTCATTATTCATTATTCATTAGCTCGAAGAGCGCTAAGAGCGCTTAGCGCGCAAATACTCGTAGCCGAAGCGGCAGCGCAGGCAGTCGCGGCGGTCGCAATATTCCTTTTTCAGTTGAATCAGAGCCTGCGAGTCGCCGGCCGACATGACGGGCAGTCCGCACTGCTGCCACATGCGTATGATGTGGTTGTTCTCAGGCTTCAGCTGTTCCAGCAGGTCGAAGGCCCGGTCGCACAGTTCTTCGCTCTGGCGGTGGCGCCCCATGGCGAAGAGCACGGGGATGGCCGTGTTGATGATGAGCAGGTTCAGCGAACCGTAGGAGAGATGCTTCCCGTTCTTGGCGCTGAGGGAGCCGAAGGTGTAGTGGGTCTCCCAGTAGGGCGTGACGTGCGAGGCGAGCAGCGTCTTCAGTTCGTCGACGGTCTTGCACTCCAGGAGCTGGCTGAGGCCGGCCTTGCGCTGGTAGTAGAGGTTGGCCAGCTGTGACAGCCGTATATGCGGGAAGTTCTGGGGTCTGAGGCGTAGGAAGTTCCAGCGGGCGGCATCCATGGGCTTCATCTGGAACTTATGTGCCAGATACAGGTATTCGTTGCGCAGGCGTGCCAAATAGCCGTCGTTGAGGGCATCCTGCTGGTAGTGGGCGGGCACGGTGTCGAGCTCCAGCAGACCGGCCTGTCCTAAGAAGATAGCCTCAATCTGGAACAGGTCGTCGCGGTGGTGGCCTACGGCCTTCAGCGGCACGTTGAGTGCCCACTGCTCGAAGGTGTCGCTGTTGATGCCGAAGCCGTAGTTGCGGGCCAGGGTGACGAAGTAGGCATCTTCCCACGAGCCGCCGCACTGCTCGGCCCGCCGGCGTATGTCCTCAGTCTTACGCTCCAGCCGCTCTGTCTGCAGGGCCGCCATCCAGGAGTGTACAGTGAGCCGTGTCAGGTCAGGGATGATGCGGTAGCAGGGCGGGTACTGGTCGGTCTTCAGCAGTTCGTCGTAATTCTCCTGGATGGACTGCGGCACGCTGAGTTGCAGCTGCGGCAGGTAGTGTCCCTGTGAGTTCTGCACATCGCGGTCTACCGTCTGGCAGACGTGCAGCACCACGTTGTCGTAGCGCGGGTCGCGGTCATGCCCGTGTTGGTACCAGTCGCTGGCACGGTCGTGAATCTCGACGTTGCCCACCCAGAGCGTGCCGCCAATCTTCACCTTGGCATTGAAGAAGTCGGGACCGGCATTGCGGTTATGCAGTCCGGGGTCAACAATCTCTACGCTGCGGCCGTCGGTAGTCGACAGTTCCTTCAGGGGCAGTAGCTTGTGTTTCCAGGTGTAATGCAGCAGCTGTTCCATACGCTTGTCGTTGATGGTTTATTAATCTATATTCCTCTGAGAATCCACTCTTTGAAAAACGGGTCTTCTATTTCGTAACGGTCTGAGTAGATGACATAGCCGTCTTTCTGCATACGCTTCAAGGCACTATATATCGTACTTGTCGGATATTCCTTTGTCTGTAGCGTGCTGTTCTTTGCCAGACTCTGCAAGATCCATTTGTTGGTGCGCTTGAAACTCATCCACAGCCGCTCGTAGTCAAGACCGTGCGAAATGACGATGTGGTCGATGGCGGTAGCCAGGGCGTCCTCCTTTTCTGGCTGCAGGACACTGACATTCCACACGTTAGCCGCCAGCTGCTGAGAGTAGTACGGATGGCAGGCAGTATAGTCCAGGATGCAATCGGCCAGCGCGTTGCTGTTATCCGCGAACCGGGGTTTGAGACGCTCTGACAGGTAGCGGTGGAAATCGTCACGGGGCAGTTTCCCAAGCCGCATCATCTCACCGAAATGATAGAATGGCGACTTCTTGCGCTCGAAGATGTCGGTCATCATGTTCTCCTGGCTTCCCAGCAAAATGTAATTGATGTGCTCCTGCTTCTGCATAATGGCTCGCAACTTCTTGTCCAGAGAAGGGCCAAGGTCAAGTATCTCCTGGAACTCATCAAGCACCATGATGATTCTGTCCTCCCGGGTATGGGCTTTTTCTATCAGCTCCATCACGTCTTCAAGCAGGATGGAGGCATCAACGCCTGGCTGAAAGGAAACATCCATAGAACCAGTCAATGGGTTCGTCGACAAGGTGGGGATGATGCGGAAGTGGGTTATCAGGTGGCGTATGCGTTCCAACGGGTGGATTTTGAAAAACTCCCGCAGCAGCTTGGCCGAGAGGTCTGCAACCGATGTCACTTGCTGCAGGTTAACGGTCATGCTTTTCCTGCCGCTCTGGCTCAGCGCCTTTGTCACTACGCTGCTTTTTCCAAAACGGCGGGGACTTATCAGGATAAGGTGGTTGGCGCTCTCCACGAAGTGGCGGATATAGGCCACCTCTTCCACCCTGTCAGTGAAGTATTCCTCTTCAACGATAGTGCCGAACTTAAAGGGATTCTCCATATTACGACTTTTTTCGTTACGACTTTTTTCGTAGTCGATGCAAAGGTACGATTAAAAGAGCGAAAAACCAAATATATTTCTATGTTTTCGTGCGCTGCTTGTTGATTTTTGCGAATAAATTGTTACCTTTGTCGCCCGAAACCAATAACAATACATACTGACCTATGAAGACAGACATACAGATAGCACGGGAATGTGAGCTGAAGCCGATTCACGAGATAGCCGCCGGGATGGACATTCCGGCAGAGCAGATAGAACCCTATGGACGCTACATGGCAAAGGTGCCCGTCAGTCTGATTGACGAGCAGCGGGTGAAACAGAGCCGCCTCATACTGGTGACAGCCATCTCGCCGACGAAGGCGGGCATCGGCAAGACCACCGTCAGCATTGGCCTGACCCTGGGACTTAACAAACTGGGCAAGCGCGCCGTGGTGGCCCTGCGCGAACCGTCGTTAGGTCCCTGCTTCGGCATGAAGGGCGGCGCTGCCGGCGGCGGCTATGCCCAGGTGCTGCCCATGGAGAAGATCAACCTGCACTTTACCGGCGACTTCCATGCCGTGACATCGGCCCACAACACCATCAGTGCCCTGCTCGACAACTATTTGTACCAGCACCGTAAGGACGGCTTTTCACTGCGTGAGATTTACTGGAAGCGCGTGCTCGACGTCAACGACCGCGCCCTGCGTAACGTCGTCACCGGACTGCGGGGCGACGGTGTGGTGTCAGAAACGGGGTTCGACATCACGCCGGCCTCCGAGCTGATGGCCATCCTCTGTCTGGCCACCAGCGAGGAAGACCTGCAGCGGCGTATTGAGAACATCGTCCTGGGCATCACTGCCGACGGACGGCCCTTCCGCGTGCGCGACCTTGGCGTGGCGGGAGCCATCACGGTGCTGCTGCGCGATGCCCTGAACCCCAACCTGGTGCAGACCACCGAGCACACGCCGGCCTTTATCCATGGCGGACCCTTTGCCAATATCGCCCACGGCTGCTCCAGTGTCGTGGCCACGAAGATGGCCATGACCTTCGGCGACTATGTGGTGACGGAGGCCGGCTTCGGTGCCGACCTCGGTGCCGAGAAGTTCTTCGACATCAAATGCCGCAAGGCGGGTCTGCTGCCACGCCTCGTCGTCATCGTCGCCACCACCCAGGGACTGAAGATGCACGGCGGCATTGACATAGAGCACATCAAGGAGCCTAACGCGGAAGGACTGCGTGAGGGGTTGAAGAACCTGAACCGCCACATCAATAACATGCAGGGCTTCGGACAGCCCGTCATCGTGACGCTGAACCGCCATGACACCGACATAGACGACGAGATAGACCTCGTGCGCCGCAACTGCGAGGACCAGGGCGTATGCTTTGCCGTGAACGAGGCTTTCCTGCGGGGCGGTGACGGTGCCGTGGAACTGGCTCAGAAGGTGGTCGACACCATCGACAGCATCCGTCCGCTGCCCATCCACTTCGCCTATCCCGACAACGACACCATCGAGGGTAAGATTGAGAAGGTGTGCAAGCGTATCTATGGCGCCGCTGCCGTGGAGTTCACCAAGACCGGCAAGAAGCGGCTGGAGTCTATCAGAACCATCTTTGCCGACGACGAGAGCATCAGGCACTACCCCGTCTGCATTGCCAAGACCCAGTATTCGTTCAGTGCCGACTCCACCCGCTACGGCTCGCCTGAGGGCTTCACCATCCGCATCCGCGATGTCATCCTGAACTGCGGCAGCGAAATGATTGTGGCCATAGCAGGCGACATGCTTCGCATGCCGGGACTGCCCAAGAGTCCGCAGGCAGAGCGCATCACCATCGTCGACGGCAACATCGAAGGTTTGTCGTAGAAACACCAATAAATCTCTGAAAAAAACCAAAATTCGCTTGTCGGTTTTGGTTTTTTTTATTATCTTTGCACCATCGTAGATAAAAACTAAAAAAACCATAAAAGAATGAAAGCACATTTATTAAGATTGATGCTTCTCATCATCTGTGTATTGATGGGGGCAAGTGCTTGGGGGCAAAGCGAAAAGCAGGCCCTGCAAGTACCAAACATTTGGTATGATTCTGACGCGGGTCAATACCAAGCTAATTTCGACCTATACCAATATGTCGGTGAAGATGATGTATGTGTTACCGTATACTACAGTATCGACGGCGGTAGCTATCAGACTTACAGCGGATCAGGTTACTTCCCGATTCCTTTCGGCAGCACCATCAGCTACTATGCCAGCCATCCTGACTATGCCAACTCGCCAGTAACGACATTAACCGCTACTGTTCCTTTATGGAACACCATGGAATGGACAGATGGGGGGTATGAATATTTTTCGAGAGGCGAAGACGAGGCACTTGTCTTGTCTGACGACGGCCCCACCAAGGGCTTCTATTGGCTTAAGTCAGAGGCCACAGGCGACCAGATTTCACAACATCTGAGCACACCTAATGAAAACATCAACGAGAACTTCAAACTGAGCAGCTATGGTCTCGCCTCAGCTGAAGAACGTACATACGGCTTTACAGGACTCGCAGCCGGACAGGTTTTGGTGCTTTATGTCAACACGGGTGCGCAAGAAATCATCAAAGACCCCGAAGTTCCTATCAAAAGCCGGATGAAAAAGGCTGCTCGCAGGCGCATCATTACTGGTAACGCTACACCACTGGTGACTGCCGTCGAGGGGTTAGAGTTAGACACCTGGAATTCAGAGGACAATGGAAACAATTCTTGGAAAACTTACTATTTGCGCGTTACTGCCAATGGCACGGTGAAGTTCAAGTTGGCAGCGGGTGCTAATCTGAATGGGATTGACGTGATGAGCGAGCGTGCGCCTGATATACCAACGTATAATGGGCCGACAGTGAACGGTGCCAACCGGACCTACGAAATCGTCAAGCCAGCAGGGGCTACCACGCTCTACTACACCACAGCGCTGGCCAACGAAGCTCCTGCCATAGGCACCAATGCCTATAGCAGTACCACGGAAAACAGCGTCGAAGTGACCGTTACCGGCGAGGGCTATCTCTACGCTTACGGCATGAACAATGCCGGTACGTCGGAAATCGCCGAACAATATGTCAACGGCGTGATGCTGACACTGAACGCACCAAAAATCTACGACAAATATCAAAATGACGACCAGTGGATGGTAACCCTCAACAGCGACCAGTCTGATCTTGAAGGCTCGCCCGCGAGCTCCATATACTACCGCATTGACGACGGGCCAGAGACGCTCTATCAAGACCAGTATTTTGCCGTACCCGATGGCTCTACCCTCTCCTTCTGGGCTGTGGCCGACGGCTATACCACCTCACCCGTTGTCAGCGCCAAGGCTGCTGCTGAACCTCCGCTCGTTCAGGTGTGGAACGAGTCTTACACAAGCTGGTACAGCTCAGGTGCCCTCACGTTGGGCAACGAAGTGGTTACGGGCCTCTATCAGTTGAAGTTCAATGGCAATGTCATTCGTAATGGCCGTCTGCTGACACCTCAGGAGAACATCAACAACAATTTTATGATGACCTACTATGGAGGTATCAGCTCCAGCGAGGAGCGAACTTACGCCCTAAGCGGACTTAAAGCCGGACAATACCTCTACGTATATTCCTACAAGAAGGTCACTCCCCTACAGGGTCTGGAAGCCAACGCTTGGACCAGCACTAACGACTGCACCCACCTGAAGGTGACAGCCGACGGTACCGTGAAGTTCAAACTTGATGCTGACCACACCGTGCGTTCCATCTATCTGTATGAGGAACCGCAGTATGGCGATGTGACGGTGGCCGATGCCAACGGCAACAGGCTCATCTACCACTACGAGAACCCCACATCGGTCGCCACGTTCACTGGCATTCACAGCTATGCTGCTGACGGAGACAAGGCCGGACGCATCATCATTGCCGACGAGGTGACCGACAGTAAGGGCAACACCCATGAGGTGAAGTACATTGGCGGCAGTCTCAGCAACCGTTACGACATCGTGAGCGTCGTGTTCGGCCAAAACATCACCTGCGTAGGCGGTCCTAAGGGCAATAGCAGTTCTGCCTTCAGCAGTTGTTCCAAGCTGGAGAGTGTAACGCTGAACGCCAAGCTCGACACCCTGGGCTCCTATGCTTTTGCTTACTGTAGAGCCTTGAAGGCTATTGATTTCATCGGGGCGGGAGTGACCGACCTCGTCATCGGCCAGTATGCATTTTACGACAATGACTCCCTGCGTACGCTGACCCTGCCTAAATGCATCGCTTCTCTGGGTAATTATGCGTTTAGCAGTTGCGATTCTTTGCGTTCCGTCGTGTTTGACGAGGAATCGGTTATCACGGCCATCCCTTCGTATTGCTTCAACAGCTGCCAAAACCTGCAGACTGTCACTTTCCCCAACTCTGTGCAGACCATTGGTACGAGAGCATTCGCTTATTGCACAAAACTGCGTGAGATAACCTTCGGAACAGGATTGGCTGCCAACGGGTTTGCCAACGACAGCTACTCGTTCGAAAATTGCAGCAATGTGGAGAAAATGACCATTCCGGGAGTGAACTTCCCCTTCCAGTGTTCTTTCTACTCTCTGCCCAACACGATGGCTCTCTTCGTACATCCTGACATGGTAGAAACCTATAAGGCGAGCGACTACACGAAGAAATACCACATCTTGGCCATCGGATCAACAACCGACTTCGATGTCGTTACCACGGCTGGCGGACAGCTGGCCACGAAGGTACCCGCCGAAGTGGCAGGCAACGCGCTGAGCCTGACCATTACAGGCCCCATCAACGGCACCGACATCAACCAGATTCACGAGCTGATGCCCTTCTTGGAGGTGCTTGACCTGAAGAACGCCCAGATTGTGACGGGCGGCGAAGAGTACTACCGCTTCTCGTTTAATACAAGTACCAACAAGGCTTCCAAGGACACCTACTACCACTATGCCACGGAGAACGATGTTATCGGTCAGTATATGTTCTATAATATGCCTAACCTGAGGGAACTCTCACTGCCGAACACTGCCACCACCATGGGCAACTACGCCGTGGCCAATAACGGCAAGCTCACACAGGTCAACATGCCCGCTGTTCTCACCACCATCGGCGAAAGTGCCTTCTACTACGACACTAAGTTGGAAAACGCCCACATTCCAAACGGTGTGACAACCATCGGACAGTATGCCTTCTATAACAACACTGTTCTCAAGACAGTCGTAATACCCGACGGCGTGACGCGCATTGAAGCCAGCACCTTCTATAACTGTGACGCTCTTACCACTGTCACGCTGCCCGACAATATTACCTATATCGGCAATTCTGCATTTTACGATTGCGCCCTGCTTCATACCATCAATATTCCTGCACAGGTGGAGTCCATCGGCGATGATGCCTTCTACAACGACTATAATCTGGCTTCACCCATCATCATCCCTGCCACCTGTAAGAGCATCGGACAATACGCTTTTTACTGCAACAGTCTCATGCCAAGCATCACATTCAACGAGGGACTCGAGACCATCGGTTACAATGCTTTCTACGGCTGCGAAAAATTAACCCAAATATCCCTGCCACAGAGCTTGACGGCGCTCGGCAGTTCTGCATTCCGCAATTGTAAGGGCCTCAAACAGTTCGTCTTCCCACAAAACATCAAGGAAGTACCCTACAGCGTACTATACAACTGCACAAACCTTGAGCAGGTAACTCTCGCACAGGGAACAACCAACATCGGAAGCGACGCCTTCAATAACTGTCAGAAACTCGCCACCGTCGACAACCTCAACCAGACAACGCTCACGTCACTCGGAAACAACGCCTTCTACTACACAGCACTCACCAACGTCACACTGCCAAACACCATCACATACATGGGGAGCAGCGTGTTCGCATATTGCACCAACCTGCAGAGCGCTAACATACCAACACCCATCGTCGACCTACCCAGCTACACCTTCCAAGCCTGCGGCAACCTCACTGAAGTCACCATGCACAATGGCATCCGAACCATCGGAGCCTATGCCTTCAGCGACTGCAGTAGCCTCGCTTCCATCGAGCTGGACAACCAGGTCACTACCATCTCTGACTACGCCTTCAACAACTGCGAAAGCCTCCAGCTCGCAGCACTCCCCACCTCTCTCACATACATTGGCTACCAGGCTTTCTACAACACCACAGCACTCACCGCCGACCTCACCCTGCCCGAGTCGCTCACCACACTACGCAGGGGCGCATTCAATGGAAGTGCCATCACCGGTGTCACCATCCAAAAGAATATCAGCACGTTCGATACTGAGGTGTTCTATAATTGTGCCGGCCTGGCAACAGTCTCCCTACCGCAGGACATGACCAAGATTCCCGACTACACATTCTACGGAACCACCGCACTACAGTCTATCTCACTGCCAACGGCATTGCAGGACATCGGACATAATGCCTTCAACGGCAGCGGACTCACACAGGTCTCCTTGCCCGTCACCTTGCTCACCATCGGACAGTACGCACTCGCCAACACGCAAATCACTGAAATCAGGGTGCCTAAGAATGTCACTTCCGTCGGCAAGTACTTCGCCGCTGGATGCACGCGCCTCAAGACGGCTTACCTCGGGCGCAACCAGAACTATACCAGCGACAGCTACTTCAGCTATTTCGCCGGATGTGATAACTTGGAGCTGCTGCGAGTCTATGCCGGCACACCGCCCGCCATCTCCTCCTCATCAACATGGGTGGGGAACACCAGGACAACTTATACCGGCTATCGAACGAACTGCGTACTGGAGGTGCCACAAGGACAGGTCGACACCTATAAGGCGAAAGCTACCTGGAAACAGTTCAAGGAGATTCGGGCCTTCGAGAGCGACGATAGGCTCAACGATGCTGACTTCGCCATGATGCAGCAGCTCTACCAGCAACTGAACGGTGCCGCCTGGACCAAGCCCTGGGACCTCACCACCCAGCAACATGCCATCGGCAAGTGGCAGGGGGTCACCACAGAGGTGGATGCCGACGACGATGAACTGTTCTATATCACCGCCATCGACCTTACTAACAGCGGCTTGGTCGGACAACTGCCTAAGGCTTTGTTCACGCTGCCCAGGCTCAGGTCTATTAACCTCAGCCATAACACCATCGAGGCCAGGATCGATACGCTCATCGACAACGAGAATACGGTCATCGAAACTATCAACCTCGAGGGAAATCACCTCAAGGGCGACCTCTACCCCTTCGCCGTAAAGCTGCCTAACCTCACGAAACTGAATGTGCGCTACAACTGGCTGACTAAGATTTCGCAGGCTTTCTCGAACGACAAACTGTCAAATAATGATTTGAAGAGGGGCTATCAGTTTATTGACTATCAGACCAAACAGGTATATGTACCCGAAGAGATGATCGACGACGTGGTCATAAACCTTACGCTTGGCGGACCCGTCAGCCTGGGCAACGATGTCAGTTTCCAGACCTACAGGCATTCATACGGAGACTTCAAATATTCTTTCTCCAACATGTATCGTCTCTACAAGTCGGGGAGCAGTCTCTACACCAGCGACAACGAATTATATAAAAACAGCAACAGCCTCTGGAACATAAGCAGTTCGAATGTGTTCAACGCTTCCAAGAATGTGCTGACGGCTTACACATACGGTTATCAGAACTATTACTATTATGATTACTCGTATGACTACATCACCTTTATCTTCCGCCTTGACTGGAAGGACGGTGACGTCAATGCCGACCAGACTGTGGATGTGGCCGACCTGCAGAACGTGGTCTATTATGCACTAAACGAAAGTAAGCCCAGCAACCAGGCGTTCAACTTCACCACTGCCGATGCTAATGGCGACAGCAAAATCAACGTCAGCGACATCGTAGGCTGTGTGAACCGCATCCTGAACTATGAGGAACAGGATTCAGAGCCTACGCCTGCGCGTATATATAATAAGGTGCAAGCTGACGGCCGAAACCTGATTATAAAGAATAGCGGCACCGTCATGCTGGCCAATGCCGACGAGGTGGCCGCCCTCCAACTGACTATCAGGGGCGCACAGCAGGGCCAGTTGCAGATAGCCGGGGACTTGCGCAGCCGCTTCACGGTGTCGATGCGCAATGTTGACGGTGGTGTCCGTCTTGTCATCTACTCACCCATGGGCAACACCCTTGCCCCGGGAGAAAGCTTGTTGCTGAGCGGTCTGCCAGCCGACGCTGTCATCACCGATGCCCGTCTGGTTGACAGCCATGCTGCCCACCTGTCTGTCAGCTTTGACAGTACTACCTCTATTGAAGAACTGTCGTCCGATGACCTGGATCTGCAGCAGGCGCCTGTCTACGATCTCAGCGGTCGTCGCGTCGGCAAGTGGGACACGCTGCCCGCAGGCATCTACATCGTCAGACTTAATGGCAAGCAGTTTAAAGTAAGAAAATAAAGAAAAGACTATGAAATACAAGAGAAATTTCCTGTTAGCAGCATTGCTGTGCCTGGTGGCCATGGCCCAGGCACAGACCAATGTGCTGCGTGTCGAGTCGGTGGAGAGTCCTGCCGGTAAGGCACTGCTGCTGCCCGTTGTGATGGAAAACGCAAGCGACATCGCAGGGGTACAGTTCGATATCAGCGTTCCATACGCATTGGCTACCGATACCGATGGCAAGGTGATGGTCAACCTGTCGAAGACCCGTACAACCAATCACCAGGTAACGGTCCGTAGCATGGGCACTGACTATAATTACTATCAATACCTCAACAGCAGTTACTATTATTATCAGAAGTACCGTATCATCGTCTATAGCAGCGACAATGTGCTCTTCTTGGATCATGAAGGAACGCTGCTGACGCTGCAGCTCACCATGGCGGCCGACCTCGCCGACGGGACAACGTGCAGCGTCTATCTGAGCAACGTCACACTGACCGACCTCAACATGGTTAACAAGCGGACGGAGACCACCAACGGCACCATTACCATCAAGGAAATACCGCGCCCGGACTTGGAACCGTCAGACATTACCGTCACACAGGCTGAGGTAGGTCCCGGCGGTACGCTCGACGTGGCCTGGAAAGTCAGGAACATCGGCAAGGCCGCCACAGAGGAAGGAAGCGGCTGGAGTGAAGAGATTGCGCTCGTCAACGCCACCGGCACCGTCAGCAAGACGCTGACCACCACCCACTACGAGGGTGCGCTTGCCGCCGAGACTGAGGTGAGCCGCTCCGTGCAGATAGCCCTACCCCAGCTGTTGGGTATCGACGGCATCACACAGGTGCAGGTAACAGTCATCCCTGATGCCAATGCAGGCGAGCACCAGACTTTGCGCGATAACAACAAAGCCAAGAGTGCCAACAATGTGTTAGTAGCAAAGCATTTGACCTTAGAGATTACCCCTGACGTCGTAAGCGAGAACAACTACTATTCGAATCGTGTCACGATTAAGCTGACGCGAAGCGGAAGCAGGAACGAGGCACAGAGCTTCAAGGTGACGGCCACCAACAGCAATGGCGAGCCTTCAACCGAGACCCGCATCCCCCTGCCAGAGGTTATCAATATTCTGGAAAAGGAGTCGGCAGCCATACTCTACTTGGATGTCGCTAATAACGACGTGCTCGACGCTGAACGCATCATCAACCTCAGGATAGAACCCGTCAATACAGCCAGCACCTACGCCCCCGTCACCGGACGCATCGTCATCGAGGACGATGAGCTGCCGACACTGACACTGACAGCCTCGAAGACGGAATTGACGGAGGGTACCGACCAGTCGTTCAAACTCACCGTTGAGGCCGACCGGGCACCAGAGGAGGACTTAGCCGTCACCATTACCAGTGATAACACACGGCGATTCAGTTCCTTCCCCGCCAGCATCACTATTCCCGCCGGACAGACGACGGCGCAGATGGCTGTGACAGTGGTTGACGACGACCTGGCTAATGGCACGCTGTCAAACAAGTTCACGGCATCAGCCGCCCGCTACAACAAGGGTGAAGCCATTGTGCTTCTCAACGACGATGACCTGCCGGTGCTCGAACTCTCCGTCAAACCCACGCAGGTACAGGAGGGCGACGGCCCTATCTCGGTGTCGGGCACGCTGAAACGTCTGTCGAACAAGGACAAGAAAGTTACCGTGAAGCTGAGCGACGATGCTGGTGGCGGGCTTTACTTCGGCAACCGTACGCTGGAACTGGCGAAGGGTGTGGAGGAAGTGAACTTCAACTTCGGCCCCGTCGACAACCAGGACGTTGACGGTGACCGCACCTATACCATCACGGCCGCTGTCTGGCTCTCATCATGCAGCTGCTCGGCCATCGGCGAGGCTGCCGGTAACGTGACGGCCCAGATCACAGTGCTCGACGATGACGGCAAGGCCTTGCGCCTGACATCGGCTAACGGCACGGTGAAGGAGGGTGGCACTACTACCCTGACAGTCAGCCGCAACACCAACGACAACAGCCAGCCGTTGACGGTCAGCATCAGCAGTGACTACGATGAACAGCTGGAGTATGACCATACTGTCACCATCCCTGCCAATGAGAAGTCGGTGAACGTAACGGTGACTTCGAAGCTGAACACCGTAGCTGACGACTCACACACAGTGATATTCACTGTTGAGGCAACAGACTATGCCAAAGGCACCTGCTGGCTGATGGTTACCGACCAGACACTGCCTGACGCCACCATCAAGAGCATGACCGCCACGCCCGGGGAACTGTTGGTTGGCGACCCTGTCAAGGTGACGCTCCAGATAGCCAACGAGGGTAACAATTCCGCACTTCCCGCTGAGACTACGGTGAAGATTTACGATCGCGGCCAGACCGACCCCTTGGCTTCGTTCCTGATGGACACCCCGCTGGCAGTAGGCGATTTGCGTACCATAGAGAAGAGCGTGATGCTGCCCAAGACAGTTGGCAGACATCAGCTGTATGCCGTGGTCAACCAGGAGAATACGGTCAAGGAGCTGTCTGCCACCAACAACACGTCGGCTAATGTCGAGGTGGAGGTGAGTTCGCCGTTCGGTGCTCAGCTACAGACCGACAAAGCGCAGTACAACCTGAATGATGTGGTCATCTTCAACGGACAGCTCAGCGGACGCGACATCGCCGATGCAGAGGTTGACCTCTACGTCATCTGTGACGGCGTGCGCGAGGTAAAGACCGTCAGGGCCGACGGACAAGGAAAGTTTGAATACCGCTGGATGCTCAACGGAGCCATGATGGGACACGCCGCCTGTGGTGTCTGCTATCCCGGTGAAGGAGCAAAGACGGAGATGGCATCTTTCAACATCTACGGCCTGCGACGCACTAAGACTGACTATATTAAGTTCTACCCCACGGTAGGCGAGCCCATTGAGACATCTGTTGAACTGAGCAATCCCGGCCAGCTGCCGCTCACGGGGGTACAGGTCGAGGTGCTGTCAAAACCTGAAGGATACGATTTGGAGGTCAATCTTCCTGAGACGATTGAAGGCAACACCAAGCCGTTGTTAACATACACCTTTACAGCGAACCAGCCGGCAACGGGCAGTGACTGGGATAAGATCCAGCTGAATATCACCAGCAACGAAGGGGTGGCGCTACCCATCACCATCTATACCTTCGCCCGCATGGCTGAGGCCAATCTGGTGACGCCCAACAAACGCATCACCACCACGATGACCAAGGGACAGACCCGCGAGTATCCTGTCACGCTGATTAATAACGGCCAGGGCAACACAGGCAAGCTGACCCTGGCACTGCCTGACTGGATAAGCTGTGCCCAGGGCACCACGCTTTCCGGCATCAACAAGGGCGACACCGTCACCCTGGTGCTGCTCTTCAAACCTACCGATGACATGCAGCTGAACGTACCTGTCACCGGTACCATCGGCTTTAACGTCGAATACGGTAAGGGCACCATGGCCAACTTCAGCGTAACGCCCGTCTCCGACCAGACAGGAACCTTAGTGGTTGAGGTGGCCGACGAGTACACCTACTATACTGACGAGAAACCGCACGTGAAGGATGCTGAGGTGGTGTTGCGCAACAGCGTTACCAATGCCCTCGTCACACAGGGTAAGACGGGTGAGGACGGTCTTTGCACGTTTGAGAACCTGCCCGAAGGCTACTACAAGCTATCGGTAACGGCTGACAATCACGACTCCTACTCGAACAACATCCTTGTGGACCCAGGTACCACTACCCTTAAAACCGTGAACCTGAGTGTTCAGGCAATCAAGGTAACATGGACGGTGGAGGAAACGGAAATAGAGGATGTCTATGACATCGTGACCACCGTGACCTACGAGACCAATGTTCCCGCGCCAGTGGTGGACATCGTCGTGCCTCAGCGCCTGCCGCTCGACTCACTGGCCGCAGGTGAAAGTCTTATGTTCTACGCCATCGCCACGAACAAGGGACTTATCAAGGCAGAGAACTGTGAGTTCACACTGCCCTCGCGGACAGGTGCCTACGTCTGGGAGCCGATGGGCGAGTACACAGGACTGACCATCGCACCCCAGCAGAGCTATATCTTGCCAGTGAAGGTCACCCGTCAGGTGCCGACAGCCAGCGGACGCCGTTATGCCAGCGGTGACAACGGTTGTACCACGGTGACAGGCATCTACTATGAGTGGGAGTGTGGCCTGGATCATAAGTGGCACAAGGTAGAGAAGCCCATCTCGTACTCCGTCTGCCCGGGTAAGCCCGGCGGTGGCAGCGGTGGCGGCGGTGGCGGCGGAGGCGGCGGTGGCGGCCTCGGCGGTCCCGGCGGTGGTGGTGGCGGCGGCTACACAGCCTCATCGTCCACAACGCAGGTGTCATCGGAAAAAGACTGTAATCCCTGTCTTGACGCTTTAGGAAGATGGGTTGTCAACTGCGTACAGAACTTCATTCCCGTCTGGGGATGCACGAAGGGCATCTATGACTGTGCAACCAGCGACGAGGGTGCTCTGTCCCGCGCTATCGACTGCACGCTGACGACGGTATCCTGCTCAGCAGAAGTCTGTGCCGCCGCAGCCACGGGAACCATCGTTGGCTTACCCGCCGGCGTCGCCTGTGAGATCGTGGGATGGGTTGCCAGCGGACTGAGCTGTTACAAATCGTTCTGGAAAGCTTCCGAGCGCTGCTGGGATTCGTTCTTCCATGATCATAGCGACAGTCGTCGGCGAACATCGGCGGTCATCATGCCTACAGCCTTCAACTCGCCTTTCTCCTACGTGAACAACTTAGGGGCAGCCGCCAAGGTGTCAGAGCAGGAGCTGCAGGCTTACTACGACTATCTGACAGAGGTGATGGGCGATACGCTCTGGATTCAGAACACGACGATGCACGAGGTTGAGAATCTGCTGGCTATTGTGTCGACCTATCGGGACGAGCAGATGACCATAGAAAAGATCCGCCCGTACAAGCCGACGGGTGTCACCGAAGAAATGCTCGCCAAGTTTATTGAGCGTATCAACAACACACGTCTCTATGACGCTACGGGTGCCGAAAACGAGAACCGCATCCATAAGGAACCTCTTGCTGATGCTGTTGACAGAATAAAGGATGCCGAGGCCCAGGCTGTGGCTGCCGGCTACACCAGCGTGGAGGAATACTGGAACGATGCGCTGGGTGTTGCCTATCAGAAGCTGAACGAACAGAAAGGAAGCGTCTGTTCGAGCATCACACTGCAGATCAAGCAGACCATGGTGATGACCCGTCAGGCTTTCCGTGGCACGCTGACCGTCTTCAATGGCCATGAAACCGAGGCTATGAAGAATATGAAACTGAACCTTGTGGTCAGCGACCAGTTCAACAACGTCGCCACAGCACATGAGTTCCAGATCAACGCCGAGTCGCTGAAGGGTCTCGACGGTGAGCTGACGCTCGATGGCGGATGGCAGTTGGCTGCTAACAGCGAGGGAACGGTGACCGTGCTCTTCATCCCGACGAAATATGCCGCCCCGATGATTCCGCAGGAGTACTCCTTCGGTGGTACGCTGAGCTACACCGACCCCTATTCGGGACTGGAGGTTTCGCGCGAGCTGTATCCCGTTACATTGACGGTGAAGCCATCGCCTGAGCTTGACCTGACCTACTTCATGCAGCGCGACGTTTACGGCGACGACCCGCTGACGCTGGATGTCGTCGAACCGATGGAGGATGCTGAGTTTGCTCTCCTTATCAACAATAAGGGCTATGGTGATGCCACCAATGTGCGCATGACGACCATGCAGCCGGAAATAACAGAGAATGAGAAGGGACTGGCCATTGAATTCCAGATTGTCAGTTCGCAGGTCAACGGCGGACCCGCCGCCCTCTCCTTCGGGCAGACTATTGCCAACGACTTAGGTGACATTCCCGCTCACACACAGACCTACGCTCAGTGGTGGCTGCAGTCAACACTGCTCGGACACTTCACAACCTATAAGGTAGAAGCCACGCATGTGACAAGCTATGGTAACGAAGACCTGTCGCTACTGGACCAGGTGACCATCCATGAGCTGGTTCACGGTTTCACGCCACCGGCAGCAGAGGGAGAGACGACTCCCGCCCGCGCTTTCCTGGTGAACGATGTGGAAGATGCGCTTGACCAGCCTGACCAGGTTTACTTCACCGATGCTACCCAGCAGGAGGTGACGGGTACACAAAGCATCTCTGCGACCAAGCAGAGCGGCTCTGCCTATCTGCTCACCGTACTGCCTCAGAAAGCAGGGTGGACTTACGGCAACCTGCTTGACCCGACAGCCGGACGACAGAAACTGCTGAAGGTCGTCCGTCAGAGCGACAACCTCGAACTGCCGTTGGATAATGTCTGGCAGACCAACCGCTCGATGCGCGATGGTCAGGAGTGGCTCTATGAGCACCGCCTGCACATCGTGAGCAAAATGCCTGCTACCGGCGAGACTTACATTCTGACCTACGAGGAACGGCCCGACACGGAACTGGATGTCGAGATTACGCAACCCGCATACGAAGAGGAGTTTGCACAGCAGCATCTGGTCACGAGCGATTACAACGTTGTACCTGTTGCCTTTAGCAAACCTATCGACGCATCTACCTTCACTGCCGAGGACGTGACGCTTACCGTTCAAGGAGAGAAGCAGGATCTCAGCACAATGACCATTGTCGACAAGAACGAAGGAGATGACAAGACCGACTTCGAACTTGACCTGACAGCCTTGAATGCCTCGCTGCCCAACGGATACTACGTGCTGTCTGTTCAGACGGCCGACATCACTGACAACGAAGGGTATCATGGCTTGGCTGGCAAGAAGATTGACTGGGTGCTCTTCCGTGGCGGACTGGTGCAGTTGAACGCAACGGCCTTCCCCGACAATTCCGGAACAGTGTCATACGTCATACTCTCTGACAATCCGTCTGAGGCACGCCGACAGGCTCCCGCTGCCAACAGCGGACTGACCTACGGGTCCAGATGCCAGTTGACGGCATCGCCTGAGGAAGGCTATGAGTTTGTCAATTGGACCATTGACGGTGAGGTGGTATCGACAAGTCCGACTTACGACATGACGGTGAATGCCGACCTCAATATTGTTGCCAACTTTAAGAAGAAGCAGTTCCGTTTAGAGACAACCACCGACGGAAACGGCACGCTGCGCGGCTCAGGAACCGGTCTCTATGACTATAACACGGAGGTGGAGATTGAGGCTGTACCGTCAGAGGACTTCATCCTAAAGGGATGGGAGGTTGACGGCGTGGCCGTGGAGTCAACGGCGAACCCATACAAGCTTACTGTCAGCAAGGCTACCGAGGTGAAGGCCCTGTTCGTCCGTGACATCTTCAGTCAGACAGTGACCATAGCCCGTGGATGGAACTGGATGTCAACTTATCTGAATGAGTTACAGACACTGGGCGACGTTGCTCAGTATGCCAACCGCATTGTCAGTCAGGAAAGTGAGTTGATAAAAGACCCGGTATATGGACTGGTTGGCGGTATTGATGCGTTCGTACCCGGCAAGGCTTATAAGATTGAGGCATCTACACGCTTCTCACGTACCATGCGCGGACATATCTACAACACGACAACAGCTCCCATCACCCTGAAGAAGGGATGGAACTGGATGGCTTTTCCGTATCATGAGGCGAGGACGCTCGATGTGCTGACCAATGCTGAGGAGGGCGACTACATCACGGCGCAGACAGGATACTCCGAGTATGCCAATGGCAGCTGGGAAGGTACGCTTACCGAACTGACTCCGGGTATAGGTTACCTTTACAAGTCAGCCAGCAACAAGCAACTTGCCTATAACTTTGAGGCTGTCGCAGGCAGTAGGGCTGCATACCCGCTAACGCGCCAATTCGTCAACACCTCAGGAATAGACATCCACCGCTATCCCAGCACCATGAGCATTACCGCACGCATCTGCCGTGACGGAATGGAACAGGCCAGCAATGCCTACATCATTTATGCAATGACGGGCAAGGATATTTGCGGTATCAGTCAGGTGATAGGCAACAACCACTATCTGACGGTCTATGGAGAAAAACCTGTAGAAGTGACGTTCGTGGTGGAGTCGGCAGAGACAGGCGAGACCTTCATAGCCGCAGAGAAGCTGACATTTGTTGATGACGTGGTGGGCAGCCGCAAGAGTCCCTTCGTGTTCAACATCAGCAGTGCTACCGGTATTAAGGGCGTTTACGATTCTCCCACTCATGATTTGCAGTCTGTCTATGACCTGCAGGGTCGGAAAATAGCAAACCGCAAATCCCTTAACAGCAAATTAGCCAAGGGTGTTTATATTGTGAACGGACAGAAATATTTAATCAAATAATAATGTAACATGAAAACAGCATGTTTTAGGATAATGATGTTCTTGAGCCTTTGCCTCTCCCTGGGGGCAAGGGCGCAAGACACGCACTGGTCAGTGAACATTTATGACTACCAGTACGACATGACGGCTTACCTGGCACTAACCGCCGACGGAGAAGCGGTGGCCGATTACAGTAACTATGAGGTCGCTGCCTTTTGCGGCGATGCGTGCCGGGGTGTGGCCACCGTCCAGACGGCTGACGGAAAGAGCTACTGCTACCTGCGCATTCGCAGTAATCAGGCTTCTGGCGAGACCATCACCTTCAAGGTGTATGTCAAAGACATTGAAAGGGAGGTGGCTGTGGAGAACTACTCCATGACCTTCACCTCGCAAAGTGTACAGGGTATGCCCAGCAGTCCTGTAACGCTTGACTTCACGATGCCGACCTTCAATCTTGATGAAAATTCAGAAGCCTTCACCGCATCAGGCGGAGCTGCCAAAGTCACGGTTATGCGTAAGATTACGGCAAATAATTGGAATACCATCTGCCTGCCATTCTCCATGACGAAAACGATGGTTGAGACCATCTTCGGCACATCGGCAGAGATGGCTGAGTTTGCCGGTTTTGAAACGGTCTATGATAGCAGTAACCCCAACATGCCACAAACCATCACGCTGAACTTCTCAACATACACCTTAGACGAAGAGCATCTGTTGACAGCGGGCAAACCGTTCCTCATCAAAACGGACAAAGGATTTGACAGTTTTGAAGTGGAGAACGTTAAGGTTTCTAATTCACTCACGCCAACAGTAAAAACTGACAACCACGGAACTTCCGGCCGTTTCGTTGGCACATTTGTCAAGACGAAGGTACCCGAAAATGCGCTGTTTGTCAATGGCGGTAAGCTATGGTACTCGAAGGGAGAGTCTAACGTTAAAGCTTTCCGTGGCTGGTTTGAATTGGGTGCCGTATTAGGACAGGAGACCAATCTCAACGCACGACTCCTTATCAGCATCGATGGTGAGACAACAGGCATCGACAATCTTGAAAGGACGAATGATTCTGAGGACGGAAGAATCTACAACCTCAATGGCCAACGTGTAAGCCAGGCAGCAGGGGGCTTGTATATTGTAAATGGAAGGAAAATGATGAAACAATAAAATGAGGCAACTATGAAAAGACAATATATGGCTCCAGAGATAGAAATACTGGAATATAGCACGGAAGAAATGATTGCTACCAGCAGCGTGACGAGTAACAATGGCTTGGATTACGGCGGCATTGACGAAGAAGGAGAAAAGGAAGCGGAGTCGAGACCGCCAATTGACTTCTTCCTGTTTGAATAAATCCTGCCAAACTTACGAAAAAAACGTTATATTGCAAGGCTATCTCAGAAATTATGCGTAACTTTGCAGGCTGTAATCATTTACTTGAAAAAGCAACGGTATTATGAAGATAGCATTAATAGGCTACGGCAAGATGGGCAAGATGATAGAGCAGATTGCCCGCGACCGTGGCCATGAGATTGTAAGTATCATCGACATCGACAACCAGCAGGACTTCGACAGTCCTGAGTTTGCATCGGCCGACGTGGCCATAGAGTTCACCGCCCCGCAGGCCGCCTACGGCAACTACCTGAAGGCATGGGCCGCAGGGGTGAAGGTGGTCAGCGGCTCAACGGGCTGGATGAAAGAGCACGGCGACGACGTGCGCCGGCAGTGTACGGAGGGCGGCAAGACCCTGTTCTGGGCCTCCAACTTCTCCATCGGCGTGGCCATCTTCTCGGCCGTCAACCGCTATCTTGCCAAGATCATGAACCAGTTCCCGCAGTACGACGTGGAGATGGAGGAGACACACCATGTGCATAAGCTCGACCACCCCAGCGGCACGGCCATCACGCTGGCCGAGGAGATTGTGGAGCGCATAGACCGTAAGGAGCAGTGGGCCGAGGACACCACCGACCCGAAGCTGCTACGTGTGGACCATATCCGTCGTGGCGAGGTGCCCGGCATCCACACCATCCGCTACGACTCCGATGCCGACCTCATCACGATTACTCATGACGCCCACTCACGCAAGGGCTTTGCCTTAGGTGCCGTGCTGGCTGCTGAGTACACCAAGGAGCACCAGGGCCTGCTGACCATCTCGGATATGTTTAAGTTTTAGGGCCTATGGGGCCCATAGGGCTCATAAGCCCCATAGGCCCCATAGGCCCCATAAGCCCCAAAAAAATATTATGAAAAAAGAAACTACAAACCCGAAGAGGCAGTGGCTGAAGTTCGGCGTTGTACTGGCCCTCTACCTGCTGTTCCTCTATTGGGTAGGCTCATGGTGGGGCCTGCTCATCGTTCCTTTCATCTACGACGTCTATATCACCAAGCGCATCAAGTGGCAGTGGTGGAAGGAGCAGGAAGGTCCTGTACGCTGGGTGATGTCGTGGGTCGATGCCCTCGTCTTCGCCCTCGTGGCCGTCTACTTCATCAACCTGTTCTTCTTCCAGAACTACGTCATTCCCTCATCGTCGTTGGAGAAGTCACTGCTCACGGGCGACTACCTCTTTGTGTCGAAGGTGAGCTACGGCCCGCGCATCCCCGAGACGCCACTGACCATGCCGCTGACACAGCACACCCTGCCCGTGGTAGAGTGCAAGAGCTACATCGACTGGCCTCACTGGGACTACCGCCGGGTGAAAGGTCTGGGCAAGGTGGAGCTGAACGACATCGTGGTGTTTAACTTCCCCGCCGGCGACACCCTCTGCTCGGCACCGCAGTATCAGGCCTACGACTTCTACCAGATGTGCTACGGTATAGGCTACCAGCTCTACCCGCAGCGCCCGAACCCCGACTCGCTCACGGCTGAGCAGCGGCTGAAGTACTACCAGACCGTCTATGAGGCCGGACGCGCACAGATAGCAGCCAACGCCGCTGAATACGGCGAGATTATCACACGGCCTGCCGACCGCCGCGAGAACTACGTCAAGCGCTGCGTCGGACTGCCCGGACAGACGCTGCAGATCAAGAACCGCGTGGTCTACCTGGACGGCAAGCCCAACAAGGAACCCGACAACGTGCAGTACACCTACTACGTCAAACTGCGCCAGGGACTGCCCGACGAGCTGATGCAGGACCTCGGCATCTCCATGGAAGACCTGATGAGCCTGAACCAGATGGGGTATATGCCGCTGACACAGCATGCCGTCGACGTGCTCGGCGCCCGCAAGGACCTGGTGGAGAGCATCAGACTGGTGACCGAGGCCAGCGACATGGACATCTACCCGCTCAATGGCAACAAGCACTGGACACGCGACAACTACGGTCCCGTGTGGATTCCCAAGAAGGGCGAGACGCTGAAGCTGACACTCGACAACCTGCCCGTCTACGAACGCCCCATCCGCACCTACGAAGGCAACCAGCTTGACGTGCGCGACGGACGTATCTATATCAACGGGAAAGAGACGAAGGAGTACACCTTCAAGCTGGACTACTACTGGATGCAGGGCGACAACCGCCATAACTCTGCCGACTCCCGCTACTGGGGCTTCGTGCCAGAGGACCACATCGTGGGCAAGCCCATCTTCATCTGGTGGAGCAGCGACCCCGACCGGCGCGGCGTGAACGGCATACGCTGGAACCGCCTCTTCCGCTTCGTCGACGACATCAAATAAGCTTTCGTATGCCGCGATAGGCCGCGGCACCTTAACGAACCTATGCGTAGTACGCTAAAATTCCTTATTGCCTTCAGCGCTGCGATTGTCGTTATGCTTGCGTTCCGCGCGCTGGTCTTTACCATCTACACCGTGCCTGGCCCGCAGTTAGAGCCAGTGTTCAAGGCGGGCGACCGTGTGATGGTAAACCGCTGGGCATACGGTCTGCGCACAGGGGGCGGCACCATCTTCTCCTACGGACGCCTGTGGCAACGCCCGATAGCCAAGGGCGACTGGCTGGCACTCGATGATTCCACCAACCAGGTATTCCTGGCCCGCTGCACGGCTCTGCCGGGCGACACCATCCGCCAGGAGGGACGCTCCTACATTGTTCCCGGCCGTCAGGCTACCTGCGCGCAACACGATTATTACCAGATTGACTCACTGTCGCTCATCTGTGAGGAACAGATCATAGGGCGTGTCTTCCTGGTAGTCTATAACCACACGCTGGGTCATCCGCTATGGATGAGCTATGATACAAGCCGATTCCTGTCACCGCTATGAACGTGCTGCTCAGTACTACGTATTTCGGTCCGGTGCAGTGGTACCAGAAGCTCTGCCGGGCTGACAGGGTGTGGATAGAGGCTTGCGAGAGTTTTCAGAAACAGACCTACCGCAACCGCTGTGTCATTGCCACCACACAGGGCTGCCAGACACTGACGGTACCCGTGGAGCGGTTCTCACCTCTCACCTCTCACCTCTCACCTCAGATACGCGACATCCGCATCAGCGACCACGGCAACTGGCGCCACCTGCACTGGAACGCCCTGCAGTCGGCCTACGGCGAGTCGCCTTTCTTTGAGTATTATGAGGATGACCTGCGCCCCTTCTTTGAGCGCCGCTGGACATTTTTACTCGATTTCAACGAAGAAATCCGGCAGAAGATGTGTGAGCTGCTCGACATCCGTCCCAACGTCGGCTATACCCAGGACTATGCCAGGACAACCGAAGACGATGACTTCCGCAACGCCATCCAGCCCAAGCATCCTGCCGCTGACGCCACCTTCCAGCCACGGCCTTATTATCAGGTCTACAGCCAGAAGCACGGCTTCCTGCCCAACCTCAGCATCCTCGACCTGCTGATGAACATGGGGCCGGAGGGCATCTTCTATCTAACAACGTAGAACTCCAAACAAGGGGGAATGAAAGACGTAACACACCATATTATATATGTTGCCCTGTCGTTGCTGACACTGATACTGCCAGCAGAGGCCCAGGCGGTGGCTGCAAACGACAGTCTCTGCCCTATGAGGAAGATTGATGTCGTGAGGCTGCCCGACCTGAACATGGCACGAACGGGACACCAGGTGCTCTGCATTGGCAGCGAGCTGACCGTACTGGGTGGTCACACTACGGGCTTTGTGCCCACGGCAACAGCAGAATACCTGAAAGACGACAAGTGGCACACAGTGGAGATGACCTACCCGCACGACGATGGGATGTCCGTACAGCTACCGTCGGGGAAGGTGCTCACGGCAGGCGGACACAGCGAAAGCATGGGCATCGGCCAGACCTGGGGAGCAGAGCTGTATGACCCCGTCACGCATACGTTTGGCGACTATGGTTGCCTTAGTCAGAAACGCACCATGGCAAGTGGAGCGGTGACTGACAGCGGGCGCGTTGTCATCAGTGGCAACTGGTATGGCAAGGACGGCATTGAGCTGTACGATGGCAAGTCATCGTTTACCTACGCGAAGCCTGTCACGGTGCAGCGCTCAACACCCTATATCCTGCGCACGGCCAACGATGATGTGCTCATTTTCGGCAGTCAGAGCCCCTACGGCCACACACTCAGAGACAGCACGGCCATCGTAGACCGTCTGCGGGGTGAGCCGTTCAGTGTGCCATTGCTCAAACAGTGGCTCCCCATCAACTACATCATACCACCTGTCCGTCCCCTTACGGGCTTCATCGGCGACGAGGCACGCGGAGAATATGCCTACCTGCTGTTGGCCATCAAGGGCGTGTGTAACGGGCACTCGCCCAGCGAACATAGCACCAAGCAGAAGGCCATCCTCATGGTGCGCGACACCGTGTTCTCAGTGCTTCCCACCGTGTGCCCCATCCCGAAAGAGACCAACATCGGCGGTTCCATCCATTGGTACGGTTCCCCCATTGCCGACCGGAAAGCGCAAAAGGCCTACATCGCTGGCATCGACCACGAGAAACGGCTGTATCTGCTCTGCGTGGAATACACGAAGCGTCCCGCCCCTTTGACACTCTGTTACACCGACCCGCTTCCCCTTTGCGGTTTCGACACGCCGGTGCTGACCGCTGGCGGCAACTTGGCTATCGTCGGTGGCAATTACAAAGAGGGGTTCCACAGCACCAACTACGAACCCACGGCCACCGCGTGGCTCATCCGTCTGAACGATGCCGACGAGGCAATAGCTACCGCCACATTCCCTTGGATATGGGTACTGATAGGCCTGACCATCGTGGCGGCGACAGTTGTACTTGTCGCAAACCGGCATCGTCGCAAACCGGCAGCCCCGGAGACAGAAGCAGCCACGCCTGTCCCCTCCCGGAAAGAAACAGGCGATGAGCCTGCCCTTTTTGCTCGCATCCACGACCTCATGGTGTGCCGGCAGCTCTTCCGCAACCCCGAATTGAAGCCCGCCGACCTTGCGGCAGCACTCTCCACCAATGCCCGCTACGTCACCGATGCCATCAAGGCTGCCCGTGGCCAGACGTTCACGCAGTATGTCAACGACTGTCGCATCGCCTACGCCCAGCAACTGTTCCGCCTGCATCCCGACAAGAAGATTATGGAAGTGGCCTTCGATGCCGGCTTCAGCAGCGAGCGCTCCTTCTTCCGCATCTTCAAGACCGCCACAGGCATGACCACGCAAGAGTGGTTACAGAACCATGCCGATTCCGTCGGCTGACGTTCTGTCTTTACAACCAGACTCTACAAATCGACTGCCAGATTCTGACATTGGCAGTCGATTTTCCGTTTTTGGCAGTCCTTATCGCGCTTTTGTTCGTATCTTTGCCCATAATCGGAACATCAAGAACAAAGAAAATATTATGAAGAAACAGATCATCAGTATCGTGGCCCTGCTCATAGGCACGCTCGGCGCGCTGGCGGCAGAGGGCGACATGCAGCAGTCGCTGCCCTCCAACTGGGGTGGGTGGCAGAACCTGACCTACGGCATCACCGATGCCACGTATGAGAGTACCGCCTACCAGCCCATGCAGGTAGAGGTGAGCGGCAACACCATCCACCTGCTGTGGTTCGAGAACAGCAAAGACGCCGACGGACTCTACCGCATGTATTACCGCCGCTCTGCCGACCAGGGCCGCACCTGGGAGGCTGCGCAGGTGGTAGGCACGTCGCACGAGCCACAACCGGAGAACGGCGGCTACCAATACCAATGGATGGCCGTCAGCGGCAATACCGTTCACATCATCGCCCTCGACAACGACGGCTACTTTGGGGCTAACTCTGTGAACTACGTGCGCAGCACCGACGGCGGCAAGACCTTCACCACCCGCACCCTGCGCCAGAAGGGCAGCGGAAACGTCAGCCCGCACATCGCTGCCGACGGACAGACGGTGGCCCTGGCCTTCAGCGAGTACCACGGCGGCGGAGACTATCAGCAACGCGTCATCAGCAGTGTCGATGGCGGCACGACATTCAACGACACCCTCATACAGACCCGTCAGCTGATTGCCGACCTGAAGGTGCAGGGCAGCCGCTGGGCACTGATGGGCTACACCGACGGCAGCATCTACGTCACCACCTCTACCGACGGCGGCAGGCACTACACAACCACGAACATCGCCCACAAGGATGCCAGCGGCAAGACCCATGCCGGCCTGTGGACACCGTTCAGCCTGTCGCACATGTCGATGGACGGCGACAACATCAACGTCGTCTATCGCGGCTCGCTGAGCAACGGCGGCGATGATGACGCCGATGTCAACGACTGGATGCACACCATCTTCCAGCGCTCTACCGACGGCGGCCAGACCTGGCAGGAGCCCATCTACTTGGAGGGCACCTGCGGCATAGAGCCGAACACCGTCGTAGGCCGGGGCAACGACATCTACGTCTACACCTGCACGGGCAGCGGCGCCGACAGCTACCATGGCCGCGATGCCCATCCCACCCTCTTCTACTCGCACGACGGCGGCAAGACCTGGGCCACGCAGACACGCGTCTTCGACGTTTTCCGTCCCGGCATCCCTCGCCTGACCATCGACCCCAAGGACAGCCAGCACGTCATCTTCACCGGTCAGCGCGCCTTCTACTTGGAGTCGAAGGACGGCTTCCGCACCGTGTCGAAGAACTTCCTCATCGGCTGGCAGGCCTTCATCTCCCGTAACGGGAACAACAACGCCCTGCAGACCCTCATCGACAGCGAGGGCAACGAACACTGGTTCATGCACTACAGTGCTCCCGACCCCGCCAAAGCCGACTATGAGGGTACACCCTGGCACATCGTCTACCGCCGCGTAGAGCGTCCCGCCGCCCCAGGCAGCACGAACATGGCCTTCGACATTGCCAAGCCGGCCAACGAGCCCGACAATAAAGCCATCAACCCCGCCTACATCCCCATGACCCCCAGTTTGGAGGCCGCTGCCGAGGCCATCACCGTGGAGTGCTGGGTGCGCCCCGACAGCAAGGGCTTCCTGGTTATTGGCCTGAACAATGAGAACGAAGGCGACGCCCACGACCGCTGGTACGACGGCTTCAGCATCCATACGAGTCAGACGTGGGAGGGCAAGCTGGTGTTCTCTGCCAGCATCCATCCTGAGAAGACCACGGAGGGAACGACCATCGAGGGTGGCATGTACGTTCACGCCACCGACACCTGGGGCCTGTGGCATCATGTGGCTATGACCTACGACTCGAAGGTTGCCTCTGACAACTTCCGTTTCTATGTCGACGGTATGCTCATCGGCACGAAGACCGATGCCGGACGTCTGCTCATGACAAACAAGGCCATCTGCATTGGCCGCGTAGACCAAGCCTCAGATGAGGATCAGGCCAAGGGTCTCATCGACAACCTGGCCATCTACAGCCGCGCACTGACCGCCGGGGAGATACGCGAACATCTTTATAATACGCCCAACGCGCAGGACAAGGACTGCCGCCTGCTGCTCACCTTCGACGGCACGCTGCGCGACCAGAGCCAGTACCAGAACGATGCCGTGCCCCTGACGCCGAACATCCTCACCGAGACCGACCCCATCCGTCCGCCTCACCCCGAGTTCACCCTCACTAAGGACATGACGGGCCAGAAGGTCTACGCCAACGACGTGACGCAGGACGGCGAGGCCTGCTGGTGGCTGATGACCAACAAGGACTACCCCGTCGGCGACCCCTCCACCAGCGACAAGCGCCACATCAGCGAGGACTACAGCGGCTATCCCGGCACCTACAGCTACTGGATGATAGCCCGTGGCGACGGCAAGACCACCAATGCCTGCGCCACAACGTTCCAGACCATCACCGTGGGCGGACTGACCAGCGTGACGCCCGAGAAGGCAGGCAACGTGCCCGACGTGAAGCTGCGCATACAGGGCGGCTATGAGCTGACCTACAGCAATAAGCCGCGCGTACTGCTGAAGCAGGGCTCTACTGAGATTGAAGGCACATGGGATGTGGACTATGACTACGATGCGTCGAAGATTGTGAACTCCGACAACCTGGCCCCTGCCACCTTCAACCTGTGGAATGCCCCTGTGGGCACATACGATGTCATTGTGGGCAACGACACCCTCTGTCAGGCCTTCACCGTTGAGCAGCGCGAAGAGCCCAATGTGTGGATACAGATTAACGGACGCGAGAAACTGTTGTTCAACAAGTACCAGAGTTTCTCCATCGACTATGGCAACAGGTCGAATGTGGCAGCCTACAACACCCCCGTCTTCATTGCCATCCCCGACCGCAAAGGTACCGTTGACGTGCATTTTGACTTCGACTACGACCTGTATAGCGATGCTTTCGACGACGAGCAGCTGAAGATGGCCAGGCAGCTGGGCGAATATCTCATGACCTACGACGAGGCGACCGGAGACAGTATTCGCATCTACTCATTCTTCATCCCCTATATCGCACCCAACAGCACCCATCAGGTATTCTTCCGATTCATGTGCAAGGGCGACAGCGGACTGGACGGCAACTTCAGAATCTGCTATATGGCGGGAGAGCCTTGGGGACCATGGACTGACGACGATGGCACAGCCACCACACGTGCCGTAGACGACGAGTTCGACAGCTACCTCAAAGATGTCAATAAGGGAAGAAGCAAGGCCGAATGCGCACTTACCATGTTCGGTATGAGCTTCATTGAGACGGGTCTTACAGTGGCACCTATCGTGGGATGTACGTACAACGTGGCAAAGACCATCACCCAGAAGTTCTGGGGTAAGGACAAGAGCTGGAGCAACTTCGGAACGAACTTCATCACTGCCGCCTTTGCCTGCGGCTCTGACCTCTTCCCCCCGTCGCTCCTCGTCAAGGCAGGCTTTGCCGTAGGAAAGCTCATCTGGGATATGGTGAGCAACAAGGCGGCCTATGATGCCTGCATCAAGGGCGACCCCAACTGGAAGGACAACCTGCTCGTCTATTCCTACGACCCCAACGAGATGATCGGCCCGTGGGGACCTGATGACAACGCCCACTACATCCAGCCCATCCACCAGATGCCGTATATGATTACCTTCGAGAACAAGGCCACGGCCACGGCACCCGCCAACGAGGTGTTTGTCACCGACACCCTCGACCTCACGAAGCTCGATGCAGAGACGTTCTCATTCAACGGCTTCGGCTGGGCCGACACCACCTTCACCGTGGGCGGCAGCCGCACACAGGAGTTCTCACGCGACGTGATATACACGGTGAACGGCCATGAGATGCTCGTCCGTGTCACCGGTCAGTTCTCACCTGCTACCGGCATTGCACACTGGAGCTTCGTCTCGTTAGAGAAGAACGGCAACGAACTGGACGACATCATGAACGGCTTCCTGCTGCCCAACGATGGCACCGGACGCGGCGAGGGCTTCGTCAGCTTCAGCATTGAGCACAAGCCGAACCCCGCCAGCGGCAGCACCATCAGCAATAAGGCTACCATAGTCTTCGACGCCAACGCGCCCATCACCACGAACACCTACGTGAACACCTTCGACACCGACTACCCGACATCGAAGGTGACGAAGGCTGAGGAGAAGGACGGCCAGATGATCGTCACCATCCAAGGCAGCGATGCCACCAGCGGCATCGGCACCTATACCGTCTATGCCTCCAAGAACGGCGGCGAATGGGAAATCGTAGCCACCGTGACCTCTCTGGCCAAAGGTTTGCCCGTTGGCACCACCGCCACCTTCGCCTGCGCCCCCGGCACCCGCTACGCCCTCTGCGCCCTGGCCACCGACAACGCGGGCTGGCTGGAGCCGAAGAGTCTGAAAGCCGAGCTGACGCTGACCACCGGCGGCACACAGCCTGAGCAGCCCACCACCATCAACGTGGTCACCGCCGCTGCCGGCTATGCCACCTTCTACGACTCTGAGAAGAACTACCAGCTGCCCACAGGACTGACAGCCCGCGTGGTGAGCGGCGTCAGTGGTGACCGCCTGAGCTACCAGACCCTCAGCGGCAACATCATCCCCAAGGGTACCGCCGTGCTCTTAGAGGGCGCACAGAAGCAGGCCGCCACCTACACGCTGACCTCTACCACGGCCGACGCATCGTACACAGGCAACAACCTGCTGCATGGCAGCGATGTAGTCACCACCACCAGCGCCACCGGCCAGAACCTCTACTACAAGCTGACCTACGGCCCCAGCGGTACCTCGCTGGCACAGTCGTTCGGCTGGTTCTGGGGCGCTCGCAACGGTGCTGCCTTCAGCATCGACGGTCACCGTGCCTGGCTGGCAGTGCCTGCTGGCTCCGCTGCCACCCGCGGATTCCTCATCAGCGGCGAGGCGACGGGCATCAGCGACCTGACTACCGACACCGACGGCTCTCCGCTGCGCGACCTGCAGGGACGACCTGCCGCACAGAGCCCGCAGAAAGGTATCTACGTGCGTGGCGGACGCAAAGTAGTAATCAAATGAGTGGAAAGAAGATGATAAAAACAAACAGGAGAACCAAAGACATGGAAAAGATAAAGATGATGGCGATGGCCTTCGTGGCCGCACTCGCACTGGCTGCCTGTGGCGGTGGCAGCGATGAACCGGACAACCCCTACACGCCCACACCGACGCCGACACCCACACCGACGCCAACCCCCGACCCCACACCGGCAACGGGTAAGTTCCTGACTATGACGTGCGACCTGCCGCCCCAGGCATCGGAGCAGACAGTAACACTGACAGGTCTGAGCAGCAAGATTACGAAGATGGCAGGACAGGATTTCACATCGGAGTGGCTCACCGTGACACAGCAGAACTACACCTCCGGCACACCCCGGGTGACACTCACTGCCACAGAGAACCTGCAGACCACGGCACGGTCGGCATACATCGTGTTTGTAGCCACTAACGACACGCTGGCACTCACCGTGCGGCAAACCACCTACACAGGCGGAGGCACCGACGTGGACACGCCTCACGACACGTCCACCGACCAGCCTGCTTACAGCCGCCGTCAGTAGAGGAGAACGGACAGACGGCCCTCTAACCGCTCCGACGTAACGGTCAAGACAAGGCGGTACATCTGCTGGCCCCACAAGCCCTGCAGCAGGGGGTCGAGCAGAGGGCTGACATCCTCGACGGCCACCGTCAGCTGCTGTGGGTCGTAGCGGAGGGCGTGATGCCCCAGGGCCACGGTACCCGGCTGGCTGACATCAGGACGGACGGTGGTCATCAGCATGAGGCGTGTCGGTGTCTTGTACGCTTTCAGTCGGTAGTGCTCCGCTATCTCCACCCCCTTCTTGCTGATGCTCACCGTTCGCAGCCAGCTGTCAACGGCGGCTTCCTCCGGATAGGCGGCAGCGAGCTCCAGCGTCATGCTCGTCTTGCTTTGGCTGACGACACGGGCCTTGAAATCTTTGCCGTCGCGCTGGTCGCAGCCGTTAATCTGCGGCAGGTTGTGGTAGCCGCTCTGCATGGTCCAGATGCTGTAGCGGTCTTTTGAGAACGTCTTCGAGGTATATTCACCCACGCCGGGGTCTATCAGCAGCGGCTGTCCGTCGGCATAGACCACCACCTCGCCCACATCGTTGTGGTTATGGCTCTCGCCGTTGTGTCCGCCCTTCATGGCCACAAACAGCGTCTTGTTGCGGCATGTCCATATCTGCAGGTCTTTCAGCCAGACATTGCCAAGCAGCGGCTCTGCTGCCTGCTCATTCAGGAAACTGTCGATGGAATGGAGGAAAAACAGCTCACGGGCAAGGGTCGGGAAGTTGCCGCTGCGGTCGTAGAGGGCAGCGGCCTGGTGCAGCACATCCTTGTCATCGCCGATAAACCTGGCGAAGCGGCGCATCACGGGGTCGTCGATATAACAGGCAAAGGGATAGACGATGTTCAGCTGCTGCGTGTAGCGGTTGTCGTGGGAGTCGGCAAAGCTCAGCACGTAGCCGCCCGCGACGTAGGTCTTATAGGCATACTGCGCCATGGCCCGCAGCTTGGGGTGCCGGCGGGCATCCATCCGGCCGCCAGTGGCTTGGCCCAGCAGCGCCACACACTCGTAGAGCGAGGCGGCAGCGCGGTCCCAGTAGCCCGGCCCCTCGTCGCAGCCGCCGTCTTCCGGGTAGCTGTCGGTGAAGGCATCCATGCAGCCGAGAATCTGACCGACGGCCTCCGTCTGCCGCTGCCGGTCGGTCTCGCACAGCAGGACGCATGACAGCCAGTTGGAGCAGATCCAGGGGTTCCAGTTCATGCCCGCCGTCTTCCACCAGTATTTGGTCTTCAGCGCCGGTGTCAGGATGCGCCGTTGTATCTCCCGTTCCACACGCTGACCTATCAGCGGCGAGAAGCGGTCGAGCTGCGGGCGCAGCATGTAGGTGGTCCAGGCTATGAGACTGGCCGTCTCGGCATTGAACAGGTCGACGGTCTGCTCGCCTGCCGTTGCCACCTTGTATTTATAGTGGGCGGGTATGCCCCACCAGGTCTCCTCGCAGAAACTGACGATTCCATCGGTGATGTCGCTAAGGAAGCGTCCTTTGCCCTCAACGATTTCTGCCAAGGCCAGGGCTGCCAGCTGTCGGCGCCGGGCAAAGCACTGCTGCTCGTAGACGGTGCGGTTGCCGTTGGTCTTGAACTGGGCGAAGGTGGTGGCCGAGGGTGTCAGCCAGGGTTTTCCAAGATACTGTTCGCCGTAGCTGATATAGCTCTGGCGCATGCTTTGGGGGATGGAGTCGCGCCAGAAGGGGTCGCCGGCCTGGGGCAGGGGGTGGAAGTGTTGCGGCTCTGGCAGCAGGTCGTTGAGCATCGGCCTGTACTGGCTGAAGGGCTGGGCCAGAAGAACCGTCGCCATTAGCCACAGCAGCATCACAGCAATTTTCCTCATAGTCATCACCATTTGTCTTTTGTCACGATGTCGTCAGCCCACCGGTGGTCCTTGGGGAACGGCTGTCCGCCCCATGCCCTGACCTGTGTCCATGGCTCGGCCTGGTCGCTCCAGAAAGGATGGGTGGCGGGCAGACCGAGGGGCATGAAGCAGAGCGAGGTCATGTAGAGCGAGCCGTTATTGGTGTACCAGTCGGCCACGTCGGGCTGCTGTCCGCAGAAGCCGATGGTCAGGTAGCCCGCATCGTTATACTGGCTCTGCCCTTCTGAGAACATGCGGTGCATCACCTTCGTCAGGGCTGCACGCACCTGCCCTTTGCTCAGTTCTGCGGGCAGCTTGTCGTACCACGCCATGAGCGCCAGGGGCTGCAGGGCGGCCAGACGGTAGGGGATGGAACGGCCGAAGACGGGGAAGGTGCCTTCGGGCGAGATGAACCGTTCGAGGATGATGCTGTATTTCTGTGCCCGTTTCAGGGCGCGGTCATAGTATTTCTGGAAGTCGAGACGGGTGTTGGCCTTGGCGTCGAGCATGTTTTGCAGCGTCTCCAAGTACATGGCGTGGAACACGTAGCTGGAGTAGTAGTCGAAGGCGAACGTCGGTCCGTCGGCATACCAGCCGTCGCCCACGTACCACTCCTCCACCTTGCGGATGGCCGAGTGTACGCGGTACTCGTCATAGCCCCTCCGGCCGTTGGCCTTGGCAATGAAGCTCTCAATGGTCGACGAGAAGAGCAGCCAGTTGGTGTAGGGCGGGTCAATGGAGCGCAGCTTCTGGAACTCGCTGATGTAACGCTCCTTGGTCGTCGGGTCCAGCGGCACCCAGAGGACATCATAGGCACGGACGAACGACTCGGCGATGTAGGCAGCATCCACCAGGTTCTGGCCTGAGACACCCCAGCAGAGGTAGTCGGGCGACTGCGGGTCGACGGCGTTCCTGTAGGCTGCCAGTGCCCACTCCCGCAGCTGCCGGCGCATCTCAACCTCCTTGATGTCGGCGGGAGAACCGCCGGAGACGCTGTCGGGCAGTGCCAGCCAGGGGGCGATGCCCGCCATGAGCCGTCCGAAGGCCTCCATGTAGACCACCTTGCGGTTTCGCTTGTCGAACGACGGCGAGAACTCCGTCACCATGTTTTTCTGCAGCTCGCCCTTGGCCATATTCTCCAATATGGGCTGTGCCATCTTGTAAGCCTGAACCGCCCAGTATTCGCGGTCGGTCTGTACTGTTTTCTTTGCACGGGTGGCGTTCACCTTCGTCGTCCCGGCTGCTGTCGGCATGAGCACGAACAGCGCCACCATCAATAGAATAGCCGTTCTTTTCATATTACGATTTGCTTTGTACTCTGACAGTTCTCTACCGGAGAACCCATTTGAGGTTACAAAGGTACAACAATATTTCGAATAAGCGTCACTTTAGCAACAAACATTTTCCTGAATTCGTTTTTTCAGCCACAGCCATCGGCCACACGGTCCTTTTTTTCATATATTTCAGATTTCAGATAAGAAAAACTTCCGTTCGGTCGGATTTGCAATCCGACCGCATTGGATATAAGCATTTGTAATGCTGCAATGGCATTTCGACTGGCATGGGTTAAGCATTACAAATGCTCATATTCGCGACAGTCGGATTG
>CAMYZO010000031.1 GCA_947303855.1 uncultured Prevotellaceae bacterium
TTAGCATCTCGGTTTGATTATAGGGCGTTTGATACCGAGAGGCTGGCATAGACACAAAATCTTGCCTTTGTTGTTGCTTTGCTTCCTCTTTTTGGTTAGAAGTACATGCAGAGACTAACAAAGCAATGAATTGAAAGAGGACAATAAAGCAATTGTCTCTCAAAATGTATAAATCCTTATGTTGGAATAACTTGTGTTCCATTTTTTCACCTTTTATATATTACACCCCTCTCTCTGCCCAGTCGCCGCGGTCAAGATTGCGGTAGCCGATGGCTTCGGCGATGTGCTGCGTCTGCACTTTCTCCGAGCCTTCGAGGTCGGCGATGGTGCGGGCCACCTTCAGGATGCGACTGTAGGCACGGGCAGAGAGTTTCAGGCGTTCCATCGCTATACGGAGCATGTCGAGGCTCTGAGCATCGGGCTCGGCAAACTGATGGAGCATCTTCTCCGTCATCTGGGCGTTGCAGTGGATAGCCCCCCTCGGTCCCCCCGAAGGGGGGAGGTTACTGAAGCGCTTCGTCTGGATGTTTCGCGCCTTGATGACGCGTTCACGGATTTTTTCTGACGGCTCGCCGGGCTGCATCTGACTCAACTGGGCAAAGGGCACCGCTTGGATTTCGCAGTGGATATCGATGCGGTCGAGCAGAGGACCCGAGATCTTGTTCATATATCTTTGAATCTGGCCAGGGGTGCAGACGCAGTGGTGGGTGGGGTCGCCATAGTAGCCGCAGGGACAGGGGTTCATGCTTGCCACGAGCATGAAGGAGCAGGGGTACTCCACATTGTACTTGGCACGGCTGATGGTAATCTTGCGGTCTTCCAACGGCTGGCGCAGCACCTCAAGGACGCTGCGTGACAGCTCGGGCATCTCGTCGAGGAAGAGTACGCCGTTGTGGGCCAGCGAGATTTCGCCCGGCTGGGGGTTGCTGCCACCGCCGACGAGAGCCACCTGCGAGATGGTGTGGTGGGGGGCACGGAAGGGACGCTGGCTGATGAGACTGGTGTCGCGGCTCAGCTTGCCTGCCACAGAGTGTATCTGCGTCGTCTCCAGGCTCTCTGCCAGCGACAAGGGCGGCAGGATGCTGGGCAGGCGCTTGGCCAGCATCGACTTGCCGGAGCCCGGCGGCCCAATCATGATGAGGTTATGGCCACCGGCGGCAGCCACCTCCAGGGCTCGCTTCACGCTCTCCTGTCCGCGGACGTCGCTGAAGTCGAGGTCGAACTGGCCCTGCTGCTCATAGAACTCCCGGCGGGTGTCGATAACCGTCGGCTGGTAGGAGGTGTCGCCGTTGAAGAAGTTGACGACGTCCAGGAGCGTCTCCATGCCATAGATACTGACATTGTTGACGACAGCGGCCTCGCGCACGTTCTGTACAGGCACGATAAGCCCCTCATAGTGCTCGGCACGGGCCCTAATGGCGATGGGCAGAGCACCGCGGACGGGCTGCAGGCGGCCGTCCAGCCCCAGTTCGCCCACCATCATAAAGCGCGACAGTCGTGAACTGTCCACGTTACCGGCGGCTGCCAGTATGCCAACGGCCACCGGCAGGTCGTAGCCCGACCCTTCTTTCTTGATGTCGGCGGGCGCCATGTTGACCGTTATTTCCATCATAGGCATCTTGAAGCCATTGTTCACCAGGGCGGCCTTGATGCGGTCGTAGCTCTCGCGGACGGCGGTGTCGGCCAGTCCTGTCAGGTGGAACTGCACGCCACGCGACATGCTTACCTCTACGGTGACAGTGGTGACCTCAAGTCCGTTGACGGCAGCGCAATATGTTTTTACTAGCATCTAATTAATTTACAAATTGACGATTTACAATTTACGATTTCAGTTTTTCCGGCAATGAATCCGAATTATTATGAATTTGCCTGAATTCTGGAGGTTTATATCAACTGCAGTAGCTGACTGAAACGGTCAATCTTCGTCAGGCGCGGATGGTCAAAGTCCTCAAAGTGCTCCAGTTGCCACGTTACATGGAAGGGGATGTGGACAGCCCAGGCACCGATGGCCAGGGCCGGTGCACAGTCGCTCTTCAGCGAGTTGCCCACCATGAGCAGTTCAGAGGGGTGGATGTCCTGGTGGTCGCAGAGGGCCAGGAACTCCTTCTGGCCCTTGTCGCTGGTAATCTCCACGTCGTCAAAATACTTGAGCAGCCCTGAGCGGTGCAGCTTGTTTTCCTGGTCCTGTAACTCGCCCTTGGTGAAACACACTTTCCGGTAGCCGTCAATCTGAGCCAGCGTCTTTTCAACACCCGGCAGTGGTGTGGCTGGCAGCTGCAGTAACTGTTTGCAGTGCGACAGCAGGGTAGAGAGTTGGTTGGCAGCGATGTGGCTGCCGCCAACTCTAAGAGCCGTCTCTATGATGGATATCGTAAAGGCTTTGCAGCCATAGCCCAGGTCGGCCATGTTGCCGCTCTCGGTACGGAACAGCTCCTGGGCAGGATTGTCGCAATAGGGTGCTATCAGCGCATAGAGGCGGTTCTCGACCGCCTCAAAGTGCGACTGACAGTCCCATAGGGTATCGTCAGCGTCGAACGCTATAATCTTCCAGTTTTTCAATGTCTCAATCTTTTGTTACCTCAACAATAGCCTCGCCCACACAGGCGTTGGGCTGCTGGATGTGCAGCATCTGGCAGACGGTAGGGGCGATGTCGGTGATGTGAACCTCGCGCGAGGTGGCGCCGTGGTTCACCTTCCAGCCATAGAACAGCAGGGGGATGTGGGCATCGTAGGGATTCCACTCGCCATGGGTGGTGCCCACCGGCGACGAATAGTGACCGAAGGTGTAGTAGCCCGGCTCGGTGACCACCAGGATGTCGCCTGAACGACGGTAGTGATAACCCATCAGGGCACGGTCGCGGATGATGGCGGGCAGGCTCTGCTGGGCAGCACGCTCAAAGTCAACGACAAAGCACACGTGGGGCTGCTGCCGCAGGTGCTCAATGGCCACGGCCTTCACCTGCTCGTAGTCCAGCTGCTGTTCGGCAATAGCCTTGCGGTCGAGGAAATAGCGGTAGTCCATCTCGGCGGCCACCACTGGGCGCGTGTTGCCGAAGCGCTTGCTGATGGCCTGCTCCACACCTTTGCGCATGTCAGGGTCTGGCCACTTGCCGGCCGGCATACCGTGGTCCTGCATGTACTGGAAGTTATGGGCACCGCCGTGGTCGGCCGTCAGGAACAGCAGGTAGTTACCCTTGCCCACCTGTTCGTCAAGGGCGCTCAGCAGTCGGGCCAGGTCACGGTCCAGCTGCAGGTAGGCGCCGTCGGTATGTTCGCCACGGGTGGCCCATTTATGGCCGATGACGTCGGTCTGCGAATAGCTGACGCAGAGCATGTCGGTCTGCTGGCCACGCCCTAACTGCTCACCCTTCAGGGCAGCAATGGCCATGTCGGTGGTGATGGCGCCGCACTCCGGGTAGAGTCCGATGTCCTTTCCTACGCGCTTGAACACCTCGTTCTTCTTCAGCAGTTTGTTCTGCTCCACGGCCCATGTCGGCAACTCCTTCATATAATAAGTAGAGGTGATAAACTGCCGGTTCTTCAGGTCGAGCCAGTAGGCAGCCGTGGCCGAGTGGCCGGCAGGCAGGATGGCACCACGGTCCTTATAGCTGACGCCGATGACCTTCGACGTGAAGTCGGTATGCAGGCGCAGCTGGTCGCCGATGGTGGTAGAAAGCATGTTACGAGGCGACATAGCCCCCTTCTCGCGGTTGTCGGTGCCCACGACGTCGACTGTTGTGTCGGTGGTGCAGTAGGTCTTCCGGCCGTCGATGTAAAAATTGTTGCCACAGATGCCATGGAAGGCCGGCGTGGTGCCGGTATAGACCGACGTGTGGCCGATAGCCGTCACCGTAGGCACATAGTTGATGAGACAGTTATCGCAGGAGTAACCTCCGTCAATCAGCCGCCTGAAGCCGTCGTCGGTGAACTTGTCGTAATAGCGCGACAGGTAGTCCCAGCGCATCTGGTCGACCACGATGCCCACCACCAGCTTCGGCTGCTCGCCGAACTGCGGTTGTGCTGCCACCCACGTTGCCAGCAACGGCAGCAGCATGATGCTCAATAAAGTCTTTCTCATTTCTGTTGTATCTTTAGTTATTTGGTTAGTGTTATTTTCTTTCCATTCACAATGTATATGCCTGCGGGCAGACCTCGAAGAGCCTCTTGCCAGACGACGGCAGTGCGCAGCTTCGTGCCGTCTGGAGAATAGACATCCACGGGCTGGTTGGGCGATGCCACACCACGCAGACCAGTTGCCGTGCCTGTAACACGGAGCGTACCGTCGGTGAGCATCGATGAGGTGTCGAACTCATAGTCGGCGGTCTCGGAGACCACTTTCAGCGCGAAGTCGCCCGTCTGTGAGCCGGCAGAGAGCACGCTGATGACGTCGCCGACATGCAGTGTGCGGCTGGCGGGAATGTCGATGAGGATGGTGTCGCCCTGGTGTGTCACCTTGCTGCTAACCACCAGTTGACTGTTGCTGCTGGCTGTCAGACGGCACAGCAGCGTCGAGCCGCCGGCCAGCGTCAGGTTGCCGCCGAGGCGCAGTTTGCCTGTCATTGTGGCAATGCCGCCGGTGATGGTGCCACCCTTGTTGACGATCACCGTCTGCGCCATGCCGTTGCCTCTGAGCGTGGCACCGTTGCCAACGGTAATGGTGCCGCTGGTCATGGCGGTGGAGGCGGTGTTGCTGAGTTCCAGCGTGCCGCCGCTGACGGTGATGGGCGAGGTGTGGCCGGCGCTGCGCAGTGTCAGCACCCCAGTGCCCGTCTTCGTGATGCGGGCTGCCTGCAGCAGTCCGCTGAACGTGGTGTTCTCGCCCAGGGCTCCCACCTCATAACTGCTTGCCGAGCCACCCAGCACGCCGTCGGCAGCCGTGCCCTCCAAGGCACCAATCTTCGTTGTGACCGTGGCGGCATTGTTGCTGCCGCCGGCAAAGTGGGCCACGGTGGTGCCGGCCCCGATGACCAGATGCGCCTTCGACAGGTCGGTCACGTTCGACATCAGGCGGAAGTTACCGCCGTTGCCCTTTGCCGTCAGCGTCCCCTCAAACTGGCTGAAGTCGGCGCCCACGTCGCAGCGCACATAGCGGGTCTCGATGGTGAGCGCCCCCTTGCCGCTGAACGAGCCGTTGATACGGCCGCGCGATGAGCCCACAATCCTGTTGACGGTGCCCTCCTGCACGGTGACGGCATGGTTGAAGGTGGGTACGGCCGTCGTAGAGTTGACATCTATCTGGTGAACCTCGCCGCCAGCCAAAAGCATGGGCGAGCCGCTGCGGCCGAAGGTGCTGTTCCATGCTCCCTGCGCCACGATGCCTTTTCTGACGATGAGTCCGGCAAAGTTGTTCGTCCCTGCGTAGGTAAAGTTCAGCTGTCCGCTGCCATCTTTCACCAGGTAGCCCGTGCCGCTGACCATGCCCTTTAGCGAGAGCGAGCTGCTGGCCTGCTGTATGCTGATGGTGGCGGTATCGGTGACGGTCAGTTGGCGGTTGGTGCTCATGTTGTCGCGACTCAGCACCAGCGTGCCGCCGTTCAGCATGAGGTTGCCCTTGTCGGCAGTGGCGGCTCCCAGCGCACTCTTCTGTCCGCCGTCGTAGAAGTTGGGCACGGTCAGCTTACCACCGTTGACGATGGTAGCACCCGTATAGTCGCTGTATTTCATGTTGAGTGTCACGTCGGCATTGCGGTTGACGGTGATGCCGCCCGTGCCGCTGATACCGCCCTCGCCGGTAAGGGTGTATTTACCGGTGTCGAAGGTGACGCCGCTGACGACCATCATATCGTTGAGCGTGACGGTTTTTTGCAGGGGATGCTCGTTGAAGATGACGGCATCGCCGGCAACGAAGGTCGTCTGCGTCTCAGCGGCAAAGCTGCCGAGGGCGAAGTTCGGGGTCTTGTAGTCCCACAGGCCCGACTGGTCGCCCGTCCACACCACATCACTCTGCGGGGCGCGTGTGGCATGGATCTTTAGCACCAGTTTCTGGTTGTCGACCACGACGAGGTCGTAGTTGATGCCCTCCAGGCCGCGTGTCTTCAGCTGCGACGGGTCACAGGTCAGCGTGCCGGTACACTCGGCTATCACGTAATCGGCGGCATCCGGCGTGGCCAGGTTCACGGTGATGTAGTTGGTGTTCCGGAAGGTCAGGTCGCCCTCCACCACGAGGCGGCCGTTGGTAAACAGCGGGGGACAGTCCATACATTCGGGGTGCAGACAATCGGTCTTCACCTCCATATAGACGTCGCCGGGCAGGGTCATGCTCTTCTTCGACAGCATGACGCCGCTGGGGATGTCCTCCCCGCCAGGCATCAGCCGGCAACCCTCGTAGTTCAGGGCTCCCTCAAAGACGACGGTGTCCTGCAGCGTGATGTTGCCGGCCAGCGTGCCCTTGGCACGCAGTTCCACAGGACCGCTGACGGTGCCGTTCACCGCGAGCGTTCCCTCACTGATAATCGTCGTGCCCGTATGGCCCAGGTCGCCGTTGACCGTGACCGTGCCCAGCATCGACTTGATGAGCTGTCCGCTGCCCGCCGTGGCCGTGCCCCTGAAGGTGTAGTCGTGGCCGAGGGGGGTCATCAGGTAGAGCACCGAGGGCTTTAGGGGTGATGCCAGCGTGATGGGCGACGCGTTGTCGCCCGACAGGTCGAACATGATACTGCGGCCGTCGGTATATGGGGTGGGGGCGGTCATGTCGAAAGTGGTAAAACCACTTTCCACACTGGTGCCGCCGCGCCAGCGCAGGTCGGCCTCGAAGACCGGCGGCAGTGGGGGCAGGGGCATGCCGACGCCTAAGTAGAACGATGTGTTGGGGTGCTGGTAGTAGCCACGGGTGGTACAGTCGCCACGGTAGTGAGGGTCTTGCTGCAGGCAGTAGATGCTGTAGTCGGTAGGTATATGGGTGGTGTAGCCCACCAGTCCTGTGCTGCCATTGTCGTTCTGACTGGCCAGGATGACCTCCTCGCGCCAGTCGCCGGTGATGTCGCCCATGAAGGCCGGGCGCGTACCGTTGGCAGCATGGGTGGCCCAGTCAGACTCCTGCGAGAACTCTATCAGGCGTGCTTTGTTCAGCACTTGGGTCACCATCAGGTTCGTGCCCCAGCCCGAGCCGCCGGGCGACGACAGTTCCTCGCGCAGCAGGTCGCCATTCCACCACACCCCCTCGAATATCTGCTTGATGCCACAGCCCGAGCGGGTGTAGGCGGTCTTCTCGCCCTTACAGTCGTAGATGTAGTCGTCGGCATGGCTGTAGAGCTCGTAGCCCTTGTGGGCAGGATCCACGTCCATGCAGGTGCCGCGCCCCACATCGTAGAGCGACGGCAGATACCATTCTTTAATACGCTCGCCTGTGCGCGCGTCGTAGACGAGTTGGCCCAGCAGGTCGCTCTGCTGTATGGCAAAGACCTCCATGCCAGGACGGTCGGGGTCGATGTCGCTCATGACGTGGCGGTCGCCATGACCTATGCCCGGACTCAGGAACCAGCCCGTCAGGGGGTTCACCGAATAGCCGCCCTGCACCATCTCGTCGCGGCCGTCGCCATCGACGTCGGCCACCCTCAGCTGGTGGAACTCCGCCGGCCAGGGCTTCTTGTCGTTACGGCTCCAGGTGGCGCTGTGATGCCAGTTAGCCGGTTGTCCGCCCGTCCAGTCGTAGTCCCAACTGAATACATAGTTATGGTGTGTCTTGTTGGGCTCACGGTCTAAGCACTCCATGACCAGCGAGGGGTGGATGCCGTCGAGATAGCAGATGCAGAAATGACCGTCCATGGCAGCATAGCCGTCGCTCATATAGCTGGCGCGGTTGTTGCGTGTATAGGCATCGGTGCCGTCGGTCACCTCGTCGTACTTCAGTTCGCTGCAGGCTATCTCTGCCCCCGTCTCACCGTCAATCACGCTGACGTAGAAGGGACGGTTGCGTACCGTCTGGGTGCGGTAGTCTACAATGCCGTCGCCGTCAACGTCGGCCACGTCGCTGCCCATGGCATATTTGCCCCATGTGTTCTGCTGCTTGTCCCAGAAGCGGGTGCCGTCGCTCGACTTGATTATCACCTCGCAGCGGCCGTCGCAGTTGATGTCCCAGGCTACGACCATGTCGTTCTGGCCGCCGCAGATGTTGACGTTAGGCCCCATGTCGACCGTCCAGAGCAGTTCGCCCGTCAGCCGGTAGGCCTGAATCTTGTGGGTGGTCGTGGCACTGTTCTCCGTGTTGTCGGCATCGTCGCTGACAGCACTGGCATACAGACGGTCGCACACCATGGCGTCCACCTCGCCGTCGCCGTCAAGGTCCATGGGCCATACGAACTTCGTGCGGTAATCGTCGCGCCGGATGACCTTGTCGTCAAAGTCGAACTTGAACCACACATTCTGCCACGGTTGCGTCTTGTAGAGGAAGGGGGTGCTCTTCTCGCTCTCTACACCGTCGGGGCTGATGGCTGTCACGGCATACTCCGTATTGCTGGTTACCGACGTCAGCTTGTAGTTGGTAGTCGTCAACGGCTCCTTGTTCACCTTGACATAGTTCTGGCTTCCGGCCGTCATGCGATAGAGATTGTAGGTGGTGCCCTCAGGTTCCTGTGCCAGTTTGCGCCACGACACCAGCGCACCCGTGCCTGCTGTCGAGGTTACACTCCGGCCGCCGGTGCGGTTGGTCACTACCACGGCGCGTCCCAGTTTCTGCTGCAGGCGCTGTGCATGGGATGTTGTGGGCAGCAACAGACAGCCTAAAACGATGGCGATAAATTTATTCATTTCCTTGTGAGCCTTTTAAAAAGTTTGCTGCAAATATACTCAAAATTTTGGAATTACGGTTGCAATTAGCTGATAAAAGTAACAATGAAGACAAAAAAGCACGTTTTTCTTGGTTTTTTCGTTTTTTTACTGTACCTTTGCAAGGTAAAAGTAATGTCCTTTATTCTAATAGTTTGATTTTGATATGGTTACAGTGATTTTGACAGTTGTTGTTCTGATAGCCGTTGCTGTTTGTTTCCTGGTATTGAAGCGTCGTTACGAAAGGCAACTGGATGTGGCTGTGAGGCGTGCCCAGAAGAGCGAACAGCTGAAGTCGGTATTCATTGACAATATCAGCCGCACGCTCCGCATGCCTTTGAACGCCATCGCCGACTTTAGCAATAAGATTCTTGAGGAGAACGACGAGAACATGATGTCGGCACAGGTGAGAAAACTGGTGACTGACATTTCTGACTATTCAAAGGATTTGGTGGAGTACATTGAGCAGCTCCACGAAATGTCAAAGTTCGAGGGCATTACTCCGTCGTTCACGTTTATTGAGGTTAACCTCTCTGAACTCATGGCCTCCTATCGGCGTGAGGCCATGAACTATACCAAGCCGGATGTGGCCGTCCGCGTCACTACAGACCTCTCACCTCACTGCAGGGCCGTCCTTGACACCAACCTTATGCACCAGCTGATGATGCATTTGCTGTCAAACGCTGCCCGTCATGTTACGCAGGGCGACATCTTCATCAGGTACAGTTGTGAGCGCAGGGGGCTGAAGGTCTCTGTCTGCTATGCAAGCATGGTGCAGCCTGAACTGACGGATGCCGATATTATTTCCATCCTCCAGAAGGACGATGCCTTGAAGGATGCCGCCAAGTCCTCTGTTCTGGGTCTTGCTATCTGTAAGGCCATTGTCGACATGTTCGGCGGCGAGATCTACATGGACTCGGAGGACAATAATAATACCGTCGCTACCTTCTGGTTCCCTTGCGAGATGAAGGATATTTATAAGGATTTATAACACACCATCTGCATCAGCGATGACAGAGAATACCAAATGGGTGGCTTGTTGGGGAACCGCCACCTCTATCACCGACCGTCGTGAGGCTGTATATGCCAAAGACCTCACGCTGCGCTATCCCCTAAGGATGTGTTTCAGTGGCAGTATGCTGCGTTTCCGTTTCTCAAACCTCACGGGCACAGAGCCTGTCACACTCAACAAAGTCTTTGTAGGCCACACGCCCGTCACCTTTGGCGGTGGTGCCTCTGTCACCCTGATGCCTGGCACGGAGACGGAGAGCGATGCCGTCAGCTACGCCGTACACTGCGGCGACACGATAGAGGTGAGCTTCTATCTGGCCGGTTACACACAGATGAACAGCGGCACGCTGGTTACGGGGCCGTTGTCACGGGGCTATTATGCCTACGGCGACTATGCCGAGGCCGATGAGCTGCCGCTGAACCTGACCCGTCATACCAACTGGTTCTACTTCCTCAACACCGTCGACGTGTTTACCGCAGCCGAGAATCATGCCATCATTTGTTATGGCGACTCCATCACCGCCCAGTCATGGCCTGACTATATGGCACAGCAGGCTTTCGGCACCAATGCCTCCATCATACGGCGTGCCGTCAGTGGCACCCGCATCCTGCGCCAATACGACTGCATTACCTATCAGGCATACGGTCTGAAGGGTGCTACCCGTTTCCCCATCGAGATGAACGTGGCAGGTGCCACCGATGTGATTATCCAGCACGGCATCAACGACATCATCCATCCCGTAGGCACCGATGTCAACCCCTTCCGTCCGTGGAGCGACCTGCCTACGGTAGAGGAGATGCAGCGGGGTATCGAAGACATCTATGTCAGGCCAGCCAAGTCGATGGGACTGAAGGTGTGGAGTGGCACGCTGCTTCCTATATACGGTTGGCGCACCTATAATGAGGAGCGCGAGCAGATGCGCCAGTCTTTCAACGAGTGGCTGCGCACATCGCCAATCTTCGACGGCTGCATAGATTTCGATGCGGCGGTACGTAGCGTTACCAATACAAAGGCTTTTGCCGAAGGCTTCGACAGCGGCGACCACCTGCATCCCAGTGAGCGTGCCTATGACGCCATGGCGCAGGCTGCCGTACACAAGTTGATACGCTATATGCCCCGGTACGACCATGAAGAGAAGTTTTTCTGAGCGCGTCCGGCCCATCTCGCTTTTCAGGTTTTCGTGCATCGTCAGCATAGCCACGCTGCTTCTCTACAACATACCGTTCTTCAGTTATGTTGCCGGCAATACCAACGAAGGTGCAGCCGGAAAACTGTTGCTGCTGGCATCGTTGGCAGTCCTCATGCTCGTGCTCAACTTCATGATGACCTATCTCACGGTGTTTCTCATGAGACGTGTGGGCCGTTTCCTGCTGGCCCTCCTCTCGCTCATCAATGCCACAGCCGTCTATTTCATCGTGACCTACAGCGTGATGATAGACCAGACCACCGTAGAGAACGTTTTCAACACCCGTTACTCCGAGGCATCGGGCTTTTTCAGTCCGTTGCTATGGCTGTCGATGGCTGTCTTTGGTCTGCTGCCCGCCCTCTATTGTCTGCTGCGGCCGGTAGCCGTCGGCAAGGCACGGCAGTTAGGCGTCAGCTGTGGCGTTTCACTGGCCATTATCCTTGTCGTGGCCTTGGCAAACATCCGGCAGACACTGTGGATAAGCCAGCACGACACCGAACTGGGCGGGCTGCTGCAGCCATGGTCCTATCTGGTGAACACCATCCGTATGGTGAGCAGTCAGCACGACCAGCAGGCCGAGGAGATCAAACTGCCCGACGGTCATGTCCGGGACAGCGCGAAGACCGTCGTGGTGCTCGTCATCGGCGAGTCGGCCCGCAAGGCCAACTTCCAGCTCTACGGCTACAGGCGCGACACCAACCCGCTGCTGTCAAAGCAGGCAGGACTGAAGGTCTATCAGGCCACCTCATGTGCCACCTACACCACCGCCGGCACCAAAGCCATCCTTGAACCCGTTGACACGGACGACCTCTATGAGCTGCTGCCCAACTATGCCTACCGCTGCGGTGTCGACGTGTCGTGGCGCACCTCCAACTGGGGTGAGCCGCCCATCCACATCGGCGAATATCTGACAAACGAGGAGTTGGGCGACCTTTACCCCGGCGAGAACGTCTACCATGACGGCATCCTTCTGGCCGGCCTCCGTGAGCGTATCGAGTCGGGCAGTAAGCACAAGGTGCTCATCGTGCTGCACACCAGCACCAGCCACGGTCCGAAGTATGCCGACAAGTATCCCGATGCCTTCGAGGTCTACCGTCCTGTGGCCAGAAGCGTGGAGGAGGGCGAGAAGAACGTCGACAGGCTCGTCAATGCCTACGACAACACCATCCGCTATACCGACTTCCTGCTTGACAGTCTTATCAACACCCTGCGTGCCATGACGGATTGGCAGAGCGCTATGATTTTCATTTCAGACCATGGCGAGTCGCTCGGCGAGAACAAGGTCTTCATGCACGGGCTGCCCATGCGGCTGGCCCCGCGGGTGCAGTATGAGATACCGTTCCTGGTATGGGTTTCCGACCATTTCAGAGAATACAAGGCTGACGACCAGTTGCCGGCCGTCCTTGAGCAGCATCACATCTTCCACTCGGTGCTCAACCTGTTGTCGATACAGTCGCCCGCCTACAACGGCGACTTTGACCTGTTCAAGGCCGAGAGCGACGGGGTGGGAGAGAACAGCAACTAAATAGACAACGATATGAAAATATTCGCCATTGGCATGAACTATGCCGCACATCATCAGGAACTTCACGGAACACTGAAGCGTCCTGACAGGCCCGTCATCTTCACCAAGGCCGACTCCGCACTGCTGAACCAGGGCAAACCCTTCTTTGTGCCTGACGACATGGGGCGCATCGACTACGAGGGCGAGGTGGTGGTGCGCATCTGCCGCCTGGGCAAGAATATCAGCGAGCGTTTCGCACACCGCTATTACGATGCGCTGACAGTCGGCATCGACTTCACCGCTCGCGATTTGCAGCGCCAGGCCAGCGAGGCCGGTCAGCCGTGGGCCATCTGCAAGGGGTTCGACGGGTCGGCAGCCATTGGCGAGTGGGTGCCCAAGGAGAAGTTCCTGGATGTGCAGCGTCTGCAGTTCCACCTCGACATCAACGGGCAGACCGTGCAGGTAGGGCGTACCAGCGACATGCTCTATTCGGTGGACGAAATCATCAGCTATATTTCCCGCTTCTTCACCCTGAAGACGGGCGACCTGCTGTACACCGGCACGCCTGCCGGCATAGGCCCCGTTCACATTGGCGACCACCTGGAAGGCTGGCTCGAAGAGCGCAAAGTGCTTGACTTTCATTGCCGCTAAGGCAATAAAGGCGGCACCATCAGCGTTATATTACCGATGGAACGAGTCCGCAGACTCTTTTTTAGTATGGTTCTCCTGCTGACGTGCCTGGCTGCACAGTCGCAAGAGTTCTTCAACTTGACCGCCCAACAGGTCAAGGTTGATTCCCTGCTGCCACTCTTTACCTATACCCAGGAGCTGGGAACCGGCTACGCTGACTCCGTTTACACGGTTTCCATCGACTATCCCGAATTTATCGACATGAGCGAGAGCGACGTGGAGCGCCTGCACCGGATAACCAGTGTGGCGCTGCCCGCCATGCCCCAGATACAGCAATATATCGGTGTGTCGCGCCGCCGTGGCACCCTCTATGTGGCTTTCGTGCCCATCGTCTTCCGCGACGGACGCTACCAGAAGCTGGTCAGCTTCAAACTGACGGTCACGGGCAGTGCCCCCGCCCGGGCACGTTCCTTGGTCTCTTCTGCCGCCACCAGCCGCTATGCCGCCCATTCCGTGCTGGCCACAGGTCGCTGGGCAAAGATCCGTGTGCCCTCCTCCGGTGTCTATGAGCTGACCGATGCCCTCATCCGCCGCGCCGGCTTCTCCGACCTGAGCAAGGTGAAGGTCTATGGCTATGGCGGTGCCTTGCAGCCCGAGAAGCTGACGGGCGACTACCTGACAGCCACTGACGACCTGAAGCAGGTGGCCACCTGCACCGTCGGCAGTCGCCGCCTGTTCTATGCTGCCGGTCCCGTCAGCTGGAGCAGCAATACCGCCGCTACCCGTACCCGCAATCCCTATAGCAGCTACGGCTACTATCTGCTGACTGAGAACGACTCCACCGCCCTGACGGTGAGCGAGGCCGACTTCAAGGCCGCCAACTATCCGCTGCCGCCGGACTGCCATTCGCTCTATGAGGTTGACGACTATGTCTGGTTCCACGGAGGCCGCAACCTCTACGACAGTCAGCTCTACGGCGTCGGCACGTCGCGTACCTACAACCTCTCTGCCACCGCCGGGTCTGCCGGACAGCTGACGGTGTCGCTCTCGTATGATGCCTCCTTCGGGGCCACCGTCACCGTCAACGGCACCGCCGTGGGCACCTTTGCCGTCACCGCCTCGCTCGACAGGTACACCAATGCCGCCGTCGCCACCAGGACCTTCAGTGTGGCCGAACTGCAGGTCAGCAACACCGTCACCATCCAGCAGACGTCGGGCGGCAACGTCCGCCTGGATTATATCTCACTGCAGTACGACGAGCCACAACCCTGGGCCGACCTGTCAACGGGTACGTTCCCCGTGCCGGAATACGTCCATAACATCACCAACCAGGACCATCATGCCGACAGCACGGCCGACATGGTCATCATCATCCCCACGTCGCAGAAGCTCATGGCACAGGCGCAGCGTCTGGCGCAGTATCACCGCCAGTACGACTCGCTGCGTGTCAGCATCGTTCCGGCCGACGAGCTCTACAATGAGTTCTCCAGTGGCACCCCCGATGCCAATGCCTACCGCCGCTATCTGAAGATGCTCTACGATCGTGCTGAGCGCGACGAGGACATGCCCCGCTACCTGCTCCTCTTCGGCGACGGTGCCTGGGACAACCGGATGCTCACCTCGGGCTGGAAGAACTATTCCACCGACGATTTCCTGCTGTGCTACGAGAGTGAGAACTCCTTCAGCGAGATTGACTGCTATGTTTCCGACGACTACTTCTGTCTGATGGACGACGACGAGGGCGGCAGCATGCTCGTCAGCGACAAGACCGACGTGGCCGTGGGACGCTTCCCCGTGAGCACGGCCGACGCCGCCAAGACAATGGTCGACAAGAGCATCAGCTATATTCAGAACACCAGCGCCGGGGCATGGCAGAACACCATCTGCATGATGGGCGACGACGGCGACTCCAACCGTCACATGAGTGATGCCGATGCCGTGGCCCGCCAGGTGGCAGAAAACCATCCGGCCTTCAATATCAAGAAGATATACTGGGATGCCTATGAGCGCCAGTCGTCGTCAACGGGCTACAGCTATCCTGAGGTGACACAGCTTATCCGGCAGCAAATGAAGAGTGGAGCGCTGGTGATGAACTACAGCGGCCACGGCGCACCTTACACGCTATCGCATGAACAGGTGATTCATTTGGCTGACTTCAATGCGTCGGCCTCAGGACGGCTGCCGCTGTGGCTGACGGCCTCGTGCGACATCATGCCCTTCGACGGTCTGGAGGAGAACATCGGCGAGACCGCCCTGCTCAACCCTCAGGGCGGTGCTGTGGCCTTCTATGGCACTACGCGCACCGTCTATGCCCACTACAACGGCTATATGAACCGTGCCTATACCCGCTATGTGCTGGGCAACGATCAGAGCGGTAACCGCTGCACCATCGGCGAGGCTGGCCGTCTGGCCAAGAATCTGCTGATGACGCCCACGTCGCAAGGTAATGATATAGGTATGGACCAGACGGCCAACAAACTGCAGTTCACCCTGCTGGGCGACCCTGCCCTTAGGCTGGCCGTGCCTACCCTGAAGGTGGTGGTCGACAGCATCAACGGTCATGCTACTGCCACGAGCACAACCCTGGCGGTAGGGCAGACCGTGACGGTGAGAGGCCATGTCGAAGGAGCCACGGCTTTCAGTGGGGTGGTGACCGTCACCGTGCGCGACATAGAGCAGCAGATTACCTGCCGTCTGAACGATGAGGCTGAGGCTTCGACGGCCTTCACCTATACCGACCGTCCCAACGTCCTGTACACCGGCAGCGACAGTGTCAGGAACGGGCAGTTCACCCTGCGTTTCGTGCTGCCGAAGGATATCAGCTATAGCGATGGCACCGGACTCATCACCCTCTATGCCATCAGCGCCGACAAACGCAGCTCTGCCCATGGCTACACCACGAGTTTCACCATGAAGGCCGGAAGCCAGACGGCTGACGACGGCGTAGGTCCCAGCATCTATTGCTACCTGAACAGCAGCGCCTTCGTCAACGGCGGTACGGTGAACGCCACACCCATGTTCCATGCCGAACTCTACGATAAGGACGGCATCAACGTCTCCGACGGCGGCGTAGGTCATAACCTGGAACTGACAGTCGACGGACAGATGGCACGCACCTATGTGCTGAACGACTATTTCCAGTTCGACTTCGGCGACTACCGCAGCGGCAGCGTCAACTACAGTCTGCCGGCACTCTCGGCCGGTCAGCACCGTCTGCTGCTGCGTGCCTGGGATGCCCTGAACAACTCGTCAACAGCCGAACTACAGTTCCAGGTCGCCAGTGGCTTAGAGCCCAGCATCTTCAGCGTCGACTGCACGCCGAATCCTGCCAGCACGTCGACGACGTTCATGGTCAGCCACGACCGTCCCGGCTCGTCGGTCGATGTGCAGATAGATGTCTTCGATACCTCCGGACGCCAGTTATGGCGCCATACGGAGACAGGTGTGCCCGCTGACCAGTCGTACACCGTCAACTGGGATCTCACTACCAGCGGCGGCCACCGCCTGCAGACGGGTGTCTACCTCTACCGCGTCCTGCTGAGCAGCGACGGCAGTTCGCAGGCTTCGCAGGCCAAGAAACTGATTATATTAAAGAAATAACATAACATCACACCACTCACAATGAAGTATAGCAGCAGATGGGCGAAAGCCTTAGTAATTGTATCCTCATTATCATTTAGCGCTAATGCAACGGCCGACGATGGTGACAAGCTCAACACCTTCAACCCCGTGGAGCACGCCATCATCTCAGAGACCATCGCCCCCGATGCCCGCGCTGCCGGTATGGGCGACGTGGGTGCCGCCACCGACCCCGACGTCAACTCCCAGTACTGGAACCCCGCCAAGTACCCATTCTGCATCAGCCGCGCCGGCGTAGCCCTGAACTACACGCCGTGGCTGCGACAGTTGGTGAACGACATCGACCTGGCTTACGTGGCGGGCTACTACCGCATTGGCGACTATTCGGCCATCTCTGGCTCGCTGCGCTACTTCTCGCTCGGTGAGGTCTATACGGACTATGGCAACAGCGACATGACCGTCAAGCCCTACGAGATGTCGATTGATGCCGCCTACTCGCTGATGCTCAGCGAGACATTCTCCATAGCCGCTGCCATCCGCTGGATCTACAGCGACCTGCGCTTCGACTATTCTGAGGACTCCAAGCCCGCCTCGGCCTTTGCTGCCGACCTGGCCATGTACTACAATAACTATGTCATGCTGGGACAGCGCGAGTGCCAGCTGGGTCTGGGTATGAATATCCGCAATATCGGTTCCAAGATTTCGTTCTACGGCGACGAGGAGAGCCAGTTCATACCGGCTAACCTGCGTCTGGGCGCCTCGCTGATGGTGCCTGTCGACGAATACAACCGGTTCACCATCACTGCCGATGCAAACAAACTGCTGGTGCCCACCGTGCCCCGGCAGAACGAGGGCGAGAGCAACTCGGAATACCAGGACCGTGTGCGCCGCGAATACAGCGACGTAGGCTCCATCAAGGGTATCTTCCAGAGTTTCAGCGACGCCCCCGGCGGCTTCAAGGAGGAGCTGGAGGAGGTGCAGTGGTCGGTGGGTGCCGAGTATGTCTATCACGACCAGTTCTCGCTGCGTGCCGGCTATCACCATCAGGCTGAGTCGAAGGGTAACCTGAAGTACTTCACCATCGGCGGCGGCTTCCGCATGAGTGTCTTCTCGCTCGACGTGGGCTACGTCATCTCCACGGCCCGCAGCAATCCCCTTGACCAGACCCTGCGTTTCACCCTGGCGTTCGATATGGACGGCATCAAAGATTTGTTTAGGAAGTAATACCCACCCCCAGCCCCTCCCGTGCGGGAGGGGAGTTTAAATAGCAATTTGGTATGAGAAATAATAGGTTTGAGACAACGGATGCTTCTACTTATCAGTTACTGCTGGATAAGGCAAGAGAGATGAGAAAAAATCCCACAGAGGCAGAGTCTGTTTTGTGGAGTTATTTATCTGATAATAAGTTAGGTGTCCACTTTCGCCGACAACATCCTGTTTATGACTATATACCCGATTTCGTTAGTCTCAAGAACAAGTTGATTATTGAGATTGACGGCGGTTATCATTTTGAGGATGAACAGCCGGAAAAAGATGCTGAAAGAACAGCGTACCTGAATCAGGTTGGGTTTCTTGTCCTTCGTTTTACCAACGAACAGGTATTAGGTGATATAGATACAGTACTTGAAGAAATAACCAATGCATTAGAAGACGCTGAGGCTATCCAGACTCCCCTCCCGTATGGGAGGGGTTTGGGGGTGGGTTCCCGAGTCGGCTTCGGCTACGACGTTCACCGCATTGTTGAGGGCCGCGAACTCTGGATGGGTGGCATCAAGATACCATTCAATCTCCCCTCCCGTTCGGGAGGGGAAGGGGGTGGGTTCGTTGGCTTTGGACTGCTTGGTCACAGCGATGCCGACGTGCTGATACATGCCATCTGCGACGCCCTGTTAGGGGCTGCCAACATGCGCGACATTGGCTACCACTTCCCCGACACGGCGGCCGAGACCGACGGCATGGACAGCAAGATAATCCTCAAGGAGACCATGGCGCTGATAGCTACGAAGGGCTACCGCTTCGTCAACCTTGACGCAACCATCTGTGCCGAGCGCCCGAAGATGAATCCTCACATCCCGCAGATGCAGCAGTGTCTCGCCGACATTATCGGTACCGACCCCGACAACGTCAGCATCAAGGCTACCACCACCGAGCGTCTCGGCTTCACCGGTCGTGAGGAGGGCATCTCGGCCTATGCCGTTGTGCTGATAGAGAAATAGACCATTGTTGTTTGACACAGGGGGACAGACCCCGTGTGTCCTCGCATTACGCAGCACTTGCCTGATGCTTACGTTTCAAATAATCCGTCCAGCCCCACTTGGCTCTGTATCATCTCTGCGTATTTCCCGGGGGCTATGCCTTCTGTGGTAATCATCGTCAGCCAGGGAGTATGGCGAAGCCCTGTTTCTTGGATAAAGGCATTCTTGCGCTTGCACATCTTGTCGTATTCTTCCTTTTCCAGTTTATACGCTTCCTGACTGTATTTCACCTCACAGATGTTGACAATCCTGTCAGCCCGCTCAATGATGATATCTATCTGGGCAGCGGGTGTTGTCGTCCTGCTTCGCCAGGAATAGCTGAGCGTAGATATGGCATCTATGCGCAAGGCGTGCTTAATCTGTTGGATGTGGGCCATGCAAATCTGTTCGTATGTGAGCCCCATCCACGCGTTGACTTCAGGTGTGTTGATATGGTGTGCCCAGTATTGCAGTTCCACCTCTGCCCTGTCAATAAAGGTAAGGTAGAACAGACTGAAGAAATCGCAAAGCTGGTAAATGGCGTCTTTCCGCTTGATTTCCTTCTCACGGACGATATTCTTACGTATCAGGTCACACCATACCAGGTCTTCCAGCCGCTTCCCCAGATGCCCGTTGTTTGCACACTTCAGCACCCCTGCAAGTTCCTCGCGCGTCAGACCTCTGCGGCTTTTGCTCAACGCCTTGACGATGTCGATGTATTTATCGGGATTCTTGTATAACGTGTTGAAAAGCCGGCGAAACTCGCGGCGCATCTGCATGTCCTGGCTGAAAAACAGGCGGTCAACATTCTGTACCAGACTTTCTTCATGATCCAACAGACTCAGATAATACGGTATGCCGCCAAAGACCATATAAGCCTGAAGTATCATCTGGCGGCTCCATACGAACCGTTTGTCATCAAGATATTCCTCTGCCTCTTTGAGCGTAAAGGGATGAATGGGCATTTCAACGGTGATGCGGTCGTGCAGTCCACCCTTACTGTCAATCACATTGGTTATCATCCAACTGGTGGCACTGCCACAGATAATAAGCACTATGTTATCGTATTGGCTGGCCCAGTTGTTCCAGAAATAACCAACGGCACTGGCTACGTTCGAGCCTTCAACGTCCATGGCAGGCAATTCATCGATAAATATGACACAACGTTCGCCACTGCTCACTTTCTGCTTCAGTGCATTTTTCAGCATGATAAAAGCCGTCATCCAGTCTTTTGGCTGCTCAGACATGCCGTAGCCGTAATCATACATCGCGTCGGCAAATGCCGTGAACTGGTCTTTCTGTGTTCCTTCGATAACGCCAGTCATTTTAAACGCGAACTGGTTTTTGAAAAACTGATGAACCAGGAATGTTTTGCCTACACGCCTGCGGCCGTAAAGTGCTATAAACTCGGCGCGCGCGCTATTGACTGCTGCCGTCAGTCTTTTCATTTCCACTTGTCTTCCAATAATAGTTTCCATTGTAGCATGCTTCTTGATAACACCGCAAAAATACAACAATCTTTTGAAACAGGCAAGCAATTCGGGCGAAATCTATCTGTTTTTAGGTAGATTTCGCCCGAAATCTGTTTGTTGTGGGCGAAATCTATGGCTTTTTGGGTAGATTTCGCCCGATCCATGAAATCCTCAGGCTCTCGTCATACTCCCGGCGTTCGTCCTTCGTCATGGAGCCCACCTCGGCAATCTCCGACAGGCGCTTGAACACAGCATCCTGGGCCAGGAAGGGCATGCGTTTCAGTGACACAGGGGGATGACACAGGGGGACAGACCCCGTGTGTCAGTGTTTCAGGCTTTCTGTCTTCAGTTTGCAAATATACTTTAATTCTTTGAATTGTCCAAACAAAAGATTAACTTTCTTGACAACCTTCTTCACTCATCAAAGCGCATGCGCGCGTACAGGAAAAATTCATAAAAAGGGTGACAGGGTGACAAAACCTCCTGCCACAAAGGGTTTGCACCCTTTTTCATGGGTGCCAAGGGTGACAGAAGGGTGACAGGCTGTAATACCCTAGACAGGCTGCTTCTCAGGGTAGACGTTGCCTGTATGGCTACTCCGAAAGGCGATATAACCCGCAAATTCTCTCGAGAATTTGCGGGTATAAAGCCACTTCGTACCGCTCCGGAAGCTTCTGACGGTCAAATTCTCTCGAGAATTCGGGAGCTTGACGGCCTGTGTCCAAGCGCTGACAGCCTTCTGCACGCATGATCCTGCTCCTTGCTGTTGTAATTACTGACCCCACCCCCGACCCCTCCCCTACAAGGGAGGGGAGTGCCTGCGAGCCTGTCACCCTTCTGTCACCCCTGTCACCCTCTGAAAAGGGTGCAAACGCCCTGTACATCGGCGTTCTGTCACCCTTGCACCCTTTTTCACGAAAAATCCTATACAGGTGCGTTACTGCTCACCCACTATGCGAGTCACTTTGGCTTCGCCGAAGATAGTAGCACTCGGAAAAGAAATAGAAAAAAACCGTTTTTTTCTTTTTCTTTTCTCTCGTTTTTTCGTAACTTTGTAGAAATCCTCAGGATTTCTTTAAATAAAGGCAGTCTGGGGAATTGAGTAAAAACAAGGTTACGAATTGGAGACCGTACTCAATTCCACGTTCTGCTATAAATTGCTTCAATGATCACCCGATGAAAAGCCACCAGCCGTTTTATGACTCAACATCGGATGCAAAGGTAATCATTTCTTCTGAATCCTCCAAATGCTTTGCCAATTATTCGCCATCAAAAGGCAACTCGCCCAGATATTTGTCAAAGTCGCTCTGGAATAGACGGTCTTGTACTATGCGATATTTCTCGAACTCTGTTTCAGCGTGTTCCTTTGCTTCTTCGGCTGACACGCTCCCTGCTGTCTGAAGTACCTCATTGCCGCCTGCCGCTAAGATGGTGTCAATCTGTTTAGCCCAATCTTCCATTGTCATCGGGATATGGCGTTTAGCCATTCGCTCTGCCAATTCAAGAACACCATTTACCAGTTGCCCCATATCAGCCAGTTCCATCTCTTTCAGATAGTTCTTGGCTATCGACACATCCGTCTTGACTATCTTCCCATCAGGTGCATTCTCCCAAGTTGTTAGTCCCATGTGCTCCTGTTCAGCATCAGCACGTTCAACTATCAACTCTGCGGCTGTTCTGCCATGCACGGCATAATGCATCTTATTCTGCATCATCTTGAAGAAAAGTCTTGTCGTTGGCGCATCGCGATTGTAATCAATTGCTGTGGCGTAGATATCCGTCAGTTTCTGATAGAATCGTCGTTCTGACAAACGTATCTCACGAATCTCTGCCAACAGGTGCTCAAAGTAGTCCTCATCCAAGAATGTGCCATTCTCCATACGTTTCCTATCCAGCACATAGCCACGAATAGCATATTCTCGCAGTACACTTGTGGCCCACTGCCGGAACTGAGTAGCCCGAATGCTATTGACACGATATCCCACGCTGATAATCGCATCAAGGTTGTAAAACTGCGTCATATAGTTTTTCCCATCAGACGCAGTTGCCGAGATTTTCTCGGTAACTGACTCCTTTATCAACTCTCCTGATTTGAAGATGTTCTTTAGGTGCAGTCCTACGTTGTCTGGAGTACAGTCGAACAACATACCCATTGCTTTCTGGGTACACCACACAGTTTTGTCCTTATAGTACACCTCCACGCCCTGTTCCTTCCCTTCAATCTGGAAAATAAGGAACTCAGCCGTACTGTTTCTTATTTCTCGACGTTTTGCCATAATTTACCGATTCCATATATGTCATTTTATGTAGCGATGACTCTATAAATCAATGGACAAAGGTACGAAAGTTTTTTGTAAAATCATCCATAATGATTGCTCTTATACAAGGTTTTATACAAAAATTATATAAAAATCACATTAACATGAACGTAAATACCAGGATTTTTGTTATCTTTGCAATGTCTTTCCGTATGCAGAAAGCCCTATGGGCAATCACTTGCGGCGAGATACAGACATATTAAAGGCGTTTTCTGGACGCTTTGGGTTTGACGGCCTAAGAATCTCGCAAATTCAAACTGTTAGTCAAGACCAAAGCAACGGGAACGCCCCAAGAGGTGTAATTATTGTACCCATCTCGATGGTGGGCTATGGTATATACATCGGCGTGGGGCTTTCAGCGTTGCTCGGTTCGACTAACAGGGCAGTGCGAGAGCCTTTAGACCGTGGACCGGGCACAGAGCTGGCTCCACGTTTTTTATATGTATGTAGTAAACTTGAAACCATAACGTCTGCATTGGGGGCTAGATGGCAGAGTAAAAACAGAAGAATATGGCAGAAATAGATAATCCTGGATATCACTTTATCAAGTTTACAACTATAGCCAGATAAGCCTGACAAAAATGACATTGTAACTTTCACTGGATTATTGCATATATAATCAGGCGTTATCTTGGATTCATATTCTGCATTACCAGTTATAGCCAAACAGAAAAACATTATAATTGAAATACATGTAATGACATTGGAATAAGGCTCTAGTAATTTATTGTATTTGTTATAGAGAATGCCTATAAAGAAGAATAGAAACATAAAATTCAGTTTTAATATTCCTCCATAAGGAATGAGGAATAATAGAATCAGAAGTAATCCCCCCCCCATACTTTAAACCTGTTTTCCATACAAGGAAACACAGCAAGTAACATACGAACAATACTTTAAGGAACCATACACCGCCAACTATTTCATCTCTTAAGAAATCTCTATTCCCCCACACATACAAAAGAATACATGAGACAAGTATACAACTTATAGTTGGTAATATAAACTGAATTGTTTTCTGTTTTATAAATGAAAGAAAGGGACGGGAAAAAGATCGAACAGCAAAGTAACCACTAATGAAAAAAAACAATGGCATATGAAATGAGTAAATAACTGCTCTTAACTGACTTTGCCATCCTAATGTCAGAAAGTATGAATGGCCTATTACGACCAGACACATGGCCACATATTTTGCAAGGTCAAAATATAATATTCGCTCTTTGTTCTCCAAGCTTATAACCATTTAGTTCTGTCTTGAATTTCCACGATTGCTGGGTAGTGTTCTTTATAGACATGTCTATAAACAACGTATTGTTCATTTTCTGAGGGCTGTTCCATTCCCAATTCTTCGACAGTCTTAAACATTGGTCCATTCAGGGATGTTTTTTTATAATGGAAATAAACATGTCCGCCATATTTATCGGCTAAGCAATTTACGACTGACGGCTCGATTTTTTTGTTGGCGACTCGACATGAAATAACAAAATCTGTAATATGTGCACCGTCTTCTTTCTTTTCAACAATCATAAAGCCAACAATACCATAATCACCGAACTTGTCGGAAGAATTCAATACATAGCTATCGTGATCAACTGATGCTACAATGTCGCAAACTTCATCAAGCGAAAGTCTTCTACCAGAAGAGTTGAGCTGGTTTGTTCGCTGTAACAGTTCATAACATCTCATGATATTATCTTCTGTTGGTGTTGACAATTGAACCTTTATATTACAGCTTTTAAGAAAATCGTCAATATCACCATCCCATGCTTCTTCTTCTATTTTCAACGATTCTAACATTTTATAAGTATTGCGTCTGCTCTTGGAATCTTCCGTAACAACCACATTAAATCGCTTACACTTGGAAAACTCCATCATTTCTGAAGGGTCTATACATGTCAAGCTTGGATGTACAAGTGATACTTCATTCCGCTCAAATGGATTATCATCTACAAATACAATAGTATTGGGATTGATGTTCATCTGGCGGATGGTCTTGGATATGTTTATGCTCTTCGGATCCCAATTAACTTTCTTGAAGACAAAATAGTCATCGATTCCGAATTCTCTCAGTTTTGCATTCACCTCTTCCTGATTGTTCTTTGAGACAATACTGTTGATAATACCACAACTGTCCAAATGCTTAATCAAGTCCACAAATTCCTGCTTAGGTTTAACCTGTTTGTCTTCTATCAACACCCCTTTCCATAAGGTATTGTCTAAATCCCATATCACACATTTGATTTTCTTTCCTTGTGTGATGTCAGTAGGCACAAGTTGCAGTTGCTCAAATGCCAATATCACATGTTGCTCTGCATTCGCAGGGTGGATATTGATAAAAAACAATGTGTCCTTATCCTCATAAGCAGGAATTGGTACGCTGAATATTGTTTTACCCAAAGGGATATTAACAGCTTCACGAAAAAGTAACTTGGATGGGCTTTTAACATCTATCAGCAATGTCAATTGCTGGTCTTTGTTCTGTACCATTCCATATAACGAAAGTCGTTCCTGTTTCTTGCTGTTCCGAATAAGATAGTTGATATATTTCTGACGGTAACTGAACCATCCGTCGTAAATGAATTTAGACACATTGTAAACCGGAATCCATCTTGCCAGTCTATCAAAGAAATACCCTAACCATGTGATAAAGGTATATGCCTGGGCGTATTGATTCCCGGTTAATGTTGATACCTTGAGTTGAGACTCCAATTTGGCCCATGTGCGGAACTCCACTTTTGTCCATAGCTGTTTGTCCTCTATTACAGGCATAATTCCTTTCGCAATCCTCACACAATTACCATCTTTTCGCCTTTGATACCTCGGACAGGTGCCATAGCATTTCGGGGCAGCGCACTCCACACAATGCTCTGTCCACAAAAGTGGTACACATTCCTTTTCCTGCTGATATTTCTTTCGGATATATCGGCCAACATGTGAAATCCTTTCATTTGAATAGATAAACTCGAACATCCTTATTTCCTTGTTTTCAATAATTCATATGCTTTCTGCGATGTAACAACTTCCATTTGCTCCTGCTGCTGCATCACAGATAAGTAATGGCAGAAGCTTTCGAACTTAGACTTCTCATAGTCCCAGTTATCACGAACCATTCCATCTTCTACTATACTATGCAGCATCAGAATGCACACTTTTTTATGCTTAATTGCATAGGATATAAGGGCTTTTAGCTGGGAGACAGATATGGAAGACAACACAGGTACACTGTACACGATACCATCTTCAACCGTGTCCATCAAAGTATCTTGATAAGCCAGACGATACAACATGGGAAATGATAGAACCCGGCTAACCTTCCTGATAAATGTCTTGATATGCCGATTGGACAGATAACGTAAGGACAACCTGATATACTCAATACCATAATCAGAAAGTTCCTGTTTATGTTCATGATAATAACTCATATCCAATCCTGTCCCAGGACTCGCAAAGCCATTAATTGCACCTTCTGGAGCATTTAGATGATATTTTAACTCCGTAATACCTTGAGCAATATCTTCAACGGTATTCATATGCCAATAGCCATGACCTGCAATTTCCAAATGATGGTCATGGAAGAGTTCTGTAACCATTTGCATGTTCATCGGATCAGCATAGGTCAGACGACCTTTCTGAAACTTGCCTTCTACATAACCCGTCGTAATATTAAAAGTAGCAGGTAGCTGATACTTCTTTAAAATAGGATAGGCGATGGTATAATTATCTATACGACCATCATCAAAACTAAAACAGACATATGCTTTCTGCATAGGTTATCATTATATCTTCCTGACAGATACCCTATGTCAGATTAATTATCCTAATCTCTGATTATTACATAAAGAAAAGCGGGGTATCTGGCCTCTGCCTGTTCGTCGTTAAGGTCCTAGGAAAACCTGTAGAATGAACAGAGCAGAATTTGACACCCACGCCGTTGGTATATATAGTGCGCCCCATAAAGGTGTGCGTGACGACATGGTTAGCCGTCGGCACACCGACGGGGCGGTATATACCTACCCGTAGTATCCACCTCTGCATTGCCTTTGATTCTACGTTTGAATTTCCTAGGTTCTAACGACCAAAAACAAAGCGTTAGCAAACACTTCTCAATATGTAGTGCTCCCTCCCTATAGCCGCTCCGCATCCTTAAGAGGATTTGGCTCAGCGTGAGTTAGCGCCTGCAAAAGTACAAAATTTATGCGAACAAACCAAAAATGCGAACCTAATTCTGTTTATATTTGCGTATAAAAGCAGTTTTCAGGCAAAAGGTTTGCATTTCATTTGCCGCATTCATGTCTCCTGAACATCGTGTGCTGGGAGTCGCCCGTATTCCAGATGGGCTGTATTTTCCTTACCTCCTCACTCTCTGCGGCCTTTTCAGGCCTGCTCTATCATGCTACTGGTGTCGATGTACGTCATGGTAGACTGTATGCACCTGTGCCCCATCGTCCGCCCTACACTGTAACAATGCAGGACGAAGCGTGACGAATGGCTGAAGCATAAAGGACTGACAAACTAACCGAGGAGGTCGGACGGACGAAAATTCCGCCCGACTGCTTTCTTTCATGAGCATGGGAAGGGGCGAGAAAGAAAGAAGCAAAGAAACCCGTGTTTCCTTCTTGCTAAAGGCTACATTGATAAAAATTGGGGATTTTGGAATATTTGGTGCTATAAAATTTGGGGATTCTGGAAATCTTACTTAATTTTGCACCCAAAACATAGATATATTATGTCAGATATAAGGATTTTCAAACGGAAGATATACGACCGGATGCTCCAATGGAAGCAGGAGCGTGACGGCAAGACGGCACTTTTGGTCAAGGGTGCCCGACGGGTAGGCAAGTCCACCATTGTGGAAGAGTTTGCACGTCAGGAGTAATCGAATCAGCAACCGTTACCTTATTTATACCAAAGACCTTAGGAAAGACGAGGCAACAACACTCCTGCCAGTATTCATGACCATTTTCCTATAGTAGATACCGCTTTTGGTAGTTTTTTTTCGTAACTTTGCACTCATGACAGTAGAGGAATTGTTTGGACGCTGCCAGGAATTGGCCGAACAGGAGCCTTCGGTGGCAGCCAACCGTTTTATGCATGAGACACTGGTGCTGTGCTGCGCCGAGGGGCTAAGGGCTGTGGGCACTGGCTTCGGTAACTTGTTTTCGCAGGTGGACTATCTGTGTAAGCACTGCGGCATGCGGACGGCAGAGCGTATGGCGGTGCAGCAGATGCGCCGGCGCTCAAACCATGTGGAGGTGTCCGACCGTCAGCAGTGGATGCAGGATGTCAGGACGCTGGCGCTGTTTGTGTCGGCAGTCTTCAAGGCAGACATCCCGGACAGTCTGGTACGCCTCATCCCGCACCATTCCGATTCCCAGCAGGCTGTGCCGACGGTGAATGCCCGCTATCTGCGCTGCATCGTCAGCGAGTGGGACGAGCGGCTGATACAGGCAGAGACGGCTGACGGCAGTCCTATAGCCATAGACTATTCGGAACATGCGTACCTGAAGAAGATGCTGCGGCAGGGCTTGCAGCTGAACCTCCTGGACTGCCATCTGACACAGGAGACGGTGACACCGGGACTGGTGGTCGTGGAGCCCGACTTCCTGGTGGACATCTCGGCCGTGGCCCGCTGTTTTCAGGCGGAGTACGGTCACCACCCGCTGCTCTATACCATTGAACGGCTGAAGCCCCGCGCCAACACACAGGCGATACTCTTAGGAAATTTTGCCGGAGCGGCACTCGACGACATCATCAATAGCACTGCCTATGACGAGAGCGTCACAATCAACCGCTTCTTCCGGGAGCAGGCCCTGCAGTTTACGACCTGTGACGACTTCGACGCCACGCGCTTCATGACCGATGCCCGGCAGCAGTCGGCCAATATCAAGGAGGCGGTGGCGGCACTGTTTGACAAGGACTACGACCGCCGGAAAGCCCTGCTGGAACCGTCGTTCGTCTGCGAGCGCTTGGGGCTGCAGGGACGTGTCGACCTGATGACCAGCGACATGCGGCTGCTGGTGGAGCAGAAGTCGGGCAAGAACTACGGCATAGAGCGCGGTGCTACAACCTATCATAAGGAAGACCACTACGTGCAGCTGCTGCTCTACTACGGCATCCTGCGCTATAACTTCGGACGGACGGACACGCAGGTGGACATCCGCCTGCTCTATTCACGCTATCCGGCCGCCAAAGGTCTGCTCTACGTCAACTTCTACCGCGAGCTGTTCCGCGAGGCCATCCGTCTGCGCAACCAGATAGTGGCCACGGAGATGCTGATGGCCCGCGAGGGCTTCGGCCGCGTGCTGCCCCTGCTGAGGCCAGATGTCGTCTACCACGGTGTCAAGACCGATGACTTCTTCAAGCGCTATATGGAGCCGCCACTCCGGGCCCTTGCCGGTCAGCTGGCTGCCGCAACACCCCTTGAGCAGGCCTACTTTGAACGGATGATGACCTTCGTCTATAGCGAACAGCTGTTGCAGAAGGTGGGACGGCAGGAAGGACAGGGCGGAGCCTCCAGCGACCTGTGGAACATGCCGCTGACGGAGAAGATGGAGACGGGCAACATCATCCTCTCAGGCCAGTTCTCGCCAACGCTGAACTTCCGCCGGGGCGACATGGTCTATCTCTACAACTACGACGGCGAGGAACCCGATGCACGGCATGCCATATTATATAAAGGTACGCTCGAAGCGGTAGGCCCTGAGGGTGTCAGCGTGAAACTGAACGAAGGCGTGAGTGCCGACGAGGTGATGAGTCAGGGGCAGTGGGCCATAGAGCATGCCGGCAGCGACCTGAACACCACAAGTGCCGTGAAGAGCCTCTACCAGTTTGTGACCGCTAATATCGACAGGAAGGCACTGCTGCTGGGGCAGCGTCCGCCGCGCCGTGACGAAACGCTCTGCCTGTCACGCAGTTATAACCCCAACTATGATGACATGCTGCTGCGCGCTAAGCAGTCTCGCGACTACTACCTGCTGGTGGGTCCGCCGGGAACGGGCAAGACCTCGATGGCACTCCGCTACATGGTGGAAGAGGCTGAGGGCGACCTGCTGCTGATGAGCTATACGAACAGGGCCGTGGACGAAATATGCGGCATGCTCGACGAGGCCGGGCGCGACTACCTGCGCATAGGCAACGAGACGTCATGCCATCCGAGGTTCAAGGGCCATCTGTTAGACAGCAGGCTCGGCGCCAAACCGAAGCTCAACGACATCCGGCGCCTGATTGCCGAGATGCCCATCATCGTCGGCACCACGTCGATGCTGCAGGCACGTCCGTATATCTTCCAGCTGAAACATTTCTCACTCTGCATCGTCGACGAGGCTTCACAGATTCTGGAGCCGGGACTCGTAGGACTGCTCAGCAGTCCCCGCATCAGCCGCTTCATCCTTGTAGGCGACCATAAGCAACTGCCTGCCGTGGTGCAGCAGACGGAGCAGGAGTCGGCGGTGAACGACCCGCTGCTGACGGCTATCGGCATCACCAACTGCCGGCGCTCTCTCTTTGAAAGGCTGCTGGGCTGGGAGCAGCACTGCGGACGCACGCAGTTTACGGGCATCCTGCGCAAACAGGGCCGCATGCACCCCGACATTGCAGCCTTCCCCAACGAGATGTTCTACCGCCGCGAACAGTTAGAGCCGGTGCCGCTGGAACACCAGCTGGACACGTCGCTGCACTATGACCTGCCGTCGCAGGACAGCCTTGATGACGACCTGAAGCAGCTGCGTGTGCTCTTCCTGCATGTCAGCAAGCCCAAGAGTACGCAATTCTCTGACAAGGTGAACCCTGCCGAGGCACGGCTTGTGGCCGACCTGCTGCGCCGCATCTACCGCTTTTATGGTAACCGTTTCGACGGGCAGAAGACGGTCGGTGTGATTGTGCCCTACCGCAACCAGATAACCATGATACGCGAGGAGATAGCACGCCTTGACCTGCCGGCACTCAGCGACATCACCATCGACACCGTTGAACGCTATCAGGGGTCGCAGCGCGATGTCATCATCTACTCGTTCACCGTCAGCCGTCCCTACCAGTTGGACTTCCTGACATCGAACTGCTTTGAGGAGGACGGATGCGTGATTGACCGCAAGTTGAACGTGGCCTTGACGCGGGCACGCAAGCAACTGCTGATGACCGGAAACGCAGAAATTCTACGACAAAACCGCATTTTTGCACAGCTGATTGCACGCTATCAGAAAAAAATGTAGTAACTTTGCGGCCATACTCAGAAAGACTTATGGAGCGAGAAGACGTAGAACTGCGGCAACTGACCATTGGCTATCAGACCAAGAACCATGTCAAGACGGTGGCAGAAGGCATCAACGCTACGATCAGACGGGGACAGCTGACCTGCCTGTTAGGAGCCAACGGCGTGGGCAAGTCTACCCTGCTGCGCACGCTCTCAGCCTTCCAGCCTAAACTCAGCGGCAGCATCTTCTTGGCCGGACGCGAGATTGACGACTACACTGCGGCTGAGTTGAGTCGGATGATAGGCGTGGTGCTGACGGAGAAGCCCGACGTCAGGAACATGACCGTCAGCGAGCTGGTGAGCCTGGGACGCTCGCCCTATACGGGCTTTTGGGGAACCTGCTCCAAGGAGGATATGACCATCGTCCAAGATGCCTTGCGGCAGGTAGGCGTGAGCGCCTTGGCCGAGAGACTCATTGACACACTCTCTGACGGCGAGCGGCAGAAGGTGATGATAGCCAAGGCGTTGGCACAGCAGACACCCGTCGTCTACTTAGACGAGCCTACGGCCTTTCTCGACTTCCCCAGCAAGGTAGAGGTGATGCTGCTGCTGCGGCACATCTGCCAGGAGTCAGGAAAAACCATCTTCCTTTCTACCCATGACCTGGAGTTAGCACTGCAGATTGCCGACTGCCTGTGGCTGATGGACCGCAGTGAGGGACTCAGCATCGGCACGCCTAAGGAACTGGCCGACCGTGGTGTCCTGAGCCGCTTTGTTGAGCGGCGCGGCATCAGTTTCGACCGTCGTACACTAACGATTAAAATTGACAGGACGGCATGATCTTCGGACACGGTGACGATGCTTTCAACTATGGCAGCCGGGTTAGGATGAATTTTAGTTCCAACCTGCCGGGCTTTGCTGACCTGACAGGGCTGAAAGTCCATCTGGCCGCACGGTTGGATGTCATCGGCTCCTATCCCGAGCCGGAGGCCACGGCCCTGGAGGCTATGCTGGCCAGCGAACTGGGTGTACCCCAGAACACGGTGATGGTGACTGCCGGGGCCACCGAGGCCATCTACCTTATAGCACAACTCTATCGGGGCTGGGCCTCTATCATTCCGCAACCGACGTTCAGCGAGTATGCCGATGCCTGTAAGATGCACGGCCACATCGTCTCTTATTATGACAACGACGATATGGAGACGCTGCCTGACAACCGTATCTACTGGCTCTGTAACCCTAACAACCCCACGGGCAACGTTATGTTGAAAGCCCTGATGAGTCATGTCATCAGGGAACAGCGCAACCACACTTTCGTTGTTGACCAGTCGTATGAGGACTACACGCTGAAAGCCATGCTTCAGCCCCGGGAGATGCTTGACTGCCACAATCTTATCCTGATACACTCCATGACGAAGAAATACTGCATACCGGGGTTGCGGCTGGGCTATGTCACGGCTTCGCCCGTCATCATCGACCGCCTGCGCCAGTTACGCCAGCCCTGGACTGTCAATGCGCTGGCCATTGAAGCAGGAAAATATCTTGTGGAGAACCATGTGCAGGTGATAGCCGACAAACAAGGCTACCTGCAGGAGGCAGCACGGCTGCATGCGGAGCTGAGTAAGATTGACGGGCTGATGCTGATGGACAGCAGTGCCAACTTCATGCTGGCCTATATGGAAAAGGGGAAGGCCCCGAGACTAAAGCAGTGGCTCCTTGAGCACTATGGCATACTGATTCGTGATGCCTCCAACTTCCACGGCCTGAACAGCCACTGCTTCCGTGTGTCGGCGCAGAAGCGCGAGGAGAACGATGCGCTTCTGGCCGCCATCAGGGAATATCTGAAAGACAAATTTTAAACTCAAGTTGAGGAGTAAATGGAGTTAAGGAGTTAAGACAATAGTTATGCGGCTCCGTTTCCAGCACCCCTTAGGGGAAACAGGGGAAAGACATACGTCTTTAACTCCTTAACTCCTTAACTCCTACATGTAGCCCAGCCAACGCAGGATGTCGTTCAGGTTGGCAAAGACCATGAGCAGGATGAGGATGCCGAAGCCCACGTACTCGGCGCGTATCATGAACTGCTCCGACGGTTTGCGGCGGGTGATCATCTCATAGACGAGGAACAGCACGTGGCCGCCGTCAAGTGCCGGTATGGGCAGGATGTTCATGAAGGCAAGGATGATAGAGAGGAAGGCCGTCATCTTCCAGAACATATACCAGTCCCACATCGGGGGGAACAGTGAGCCGATGGCTCCGAAACCGCCAAGCGACTTGGCACCGTCGGCGGTGAAGATGTACTTCATGTCGTCGACATAGCCGGCCAGCACGTTCCATCCGTATTTGATACCGGCAGGGATGCTCTCCAGGAAGCCGTACTCAATGGTGACGGGCTTGTAGATTTTTGTCAGACTCTGACCGTAGAAACCCAGCGTGAGTTCGGGGGTGAGTACAACGTCGGCAGTGTCGGTCTGTTCGCCACGGGCAAAGACGATGGTAGCCTGGCGCACCTTCATGCTGTCCTCATGGGTGGTGGCCACAGCCATGACGTCGCTCAGACGCGCTATCTGGTTGGTGTATTCGTTATAAGAGTCGACGGCCTTGCCGTTGATGGCCAGGATGCGGTCGCCCTTCTGCAGACCGGCGGCAGCGGCCGGTGTGTCGGCCACGATGCTGTCGATGACGGCAGGGATAAGCGGACGTACGAAGGCAGGGTCGGCCTTGAGCATGCCTAACAGGTTGATGTCGCCGGGCAGCGAGATGGACATGGGCTTGCCGTCGCGTACGATGTCTACGCGGTGAGCCTCACTAATCTGACGGAACAGGTCGGCTGAGAAATCCTTGAACTCGCCCTCCTCCGTGCCTATCAGGATGTCGCCGTCTTGGAAACCGTATGACTTGGCCTCGGCATTGAATTTCATACCCTGCGTCATGTCCTTCAGGGGGATGTAGGTGTCGCCCCAGTGGAACAGTATCATGGCATAGATGAACAGTGCCAGGAGGAAGTTCACCAGCACGCCGCCAATCATGATGAGCAGGCGCTGCCAGGCCGGTTTTGAGCGGAACTCCCAAGGCTGCTGGGGCTGTTTCATCTGCTCGGTGTCGAAACTCTCGTCAATCATGCCGGCAATCTTGCAGTAGCCGCCCAGTGGCAGCCATCCTACGCCGTACTGTGTATCGCTTCCCTTGGGCTTGAACTTAAAGATGCTGCCGTCCCACTTCCAGATGCTGGGGTCGAAGAACAGGTAGAACTTATCGACGCGCACACCGAAAAGCTTGGAGAAGAAGAAGTGACCGCCCTCGTGGAGGAGTACCAGCAGCGAGATGGCCAGCATGAACTGTATCAGTCTTATCAGAAATATTTCCATAATCTTTTTACCTAGAATTATAATAACTCAGATGCTATGCGACGTGCCTCGGCATCGGTCTTGATGTATGTGTCGTAGTCGGGCTGTTTGTCGAAGGTGGCACGCTGCATGGTCTCGGCAATGATGTCGCCCATCTGCAGGAA